>JANMAO010000055.1:0-17676 GCA_031359875.1 Lysobacter sp.
CCCGACGGAATCCGCACCCGGATCCACGACGGCTTGCGCAGCACCGGGACGTCGGCGAACGACACCGGCGAGCGCGCGATCTTGTCGCCGGCGACCTGCTTCACGCCGGCCTCGAGCACGCCCGGGTGGGGCGCGGCCGGCTGCAGGGACGCGGCTTCGCCGATGACGGTCAAGGGAATGATCTTGGCGGCGGATTCAGTCATGGGAGGCGGGTCATCTGCATCAGACGGCTTGCGGTGCGGGGACGGCGAGGTCCGGTGGCGGCGCTGCCTGCACACGCAAACCAAACTGTCCGGCGAGGTGTTCCAGTAACTGCGGCTTGACCGCTTCGACACTGGAAACGCCGCGCAATTCTAGCATCGACGTCACCTGCAGCCCTTGGTAACCGCAGGGATTGATGCGCTGGAAAGGCTCCAGATCCATGGCGATGTTGAAGGCCAGCCCGTGGAAGCTGCAGCCGCGGCGCACGCGGATGCCGAGCGCGGCGATCTTGGCGTCCTCGACGTACACGCCGGGCGCGCCCTCGCGACGTGCGGCGGCGATCTGCCAGTCGGCCAGGGTGTCGATCAGCGCCTGCTCGATCCGGTTGACGTATTCGCGCACACCCAGTTTCAGCCGGCGCAGGTCGAGCAGCGGATAGGCAACCAGTTGGCCGGGGCCGTGATAGGTCACCTGGCCGCCGCGATCGACGTGGATCACCGGGATCTCGCCGGGCAGCAGCACGTGCTCGGGCTTTCCGGCCTGGCCGAGGGTGAAGACGGGATCGTGCTCGACCAGCCAGAGCTCGTCGCTGGTGTCCTCATCGCGGGCGTCGGTGAAGCGTTGCATGGCGCGCCAGACCGGTTCATAGGGCTGGCGACCGAGGTCGCGGACGAGACAGTCCCTCAAACGCGGCCCCGCTATCTCATCCACTTCGGATCAGCCACTTCGGATCAGCCACTTGGGATCAGCCACTTGGGATCAGCCACTTCAGACCAGCCACTTCAGATCGTCCACTTCACTTCCGGGTGCTCGCGCAGCACCGCATGGGCGACGTCGTATTGCTCGCGCGACTCGGCGCGGAAGCTCAGCTTGATCGACACGAACTTGCCGCCACTGGATTCGCGGCTCGCCACGGTTTCGTGCAGCACCAGCAGGCCCGCGGCCTCCAGCAGCGCCGGAATCTGCTCCTCCAGGCCACTGCCAGCCGGTCCCATCGCCGTGATCTCGAATTCGCCGGGGAACTGGAAGCCGTGCTCGGGGTTGTCGGATTGGATGTCCATGGGTTGATTATGCGGCCGCTCTTGCGCGAACCCAACCGCGCCGCGAAGCAGCGGCTTGTGCGCTCGGGAGCCTGCGTGCTGGGTAAGATCAGGACCCACAGCCGGGCCGCCGGCGAGGACGATCTGCATGGGCATGGCGACACTGTTGTGGGGCGTGATTTTCGGCTCGATCGGGATGGGTTTCTTCATCTATGGAAAGCGCCAAGGGGCCATGGTGCCGCTGGCCTGCGGGTTGTTGCTGATGGTGTTCCCGTATTTCATCTCGAACGTGTGGGCGACGGTGGTGGTTGGTGCGCTGCTGATGGCGATTCCGTATTTCGTGCGGCTGTGATGTTCTTGGATGGCGGTATTCGCAAGAGTGATCTTCCGGGTTCGTCGCTGCCTGTTTTGCGTTTGTTTCAATCAAACGCTTCCGCCGTCGGCGGGTCACTTTTCTTTGAAAGGCTGCAAAGAAAAGTAAGCAAAAGAAAGCAGCCTTTTCCGACAGAGCTCACCAGTCATTTCGTTCTCCTCGAGGATTTTCAGACTCGCCATCCATGGCTCGGCTGAAAACGGCGCGCGTCCTGCGCGCCGCCCCTACGGGGTCTTGCGGGTTGTCTCGTGATGTCATTCGCGCTTAGAAGCAACCGAAGAGACACGGTTCAGCCCCCAGTTTGACTGGGTTTGTCTTTTAGCTCTTGTCGCTAAAAATACTTGCTCAACGCAGTCACCTGCAGACCCGGAGGGCAGCGCACATGGATGTGCGCTGTTTTTCTCCGCGACAGGATGTCGCGTAGAAAAGTCCCTTCACCAATCAAACAGCCCGGTTAGCTTTGTCGGGGAAGCGCCCTTTCTTTTGGTTACTTTTCTTTGGGCGCCATCAAAGAAAAGTGACCCACCAACGGCGGAAGCGTCTGATTCAAGAACTAAATGCACTCGATTCCCGCCTTCGCGGGGATGACGATCGGAAGTCACAAAAAAGCCGGCTTGCGCCGGCTTTTTTTGCAAGAGTCGCAGACGCTACGCGCTCAAACCGACTCCCACCACATCCAGAATTCATCCCATAGCCGCTTGAAGAAGCCGCCCTGCTCGACCGCGTTCAGCGCGACCAGCGGGCGCTGGGCGATGATCTTCCCGTCGAGTGACACCTTCACCATGCCGATCTTCTGGCCTTTGGCGATCGGCGCCACGAGCGTTTTCGGCACGTCCATCGCCGGCTTGAGCTGTGCGTATTTGCCGCGCGGCATGCTGATCAACATCGGCTCGGCGAGGCCGAGTTGCACTTCGCCGACGGCACCCTTCCACACCTTCTGCCTGGCGATCTGCTTGCCGGCGTCATAGAGCTTGTGGGTCTCGTAGAAGCGGAAGCCCCAGTTGAGCAGCGCCTGGCTGTCAACCGCGCGCTGGTTCTCGCTGGTGTCGCCGAGCACGACGCTGATCAGGCGCTGGTCGCCGCGCTGGGCCGAGGCCATCAGGCAGTAGCCCGCCTTGTCGGTATGGCCGGTCTTGATCCCGTCGACCGACGGATCGCGCCACAACAGCAGGTTGCGGTTGGGCTGGGTGATCGGGCCGACCGTGAATTCCTTGATCTTGTTGTACGAATACGCCACCGGGAAATCATGGATCAGCGCGCGCCCGAGCAACGCAAGATCGTGCGCGGTCGAGTAGTGGCCCTCGGCCGACAGCCCGTGCGGATTGACGAAGTGCGAACCGGTCATGCCGATGCGCGTGGCGTAGGCGTTCATCAGCGAAGCGAAGGCGTCCTCGCTGCCGGCGACATGCTCGGCCAGGGCGATCGCGGCGTCGTTGCCGGACTGCACGACCATGCCCTTTTCCATCTCCACCAGTGGCGCGGTCTTGTTGACGGCAAAGCCGCTGAAGCTGCCCTCGGTACCGGCGCCGCCCTCGCGCCAGGCGTGCTCGCTCATCATCACCTGGTCGTCGGGCTTGACCTTGCCGGCAGCCATCTCGGCGGCGATCACGTAGGACGTCATCACCTTGGTGATGCTGGCCGGCTCGTGGCGGACGTCGTAATTCTCGCCGGCAAGGATCTGTCCGGTGGCGAAGTCCATCAACACCCACGCGGCCGAGGTCTTGGGCGCGGGTGGCGGTGGGATCGGCAAGGCATCGCTGAGCGCGGTCGGCCCGCTGGAAGCCGGTTTGAGCACCGCAGGTTGCGGAATCGCCGGGGTCTGCGCGAAGGCGAGCCCGACCACGACCGTGGTCAGGGCGGCAAGGACGAAACGGGATTGCTTAAACACATGCTTCAAGACAACGGACTCCGGATGGCCGGCCGTCCGTGACCGGATTGAAAGATTTCAGGAAAAACGCGCTGTGCGAGTTTACTCGCGCACGCGCTGTGGTTGGCCGAAGCCCAGATCCTGAATGCGCGCGACCAGCGCCGGCGCCGCGCCCGGATCGACCGGACCGACGCGCAAACGCCAGACCTTGCGGCCATTGGCATCGGCATCGAGCAGGCGGGCCCCATCAATGCCGGCACCGCTGAGCATGGCCAGCGCGTGCTCGGCGTTGGTGCGTGCGGCAAAGCTGGCGACCTGGAACGTCAGGGCATTGCCGGTGACTGCGGGCGCGGGCGTCAGCCGGGTATCGGCGCGCGGCGTGGGCGTGGGCGTTGTGATTTCGCTGGCGATTGGCGCAACCGCGTGCGGTGGCTGCGTAGCCGGTGCCGATGCCGATGCCGATGCCAGCATGGTCTTGTCCGGCAGCCCCGGCTTGCCGGTGGCCACGCGCATGCGCCGCGCGCGCATCCAGGCGTCGAACTCGTCGGCGGTCATGGTGCGGCCATCCTGACGCATGTCGAAACGCTGGCTCACATTGGCCTGCGCCGCTGCAGGCGAGCGATTCAATACAGCTGGGGCTGGCGTGGCGGCTTGCGCGGAGCGCTCACCCGCATTGGCGCTGGCGACGGGCAACGCTGCGAGCAGATGGTCGATCGCGCTCGCCGTTGGTGGCCGTGCGTCTGCGCTCAGGGCAGGCTTGCCGGTGGCGATATGCACGCCGGGCGGCAGCAGTGACGGTGGTGACGGCACGGCGCGTGCGGCGACCGCGTCATACGGCTCTTTTGCCGACTTCTTCGACACGACAGCGTCACCGGCACTCAGGCCCTTGACTTCGACGCGGGCGGTGCCGGCGCGGTCGACGCCGAGTTTCACTGCGGCGGCGTAACTCAAGTCGATGATGCGGCCTTCGTGGAACGGGCCGCGGTCATTCACCCGCACGATCACGGATTTGCCGTTGGCCAGGTTGGTGACGCGCGCATAGCTCGGCAGCGGCAACGTCTTGCTCGCCGCGCTGAAGGCATACATGTCATACACCTCCAGGTTGGACGTGCGGCGGCCGTGGAACTTGTTGCCGTAGAACGACGCGAGACCGACCTCTTCATAGCGCGATGGATCGTCGATCACGTTGTAGGTCTTGCCGAGCACCACGTAGGGCGACCGGTTGCCGTAGTGCGAACGCGACTCGGCCGTGACCTCGGGTTCCGGGATCAGGTCGACATCGGGCAGGCCTTCAGGCGCGCTGTCCTGGATCTCCGGCGCGTACAGGCCGCCCCGGGTGTAGTTGCCACGCTTGCTGATGTCTTCCAGCGCGCGCGCGTACGGCGACTTGCGCGTTGCGCGCGCCGTCGTGGGCGGGACGGATCGCGCTTCGATACGGGTCGTCGTCGGTGTCGGCGCCTTCTTCGGCGCGCCGCTGCAGGCGGCCAGGGCGAAGACGGCAATTGCCGCGAGCGCGCCAGCTTTCATGCACCGATCCTCATGCACCGATCCTCATGCGCCAATCCTCATGCGCCAATCCTCATGCACCGCCGCTGCCTGCCCGGATCGCCTGCGCCAGCTGGTACACGGCCATCGCGTACATCGGCGAATGGTTGTAGCGGGTGATCACGTAGAAGTTGCGATAGCCGAGCCAGTACTCCTTGCCGGCCTCGCCATCGAGGGTGACCAGCGTTGCGCCTTCGGCGGCACCAGCGGCCGGCACGGCTTCGCCCGGCTGCGGGTGATAGCCGCGTTGCGCGAGCGCAGCCAACGGATAGACCGGATCGATCGTGTCGGGAATGAAATCGCCAGCGCCAGCATCACGCATGGCGCGCGCCGCGACCGGGCCATCGTGTCGCCAACCGTGGACGACGAAATAATTCGCGATCGAGGCGAAGACGTCGGCCTTGTCGTTGATCAGGTCGCGCTTGCCGTCGCCGTCGCCATCCTTGCTCCAGAGTCGATAGCTCGACGGCATGAACTGGCCCCACCCCATCGCGCCGGCGTAACTGCCATTGAGCGCGGCGACATCGATGTGTTCGTCCCTGCCAAGCGCGAACAATTGCGCGAGTTCACCGGCGAAGAACGGCGCACGCTTGGGATAGCCGAACGCGAGCGTGTACAGCGCATCGAGCACGCGATAGTTGCCGGTGTTCTTGCCGTAGTTGGTTTCCACACCGATGATCGCGACGATGTATTGCGCCGGCACGCCGCTCGAAGCGGCGATGCGATCGAGCGCTGCGCGGTTCTCCGCATAGAAGGCAACGCCGCCTGCGATGCGGGCATCGTTGAGGAAGATCGGCCGGTAGTCGCGCCACGGGCGCACGGCTTCGGCGGGACGCGAAATGATGTCGACTGTGCGCTGCAGGAATTGCGCCTTCGCCAGCCCGTCGCGGATCGTCTGCGGCGCGATGCCATAGGTGTTTGCCGTGTAGTCGACGAAGGCATCGACACGCTGCGCCTGCGGCAGCAGCGGATCGGTGACCGTCGTCGGCGCAACCGGCCGCTCCGGCGGCTGCGGCACCGGTGGCAGCAACATGGTCGCTGGCGTAACCACAGGTATCTGCGGCGAGACCACCCTCGATGCAGGCGGTGGCGCCTGTGTGACGCAGGCAGCAAGTGCGAGCGGCAACGAGAAGAACAATGCGCGTCGATTCATCAGCACGAGGTTAGCATGTGATTCCGCAGGCTCAAGTCCCTTGCGTGTTCAGTTGAAAGTCACTTTAGGCTTCGCGAGCGATGACGAGCAAAAGCGCCCCTCATCCGCCCACGCCGTTCAAAGCATGGGCACCTTCTCCCCGCGAACAACGCGGGGAGAAGGAACAGCGGATCAATGCCCGTGCACCGGCTTGTGCGCCCGCACCGACATCACTACACCCAGCCCCGCCAGCAACGACACCGCCGACGTCCCGCCATAACTCAACAACGGCATCGGCACACCAACTACCGGCAGCAACCCCGCGATCATTCCGCCGTTGACGATCACGTACACGAACAGCGACAACGCGAGGCTGCCGGCGAGCAGTCGCGAAAATCCATCACGTGCTTCGCTGGCGATCCACAGGCAACGTCCGACCACGAACAGGTACAACAGGAGCACGGTCGCCACGCCGAGCCAGCCGAATTCCTCGCTCAACACCGCGAACACGAAATCGGTGGTGTGTTCGGGCAGGTAGTCCAGGTGCGATTGCGAGCCATGGCCCCAACCCATGCCGGTCCAGCCGCCAGACCCGATCGCGATCTTGGACTGGATGATGTTCCAGCCGGTGCCCAGCGGATCGGACTCGGGGTTCAGGAAGGTCAGGATGCGATCCTTCTGGTAGGGACGCAGCAGCCAGAACCACGCCACCGGCGCGATACCGGCAACCCCGCCGGCAGCAGCGGCGAACCACCACCACGACAGCCCCGCAAGAAACAGCACGAACGCACCACTGATGCCGACCAGCATCGCGGTGCCGAAGTCCGGCTGCAGCAGGATCAGCACCGTCGGCAGTCCAACGATTGCCGCGGCTACCAGCACTACCCGAAACCGCGGCGGCAGGATCTCGCGATTGAGGTACCACGCGGCCATCATCGGCAAGCTCAGCTTGAGCAGTTCCGCCGGTTGAAAATAGAACACCTTCAGGTCGATCCACAGACGACCGTGCTTGCCGGTGCCGATCGCCAGCACCAGCAGCAACGGCAGCAACGTCGCGACAAACGCCAGCGGCGTCGCGTTGCGCAGGCGGTTGGGCGGAACGCGCGACAGCGCCCACATCGCGACGAAGCCGACTGCATAACGCAAGCCCTGCGCCATCACCAGCCGCGGCGACTCGTTGCCGGCGCTGTACAGCACCGCCAGGCCGATGCCCATCAATGCCAGCAATGCCAGGCACAGCAGCCAGTCGAGCGTGCGCACCTGTCGCGCGAGGATGTCGAACAACCAGCGCAGGATGATGTTCAAGGCGTTGCCGGCGGCGCGGCAGGTGCGGATGCAGATGTCACGACGGCCGGCGACGGGATCGCATCGATATCGACGCTGGCAGCCCCCGTCCGCGTGGCGACAATCTCCGGATTACGCTCAGGTTCCGGCGTCTTTCCCAATAACCACGCATCCATGATCTTGCGCGCGATCGGGCCGGCGGTACTGGCACCGAAGCCGCCGTGCTCGACCATCACCGCGACCGCGATCGTCGGATTGTCGGCCGGCGCGTAGCCGATGAACCACGCCTGGTGGCGCAGCGACAGTGGCAGCGCATGCGGGTTGAGGCTGATGTTGCCCTTGCGGCCGACGTTCTGCGCGGTGCCGGTCTTGCCGGCGATCAGGTATTGCGCGTTGCGCCCGACCTCGGCACCGGTGCCGCCGGGCTGCATGGTGCCCATCATCCCCTCCTGCACCGCGCGCAGATGCCCGGGGTTGTCGGTGATGCGCACCGGCGCAGGTTGCGGCAACGCGTGCCATTGCGTGTTGTAGCCATCGCGGCGCTGCTGCACCAGGTGCAGGCGATGGCGCATGCCGTTATCGGCCAGCGACGCGGTCGCGCGCACGAGCTGCAGCAGGGTCACTTTCCAGTAACCCTGGCCGATGCCGGCGATCACCGTCTCACCGACGTACCACGGCTCCTTGCTGTGTTTCGCCTTCCACGCCGGCGACGGCAGGATGCCTTCGGTTTCGCCCATCAAGTCGATGCCGGTGGTTTCGCCAAATCCGTACTTGCGCAACCACTGGTCGAAGCGGTCGATGCCCATGTCGTAGGCGAGCTTGTAATAGTAGAAGTTGACCGACTGCGCGATCGACTTGCGCAGGTCGGTCCAGCCTTCGCCGCCGTGCGCATCGCGATAGCCTCGGCGCTGCCCAGGGATATGGAACTCGCCGGTCGAGAACACCTTGTCTTCCGGCCGGCGCAAGCCGCTGTCCAGCCCGGCCAGGCCGATGAAGGGTTTGACCGTCGAGCCCGGCGGCCCGCCACCGAGCACGTTGCGGTTGAACAGTGGCCGCGACGGGTTGTCCATCAGTGAACGGTAGTCGGCCTGCGAAATGCCGTTGACGAACAGGTTCGGATCGAAACTCGGCAGGCTGACCATCGCCAGGATTTCGCCAGTGCGCGGATCGACCGCGACCGCGGAGCCGTCGAAGTCGCCGAACGCCTCCACCGTCGCCCGTTGCAGGTCGAGATCGATCGACAGCCGCAAGTCGGCGCCGGGCACCGCCGGGACGCGGCCGACGGTGCCCAGGGCGCGGCCTTCGACATTGGTCTCGACCTGCTCGTAGCCGATGCTGCCGCGCAACGCGTCCTCGTAATAGCGCTCGATCCCGCCCTTGCCGGTGTGGGTGAAGGCGGTGCTGATCTCGCCCAGTTTCGCCAGGTCCGCCTGGTCGATGCGGCCGACATAGCCGACCACGTGCGCGAACAGCGCGCCGTAGGGATAGCGGCGGTTGAGGTAAGGCACGAGCTCGACGCCGGGATAGCGCCAACGGTCAACCGCGAAACGCGCGGCCTCCTCGTCGTTGATGCGCAGCTTCAGGGTCACCGGCCGGAAGCCGCGGGTGGCGGCGCGGTCGGCGTTGAAATGGGCGATGTCGTCGGGACTGAGCGCGATGATCTTCGACAACCGCGCGATCAATTGCGGGATGTCGCCGACCTGCTCGGGCACCACGTCGAGGCGGAATGCGGGCACGTTGTCGGCGAGGATGCGGCCCTTGCGGTCCAGGATCAGCCCGCGTCCCGGGATCACCGGCCGCGGTTTGACCCGGTTGGCTTCCGAGCGCGTGGCGTAGTCGGCGTGGTCGATGACCTGCAGCTTGAAGTACCACAGGCCGAGTCCGCCCAGCGCCAACACCACGACGGCATATCCGATCACCGCGCGCCTGCGGAACTGTGCAGCCTCCGCCCCGGGTTGTTTCAATTGCCGCCGACGCTGACCCATGTCCTCAGGGCCGGCGACGGAGTCGCAACGTATCGAGCAGCAGGAACAACGGCGCCCACAGCAGCATGCCCAGCAGCGCCGCCCACCAGAAATTCCACGGCAACTGTGGCTCGCCCAGCGCGAGGTGCACCGCGCCGCTGACCACGCGATCGTTGAGCAGCAGCCCGCCGATCGCCAGCGCCTGCTGCGACAGCGGGAAGAAGCGCAATTGCGCACGGAAGCGCTGCAGGATGAAGGCCATCACCGTCAGCCGCAGCGCCTGTTCGCCGAGCAGGCCGCCAAACGCCAGATCGGCGAGCACACCCAGAGCAAAGGCAAAGCCCAGGCCGGCGCGGTCGGGATCCTCGATCACCCAATACGCCACCACGAGGGCCAGCCAGTACGGTCGGAACGGTTGCAACGCCGCCGGCAACGGCAGCAATCCGAGCAGCAGCGCCATGAACACGCTGAGCGGCAGCAGCCACTGGTTGCGGGCGCGGGTCATCGACGCGGCGCCGCGACGGCAGGCGGCCGCGGCTTCCGCTCCCCGGGCGATGCCGGCAGCAGCGGGTTGGGCGGGGGTTGCGTGGGAACCGTCGCCGTCAGCCGCGGTTTGTTTGGGGGGGTGTCGACAGCGGGTTTTGCTGGCGTTGCTGCCCCCACCCCGCCGTCAGCGCCTGCTGCCGCAACTGGCGCAGCCGAGCCTTCGCGCTGGCGCAGCAACAACACGTCGCGCCCGCGGTCCAGCTGCGCCGCCGGCTTGAGGTCGCCGACCAGGAACGACCGGCTGTCGTCCGGGCGCAATGCCAGCACGGTGCCGACCGGGAATCCGGCCGGGAAGCGGCCACCCAAGCCTGAGGTCACGATGCTGTCGCCGGGCTTGATGTCGCTGGACAGCGGAATGTTGGCGAGTTCCAGCCGGTCGCCGTGGCCCTTGCCATAGGCGACCAGGCGCACGCCGGTGCGGGCGATGACGACCGGCACCGCATGGTCGGGATCGGTGATCAGCAGCACGGTGGCGGTGCCCGCCTCCACCGCGATGATCTGCCCGAGCAGGCCACCGGCGTCGATCACGCTCTGGCCGACCTGCACGCCATCGCGGCTGCCGGCATCGAGCACCAGCCGCTGCCGGGTCGGATCCAGATCGATGTCAAGGATCGGCGCGAGCTGCACGTCGAGCCCACCACGTTGCCCTGCCCCCAACAGCCCGCGCAGCCGTGCGTTTTCCACCGCCGCGGCCTGCAGGCGCGCAAGGCGTGCGCCACTGATCAGCTGCGCATTGCGCAACACACGGTTCTCGTCGGACAGGCGCGCATGCGTGGAGGCGTCATCGCGGACGTTGTCGCCAATGCGTCCCGGCAATCCTGCCAGCCACCACAGCGGTTGCACGGCCACTTCGCTGCGGGCACGCAGGTGCGCCAGCCAGCCACCGCGATGGTCGAGCACGATCAGCGTAATCGCCAACGCGAGGTACGCCAGCAAGCGCAAGGTGCCGGCAACATCACCGGGGCGGGCAGCGGAAGGGCCGGCGTAGGTGGGCACGTCAGGAGGTCAAGCAACAAGAACGGGAGCGGTCGAAGCCGGCTTTGGCCGTCAGGGAGCCGGCGTCGCGCGCACGGACGCGCGCGTGCGACAGCATGCACTCCATTCGCTTTCCCTCATTCCCCATTCCCGCGTTTATTCCGGTGCAAAAAACTCGTTGCCATGCATGTCCAGCAACTCGAGCGCGCGACCACCGCCGCGTGCGACGCAGGTCAGCGGATCGTCGGCGACCTGCACATGCAGGCCGGTCTGTTCGCTGATCAGGCGATCGATATCGCGCAGCATGGCGCCGCCGCCGGTCAAGACGATGCCACGCTCGGCGACATCGGCACACAGTTCCGGCGGCGTCTGCTCCAGCGCCTGGCGGATCGCGCTGACGATGCCAGCCAGCGGCTCGCGCAGCGCGTCCAGCACTTCGTTGGAGTTGATCTTGATCATCTTCGGCACGCCTTCGGCGAGATGGCGGCCGGAGACCTCGGTCTCGCGCACGTGCTCCTGCGCGTACGCACAACCGATCTCGATCTTGATCCGCTCCGCGGTCGATTCGCCGATCAGCATGCCGTGGCTGCGGCGCACGTAGGCGATGATCGATTCGTCGAAGCGGTCGCCGCCGATGCGCACCGACTGCGAATAGACGATGCCGTTGAGCGCGATGACGGCGACCTCGGTGGTGCCGCCGCCGATGTCCACGACCATCGAGCCGCGCGCCTCGGTCACCGGCATGCCGGCGCCGATCGCAGCCGCCATCGGCTCCTCGATCAGCGACACCTGGCGCGCGCCGGCTTCGAGCGCGGATTCCTTGATCGCGCGCTGTTCGACCTGGGTCGAACCGCACGGCACGCACACCACCACCCGCGGGCTCGGCCGCAGGAAGCGCGACTTGTGCACCTTGCGGATGAAGTGCTTGAGCATTTCCTCGGTGTAGGTGAAGTCGGCGATGACGCCATCCTTCATCGGCCGGATCGTGGTGATGTTGCCCGGCGTGCGGCCCAGCATCTGCTTGGCCTCGGTACCGACCGCCGCGACCGAACGCGGCCCGGTGCCGACGCGGTCCTGACGCACCGCCACCACCGACGGCTCGTTCAGCACGATGCCCTGGCCGCGCACATAGATGAGGGTGTTGGCCGTGCCCAGGTCGATGGCCAGGTCGTTGGAGAACATGCCGCGGAACTTCTTGAACATCGGGGGAGGAGGTCCGTCAGGGTGCAGAACAAGGCCGGCCGGGCGCTCCAAAGGAAAGTCGCCGTCCGCGCGGGGGAGCGCTCGGCAAGAGCGCACAGGGGATGGACTAGCCTAACAACCGCCCCCCACCCGGGCAACTACGCAGGTCGCGGATTTACGTCGGGGTTTATATCGGCACGCACGTCGGTGACCGGCTTGGAGACTTGCCTCGAAGAGCATGCCCGCTCTCTCCGCACCGGCAATCGCCGGCGCGACTGGCCCCACGCGGGGTGAAGGGCTACCCTACGCGCCGCCGGCCCTGCCGGACTTCGACCCCATCACCCGATTCCGCCCTGCCGGTCCGCCACGGCATTCCGAGGCTTGCCATGTCTGCGCTGATCTGCGGTTCCCTGGCTTACGACACCATCATGGTGTTCCAGGACCAGTTCAAGAACCACATCCTCCCGGACAAGGTCCACATCCTCAATGTGTCCTTCCTGGTGCCGCGGATGCGCCGCGAGTTCGGCGGCTGCGCAGGCAACATCGCCTACAACCTCAGGCTGCTCGGCGACGACCCGATCCCGATGGCGACGGTCGGACAGGATTTCGGCCCTTATCGGCAATGGTTCAGCGAGCAGGGCATCCGCCTGGAGCAGGTCAGGGAGCTGCCGGAGTTGTTCACCGCGCAGGCATTCATCACCACCGACCTGGACGACAACCAGATCACCGCATTCCATCCCGGCGCGATGATGCGCAGCCACGAGAACCACGTGCGTGACGTCGACGGCGTCACCTTCGGCATCGTCGCCCCCGATGGCCGCGATGCCATGCTGCAGCACGCGGGCGAATTCAAGGAATGCGGCATCCCCTTCATCTTCGATCCGGGCCAGGCGCTGCCGCTGTTCAATGGCGAGGAGTTCCGCCACTTCATCGAACAGGCCGATTACGTCGTCGTCAACGACTACGAATCCACCCTGTTGCAGGAGCGTACCGGCTGGGACGCAAAAACCATCGCCGGCAAGGTCACCGCCTACATCACCACGCAAGGCCCGCGTGGCTCGCTGATCCACACCCGCGAGCAGACGCACGCGATCCCGCCGGCGCACGAACGCCGCATCACCGATCCCACCGGCTGCGGCGATGCCTATCGCGCCGGCCTGATCTTTGGATTGATGCGCAAGTACGACCTGCCGACCTGCGGCCGCATGGCCTCGCTGATGGGCGCGCTCAAGATCGAGCATCCCGGCACCCAGAACCAGCGCTTCACCTACGCCCAGTTCGCCGAACAGTTCCGGCAGCAGTTCGGGCATGCGCTTTGAGTTGTTGTTGCTTGTCTTAAAACGCTTTCGCCTTTGGCGGGTTACTTTTCACCCGCCAAAAGCGGAAGCGTTTGATTCAAGGCAACAGCAAACTCACTGGATCCCCGCCTTCGCGGGGATGACGAGCAAAACTACTTCGCCAGGAACCGGATCATCCGATCCACCAACCCCTGATACGGCGGCTTGATCCAGTCGCTCGCTGCAAACCGCGATTGCCGGAAGACCGGCAGCAGCTTGCTGAAGGTATCGAAGCCGGCGCGACCATGGATCGCGCCCATGCCGCTGGGCCCGATGCCGCCGAAGGGCAATGCATGCACGCCGAAATGCAGCAGCGTGTCGTTGACACTGACCCCGCCAGGCAAGGTGCACTCGAGAATGCGTTCGACCGTCGCACGATCGCAACTGAAGGGATACAGCGCCAGCGGTCGATCGTGTGTGTTGACGTACGCGATCGCGTCGTCGATTGCGCGATAGGTGCGGATCGGCAGGATCGGGCCGAAGATCTCGTCGCGCATCAGGGCGCTGTCGTCCGGCGCATCCAGCACGAGCACCGGCGGAAACAGCCGTTGCGTTTGGCTGCGCTGCGGCGCGACCGGGATCGGTTCGATCACGGTCGCGCCGCGCGCGCGCGCCTCGGCGATATAAGCCGCCAGGCGGGCGTATTCGATGTCGTTGATGATGCGGGTGTAATCGCCGGCGTCGGCAAGATCGCCGTAACGTGCGCGCAGCTGTGCCTGCAACGCAGCGACGAGAGCATCGCGACGCGGCGCATCGATCAAGACGTAGTCGACGCCGATGCAGGTCTGCCCGGCGTTGAACCACTTGCCCGATGCAATGCGCGTCGCGGCGAGGTCGACCGGAAAGTCCGGCGCGATGATCGCCGGCGATTTGCCGCCGAGCTCCAGCGTCACCGGCGTCAGGTTGGGTGCAGCCGCCGCCAGCACCTTGCGCGCAACCGCTCCGGAGCCGGTAAACAACAGGTGGTCGAAGGGCAGCCCCGCGAAAGTGGCTCCGACCTCGGTCCCGCCCAGGGCCACGGCGACGCGATCCTCTGGGAACACGTCGCCAAGCAACGCCCGCAGCCACTGGCTGGTGCGCGGGGTATGTTCCGACGGCTTCAGGTACACGTGATTGCCGGCCGCGATCGCCGAGACCAAAGGCACCAGCGCCAGGTTCACCGGGTAATTCCACGGCGCGATGATGCCGATGACGCCGACCGGCAATGGTCGTACTTCCGCGCGCGCCGGCCAGAAGCGCCAGCCGACCCCGGCCCGGCGCGGCTGCATCCAGCGCCGCAGGTGCTTGCGCGCATGGTCGATCTCGGCCAGCACGATCATCGCTTCGGAAATGAGGTTCTCATGGCGTGCGCGATGGCCAAAGTCGGCGCTGATCGCCGCATCCATCGCCTCGATGCGCTGCACGAAGACCGCGCGCAGCCGCTCCAGGTCGTCGCGGCGTTGCGCCAGATCCGGCTTGTGCTCCCCCCAGGCGGTGCGCAGGCGCGTCAGCGTGGGCTGCAGTTCGGTCGGCGGCGTGGCGGCGGCAATATCCATGCGCTGCAGTGTAGATGCGCCCTGCCTTAGAATCCTGCGATGAACATCCGCCCCTACCTTGGCCAGCTGCCGACCCTTGGCGAGCGCGTCTACGTCGACCGCACCGCGAGCGTGATCGGCGATGTCATGCTCGACGACGATGTCTCGCTGTGGCCCGGGACGGTGGTCCGCGGCGACGTCAACTTCATCCGTATCGGCGCACGCACCAATGTGCAGGACGGCTGCGTGGTGCACGTCAGCCATGACGGACCGCACACAAAGCTGGGCGGATTCGCCACCGTGATCGGCGCGGACGTCACCATCGGGCACAACGCGATCGTGCACGCCTGCACGATCGAAGACGCGACCCTGATCGGCATGGGCGCGATCGTGCTCGACGGCGCGATCGTGCGCAAGCACGGCTTTGTCGGTGCGGGCGCCTTGATTGCGCCGGGCAGGGAAGTCGGCCCAGGCGAGCTCTGGCTGGGCAACCCGGCGAAGAAAGTGCGGATGCTCAGCGATGCCGAGATCGAAGCGCTGTACTACAGCGCGCAGCACTACGTGGGATTGAAGGATCGCTACCTGGCCGAAGCGCCGTTCTAGCATCAGTGCCCACCGCGACTGGCGGCGGGCTCGCCGCTCCCGCAATTACTGGTCAGTCACGGTCGTGTCGCCCGTTCCAGCGCATCCAGGATGGCGAATGCATCCGCGCGACTGGCGCCACACATCGATGCATCCGGCTTGAGCGACGCACAGAACGCCGGTCGCTCCGGCTTGCCGAACAGGCGACAGCGAGACTCCTCATCGAGCTGCACACAGCGAACTCCGGCCGGCTTGCCGAACGGCATTCCCGGGATCGCGCTGGTGATCGACGGTGCGATGCAGCACGCGCCGCAGCTTACTCGGCACTGCATGGCTCGACACTGCATGCAGGTCAGTCGGCCGAAACCAGGGCCGCGTCGCGTTCTCGCAGTTCGGCATAGATCGCATCGGTCTCCGGGCGCACACCGTGCCAGAGCTCGAAACTCTCCGCCGCCTGCTCGACCAGCATGCCGAGGCCATCGATGGCGTCGTGGCAGCCGGCGGCGCGTGCCCATGACAGGAACGCAATCGCCGCCTCGCCGTAACTCAGGTCGACTGCCGTCGTGCGCGAGCCGACCAGCGACATCGGCAGGGTTGGAAACGCCGCGTCGCGTGCGGCCGAAGTCGCGTTGAGGATCAGATCGAATTCACCGAGCGATTGCAGGTCGTCGAAATAGCGTGGATGCACCCGGCCCGGCTCGCCCAGCGCATCGGCCAGCACGTCGGCGTGCTCGGGCGTGCGATTGACGATGTACAGGTCGCCGATGCCCGCGTCGAGCAGGTCCGCCGCCACGCCGCGCGCGCCGCCACCGGCGCCGATGAGCAACGTTCGGCGTCCGCGCAGATCGAGGCGATGGCGGCTGGTGAGATCGCGCACCAGGCCCGGTCCGTCGGTGTTGTCGCCGTGCCAGCTGCCCTCGTGACCGCCGTCGCCGCGTCGGATCAGGGTGTTGACCGCGCCCATGCGCGCCGCGCGCGGACTCAGGACGCTGCACACGGCTGCGGCGCGCTGCTTGTGCGGCAGCGTGACATTGGCGCCGGCGCCACCGCTGTCGGTGAAAGCACGCAATGTCGTCTCAAAGTCTTCCGCATCGATTGCAATGTAGTCGAGCGCGATCCCCGTCTGCCGTCCGAACGCGGCATGGATGCGCGGCGACAGCGAGTGCGCCACCGGATGGCCGATCACGGCATAACGCTTCATGCAGCTGTCCTAAAATGTGGCGTCCTCAAATGTGGCGTCCTCAAATGCGAAGTCCTCAAATGCGGCGTCCTCAAGGTGATTCCTTCAGCCATGCGGCCGCTTGCAACGCGAAATAGCTCAGCACGCCGTCGGCGCCGGCGCGCTTGATGCTGGTCAATGCTTCCAGCACGCAGCCGCGCTCGTCGAGCCAGCCGTTGTTGATCGCCGCCTTGAGCATCGCGTACTCGCCGCTGACCTGGTAGACGAAGGTCGGCGCGCCGAATTCGTCCTTCACCCGGCGCACGATGTCCAGGTACGGCAGGCCCGGCTTGACCATGATCATGTCGGCGCCCTCGTCGAGGTCGAGCGCGACCTCGCGCAGCGCCTCGTCGGCGTTGGTCGGATCCATCTGGTAGGTGTACTTGTTGCCCGTGCCGAGCGCGCCGGCCGAACCGACTGCGTCGCGGAACGGACCGTAGAAACTCGACGCGTACTTCGCGCTGTAGGCAAGGATGCGGGTGTTGACGTGGCCGTCCATTTCCAGCGCGGCACGGATTTCGCCGATGCGGCCATCCATCATGTCGCTGGGCGCGACCACGTCGGCGCCGGCGCGCGCATGCGATAACGCCTGCTTCACCAGCGCCTCGACGGTTTCGTCGTTGGTGGCGTAGCCGCTGTCGTCGAGCAGGCCGTCCTGGCCGTGGCTGGTGTAGGGGTCGAGGGCGACGTCGGTGATCACGCCGAGTTCGGGGAAGCGCTGTTTCAGCGCGCGCACCGCGCGCTGGCACAGGCCCTCGTCCTGCCAGGCGGCGGCGGCGTCGAGCGACTTCGCTTCGGGCGCGGTGACCGGGAACAGCGCCAGCGCCGGCACCCGCAATTCGCTTGCCTGTTCGGCAACCTTGAGCAGTTCGTCGATCGACAATCGCTCGATGCCGGGCATCGAGGCGATCGCCG
>JANMAO010000145.1:0-2422 GCA_031359875.1 Lysobacter sp.
CGCGAGATCCTGGAACTGCACACGCTCGGCGTCGATGGCGGCTACCAGCAGGCGGACGTGACCGAATTCGCGCGTGCCATCACCGGCTGGGGCACGCCACTGCCGCGCGATTTCCTGCGCGGTGACGCGCGCGACGGCGCAAATGCCAGGACCGGTTTCGTTTTCCGCGCCGCCGCGCACGAACCCGGCGCGCGCAGCGTGCTCGGCAAGCGCTATGCGGACGCCGGGCAAGCGCAAGGCGAGGCGATCCTGCGCGACCTGGCGCGGCACCCGGCGACAGCGAAACATCTCAGCCTGAAGCTGGCGCGGCATTTCGTCAGCGACGATCCACCGCCGGCGCTGCTCGCGCGCATGACGCGTGCGTATCTCGACGGCAATGGCGACCTGGCGCATCTGTACAAGGCGCTGATTGAAAGCCCGGAAGCCTGGTCGCCAGCCGCGCGCAAGTTCAAGACGCCGGATGATTTCGTGGTCTCGGCGATGCGTGCCGGCGCGATTTACTTCGACCGCGATTTCGATCGCGATCCGCGCGTGCTGATGCAGTTGCTCGACCGCCTCGGGCAGCCGGTGTTCACCCCGCGCTCGCCGGCCGGATTTCCGGACACCGCCGCCGACTGGATGGCTGGGGACGGCTTGTGGAAGCGGATTCAGGCGGCCGAAGCGCTGGCCGATCGCGTCGCGGTCGCGCAGCAGAATCCAAGCGCTGCCGCGCAGGCGTCGCTGGGCGCGGAAAGCATTTCCGGCGATTTCGCTGCGGCGCTGCGTCGTGCCGGCTCGCCGCGCGACGGGCTGGCATTGCTGTTCGCCAGCCCTGCGTTCCAGTGGAGGACGTGACCATGGCATCCGTGAAATTCGATTCGAGCCGTCGCAATTTCGTCGCTGCACTCGGCGCCAGGCCGCCACCGGCGCCGATACGCGCTTCCTGCTGGTGCTGCTGCGTGGCGGCGTGGATGGCCTGCACCTGTTGCCGCCGATTGGCGATCCGGCCTATGCCGGCGCGCGCGGTGCGCTTGCGATCAGCGACGGATTCAAGCTTGACAGTCATTTCGCGCTGCATCCGCAGTTGTCATTCGCGCACGAGCTGTATGCGCAGCAGCAGTTGCTGCCGCTGGTTGCGGTGGCGCCGCCGTACCGGCAGCGTTCGCACTTCGATGCGCAGGATTGCCTGGAAAACGGCACTGCCACGCCGGACGGCGCCAAGACCGGCTGGCTCGGTCGCAGCGTCGCGGCGATAACCGGCGTCGATGGTCTCGCCATCGCATCGGTGATGCCGTTGTCGATGCGCGGCGCCACGCATGCGCAGACCTGGTCACCGCCGCTGTCGCAGACCGTCGATGGCGTGCTGCTGCAGCAGTTGCAGCTGCTCTATGCGGCCGACCACGAACTTGCACCGGTGTTTGCCGATGCCATGGGCGAATCGAAAGGCGGCACGTCCGATCCCGAGCGCGGAGGTTTCCGCCTGCCGCAAGCGCTGCAGGCTGCGGCGAAGATGATGGCGGCGAGCAATGGTCCGCGGATTGGCTTTGTCGAAGACACCGGCTGGGACACTCACCGCAACCAGGCGCCGGTACTGATGCACAAGCTCGGCGAACTCGATGCCGGTCTGCGCGCTGCGCGCGACGGTTTCGGCGCGTTGTGGCCACGCACGGTGATCGCGGTGGTGACCGAGTTCGGCCGCACCGTGGCGGTTAACGGCAGCGGGGGCACCGACCACGGCACCGGTGGCGTTGCCTTGCTCGCGGGCGGCGCGGTACGCGGCGGCCGCGTGATCGGCGACTGGGCGGGGCTGTCTTCGGCAGCGCTCAACGATGGCCGCGACCTGCGCGCCACCACCGACAGCCGCGCATTGTTCAAAGGGATCCTGGCGGCGCACCTGCAGCTCGACGATGGCGCACTGGAGGGCAAGGTATTTCCGGACAGTCGCAACGTGCGCGCGCTGGACGGCCTGGTGCATGGTTAGACCGTCGAGATGGCGAATAGGCCATCGGTTGGGTTGCCTGCGCCTCCAGCGGCCCCATCATCTCCGCAGGCCGGAACGTTTCCGGCGGGAGTACAGGCGATGGAACAGATTTCGCAACATGCCACCGCGGACAGCGGCCTGCAGACCATGTCCCCGAGCCACAGCGAGCGTCAGTGGGCGGCATCGGTGCACTTCGCGGCGCTGCTGCTCGCACTGCTGACCAGCTGGATCGCCGGCGCCGCCGGGGTGGCGGGCGCGGGCGCCATCTATCTCCTCAAGCGCGACGATTCCCCGTTCGTGGCGGAGCACGCAAAGGAAGCGATCAACTTCAACCTCAGCATGTTCATTTACAGCTGCATCGCGTTCGTCATCGGCATGCTGCTGGTCGGCGCCACCGTGTTGACGCTCGGCATCGGCCTGATCCTGACGCTGCCGGCGGGCATCGTGTTGGTACTGGCGTGC
>JANMAO010000152.1:0-22076 GCA_031359875.1 Lysobacter sp.
TCATTTTTTGCATCTGCGGAATTCCATGGCCCAGCCACCGATCAAGGACATCGTCATTGTTGGCGGAGGTACCGCCGGATGGATGGCAGCGGCCGCTTTCGCGAAGGTCCTGGACGGGATCTGCACGGTCCGCCTCGTCGAATCGGAAGCGATCGGCACTGTCGGCGTCGGCGAAGCGACCGTGCCGCACCTGAAGCTGTTCAACAACCTGTTGCAGATCGATGAAATCGAATTCGTCCGTCAAACCCAGGGCACGTTCAAGCTCGGCATCCAGTTCAACGATTGGGGGAAGCTCGGCGATTCGTACATCCACGGCTTCGGAACGGCCATCGGCCAAGGCCTGGGCCTGCTTCCGTTCCATCAGTACTGGATCAAGGCCTCGCAGGCGGGTTTCGCGCAGGAGATTGGGAATTACTCGCTAAATACACTTGCGGCCCCGCGAGGCAAGTTCATGGCCTCGGCTTCGGACATGCCCGCGGCGTCACCCCTTGCCAACATCGCCTACGCTTATCACTTCGACGCGGGACTCTACGCGCGTTTCCTGCGCGGCTACGCCGAACAACGTGGCGTGCGCCGTACGGAGGGCGCCATCGCCCGCGTCGCGCTCGACCCCGAAAGCGGATTTGTCGACGCCGTGGAATTGGAAGGAGGGGAACTCGTCAAGGGTGACCTCTTCATCGACTGTTCCGGGTTCCGTGGGCTGCTGATCGAAGATGCCCTGCATACCGGTTACCTCGATTTCACCCATTGGCTGCCGTGCGACCGTGCGCTGGCCGTGCCCACCGAAAACGTCGGTCCGCCGCCGCCGTACACGCGTTCGACCGCGCGCGAGGCCGGCTGGCAATGGCGCATCCCGCTACAACACCGCACCGGCAACGGTTACGTTTATTCCAGCGCACACATCAGTGATGACGAGGCTGCTGCGACCTTGCTGCGCAACCTCGAAGGTCGCGCGTTGAGCGATCCGCGCCCGCTGCGTTTCACCACGGGCCGACGCAGGAAAATCTGGAACCGCAACGTGGTCGCGCTCGGATTGTCGAGTGGTTTCATGGAGCCACTCGAATCCACCAGCATCTACCTGATCCAGTCGGGCATCTCGAAGCTGCTGAGCCTGTTTCCCCGCGATGGCATCAGTGACGTGCTGGTCGACCGCTACAACGAGCAGCTGGCGTTCGAGTTCGATCGCATCCGCGATTTCCTGGTCCTGCACTACCATGCCACGACGCGCACTGATTCGACCTTCTGGAACGACTGTCGCACGATGTCGATTCCGCCTGAGCTGCAGGCCAACATCGACCTGTTCCGCGACAGCGGTCGGTTCTTCCGCAACGCCGAGGAGATGTTCGCCGAAGTGAGCTGGATCGAAGTCATGATCGGACAAGGCATCCTGCCGCGCGGTTACCATCCCTTTGTCGACCAGGTGCCCGAAGCGGACCTGCATCGCTTCGTCGCAAGCGTGGGCAAGACCATTGCCGACTGCGTCGACGTCATGCCGATGCACCAGGCTTTCATCGATCGCTATTGCGCCGCTGGGATGCCCTCTTGAGAAGTGCCAATCGCCTCGTTTCCTGGACGCCGACGGCGTGCCGCGCGCTCTTGCGGGCCATGCTTTGCGCGCTGCTTGTTTTGCCGGTGGCCTGCCTGCGCCAGCCACCACCGGCGCCTGCGGTATCCGCTCCGGCAGCCAGCCACGAGGCGAAAACGGTCGAGCGCAGCGTCCCTCCGCTCATCGACGACCTCGAGCACCGCACCTTCGATTATTTCTGGGAGCTCGGCAATCCGGTCAATGGACTGGTGCCGGATCGCTGGCCTACGCCATCGGCTTCCAGCATCGCAGCGGTTGGTTTCGGACTGACTGCCTACGGTGTCGGTGTCGAGCGCGGCTGGATCAGTCGCGAGCAGGCGGTGGACCGCACCTTGGCGACGCTGCGTTTCTTTGCACGTTCCCCGCAAGGAACGGACACGGCTGGCGCAACCGGTTACAAGGGGTTCTTCTACCACTTCATCGAAATGGACAATGGCACGCGCAGCGGCACCAATGAAGTGTCGACGGTGGACACGACGTTGCTGCTGGGCGGCGTGCTGTTCGCGCAGACTTACTACGACCACGACGACCGCAAGGAAGCCGAAATCCGCAAGCTCGCGGAAAAAATCTACGGCCGCGTCGAATGGCCTTGGGCGCAGGAGCGCAAGCCGGCGATCGCGATGGGCTGGACGCCGGAACATGGCGTGATTGCTTCCGACTGGAAGGGTTACAACGAGGCGATCCTGCTCTACGTCGAGGCGCTGGGATCATCGACGCATCCAGTGGACAAGGACGCGTACGACGCCTGGACGTCCTCCTACGATCGCACCTGGGGCAAGTTCCAGGGCCAGGAGCACCTGAGCTTTCCGCCGCTGTTCGGCCATCAGTATTCGGCGGTCTGGATCGACTTTCGCGGCATCCAGGACGACTACATGCGCAAGCATGGCATCGACTACTTCGAGAACAGCCGTCGTGCGGTCCTGTCGCAACAGGCCTATGCAGTGGACAACCCGCAACAGTGGGACGGTTACGGCAAGAACGTGTGGGGATTGAGCGCGAGCGATGGCCCGATCGATGCGACCTTCGAATTCAAGGGCGAAGCGCGGCTGTTCCACACCTATGCCCCGCGTGGTGCCGGCATCGAATACGTGCTGGACGACGGCACCCTCGCGCCAACCGCAGCGGCGGGCTCGATCGCCTTCGCACCGGAGATCGTGATCCCGGCGATCCAGGAGATGCATGCGCGCTACGGCAAGCAGATCTATGGCGAGTATGGTTTTCTCGATGCCTTCAACCCCAGCTTCACCTACAAGGATGCCAAGCTGCACCATGGCAGGCTTGTCGACGGCATGGGCTGGGTGGACATCGACTACCTCGGTATCGACCAGGGCCCGATCGTGCTGATGATCGAAAACTATCGCAGCGATTTCGTCTGGAGCGTCATGCGCAGGAATCCTCACATCCGGCGCGGCCTGGAGCGTGCCGGCTTTACTGGTGGCTGGCTTGCGCGACCCGTCGCGGCCAAGCCGGTCGGCGTAGTGGCGCCGGCCCGGACGCTGCATTAACGCAGCAACCATGCGCCAGCATCTGCTGCGAGCGTTGTTCTGCCTGCTGGCGCTGTGCGCGGGATGTGCACGCACGCCGAACGACGGTCGCCAGGTCGTGCGGTTCTGGGCGATGGGCTACGAAGGTGAAGTCGTCGCGCAATTGCTGCCCGAATTCGAGCGTCGCAACCCCGGCATCCACGTCGACCTGCAGCAATTGCCGTGGACCGCGGCGCACGAAAAATTGTTGACGGCCTTCGCTGGCGATTCGCTGCCCGACGTGTGCAGCCTCGGCAACACCTGGGTCCCCGAGTTTGCCGCGATCGGAACGCTGGAGCCGCTGAACCGGCGCATCGCGGCCTCGCCATCGCTCGACGCCGGCGACTATTTTCCGGGCGTCTGGGATACCAGTGTGGTCGGCACAACGGTTTACGGACTGCCTTGGTACAGCGAGACGCGAGTGCCGTACTACCGCCGCGATCTGCTCGCCAAGGCGGGGATTACGACGCCGCCAAAGAGCTGGGACGAATGGCGCGCGGCGATGGCGGCGATCAAGCGCGAGGTCGGCCCGAAGCGCTACGCGATCCTGCTGCCGCTCAACGAGTTCGAGCCGCTGCTGAACCTGGCGATCCAGCAGTCCGATCCCCTGCTGCGGGATGGCGGGCGCTACGGCAATTTTCGCAGCGTCGGCTATCGACGCGCATTGACCTTCTACAAGGAAATGTTCGACAAGGGCTGGGCGCCGTCGGTGTCCAACGTGCAGATTTCCAATGTCTGGGACGAGTTCGGCAATGGGTTTTATTCCTTCTACATCTCCGGGCCCTGGAACATCGCCGAATTCAAGAAGCGCCTGCCACCCTCGCAACAGGGCGACTGGATGACCATGCCGTTGCCCGGCCCCGATGGCCCTGGCGCATCGGTTGCGGGCGGCACGACGCTGGTGCTGTTCCAGCGCTCGCAACGCAAGGATGCGGCCTGGAAACTGGTTGAATACCTGTCCGAGCCGGCGGTGCAGGTGCGCTTCCACGACTTGACTGGAGACCTGCCGCCGCGCCGTTCGGCGTGGTCGACGCCGGCCCTGGCCAACGATCCGTATGCGCGCGCGTTTCGCGACCAGCTCGAACGTGCGAGACCCACGCCCAAGGTGCCGGAGTGGGAACGCATCGCCACCGAGATCGAGCTGGTCGCCGAGCAGATGACCAACGGTCGCCTGACGGTGGACCAGGCCGCGGTGGAAATGGATCGCCGCACCGACGCCATCCTCGAGAAGCGGCGCTGGATGCTCGACCATGGCACCACGGCCGGAGCGCAATGAAGGCCGCGACGGCTGGCTGGGTGTTCGCAGCGCCGGCGCTGACGGTGATCGTGGTGTTCTTTGCGCTGCCGGTGCTGGCCGCGTTGGTACTGAGCCTGACCGACTTCGACATCTACGCACTGGCCAACCTCGACAACCTGCGCTTCGTCGGCCTGCACAATTACTTCGCGCTGCTGCAGAACCCGTTGTTCTGGAAAGCACTCGGCAACACGTTGTATTTCGTCGTCGCCGGCGTGCCGCTATCGATCGCGGTGTCGCTGGGCGCGGCGTTGTTGCTGCATTCGAAACTCGGCTGGTTCAAGCCTTTTTTCCGCACCGCATACTTCGCACCCGTGGTGACCACGGTGGTTGCGGTGGCGGTGATCTGGCGCTACCTGTTCCACACCAAATACGGATTGATGAACTGGGGTCTATCTTATCTGGGCATCCATCCGATCGACTGGCTCGGCGATCCGCACTGGGCGATGCCGACGATCATCCTGTTCGCGGTGTGGAAGAACTTTGGCTACAACATGATCATCTTCCTCGCCGGCCTGCAGGCGATTCCAGAAGACCTGTACGAGGCGGCGCGCATCGACGGCGCATCGGGGCCTCGGCAACTGCTGCACATCACCTTGCCGATGCTGGGGTCGACCCTGTTGCTGGTCGGCATCCTGACGCTTGCGGGTTATTTCCAGCTGTTTGCAGAGCCCTACGTAATGACCCAGGGTGGCCCGTTGCAGAGCACGGTCAGCGTGCTGTACCTGATGTATGAGGAAGGCTTCAAGTGGTGGAACCTGGGCAATGCTTCGGCCGTCGCATTCCTGCTGTTCCTGCTGATGGCAGCGCTCACCAGTGGCCTGCTGTGGCTTGCGCGCAGGCGAGGCGTCGAATGAACAATTCCATGCCGTACGTCCTGAGCGTAGGTGCGCAGCGCCGAAGTCGAAGGATATTCGCATCGGGTCCTTCGACTTCGGGCCCACGGCCCTACGCTCTGGACGAACGGGTCGTCCATATGTGGCCTGGAGGTCGCGCATGAGCCCGCGCCTTGCCAAGGCGATCGTCAATGGGCTGTTGCTCGGGCTCGGTGTGCTCAGCCTGGCTCCGCTGCTATGGATGCTGTCGGTATCGCTGATGCAGCCCGGCGAAGCCAGCCACTTCCCGCCGCCGTTATGGCCGTCGGCGCCGACGTTCGAAAACTATCGCGAGCTTTTCGTGCGCGGCGGCATGGGGCGCTACCTGTTCAACAGCCTGGTGATCGCGACGTTCACCACGTTGCTGTCGCTGCTGCTCAACACGCTGGCCGGATACGCCTTCGCCAAGCTGCGTTTCGCCGGCCGCGAGCGCGTATTCCGCACGCTGCTGGCTGCGCTGGTGATTCCGGGGCAGGTGGCGATGATGCCGTTGTTCCTGCTGTTGAAGCAATTGCATCTCGTCAACACTTACGCAGGTGCGATCGTGCCGGGCATGGCCGGTATCTTCGGCATCTTCCTGGTCAGGCAATACGCGCGCACGATTCCCGACGAACTGCTGGAAGCCGCGCGCATCGATGGCGCCGGCGAGTTTCGCATCTTCTTCCAGATCGTGTTGCCAGCACTCAAACCCATCCTGGTGACGCTGGCGATCTTCAGTTTCCTCGGCGCCTGGAACGACTTCATGTGGCCGTTGATCGTGCTCGGCGACGACCATCTGCACACGCTGCCGGTGGCGCTGGCATCGCTGTCGCGTGAGCACGTGCAGGACAACGAACTGATGATGGCCGGCTCGATGGTGACGGTGCTGCCGGTGTTGTTACTGTTCCTCGTCTTGCAGCGGTATTACCTGCAGGGGCTGATGGTGGGGAGCGTCAAGGGGTGAAGGCGCGCGCGCGCGTCGCGACACTGCTCGCTGCGCTGGCATGGTTGCCCGCGCATGCGCAGCAGTCGTCACTACGTGTTCTCGATGACTTCGAGCAGATCGGCGCCTGGAAAGTGGTCGCGTCCGACAGCGTGTCTGCATCGCTGCGGCAGGCGGAGGGCGCCAACGGCAAGGCGCTCTGCCTGGATTACGACTTCAACGGCGTCTCCGGTTACGCGGTCGCGCGGCGGGTGCTGCCGATGACATATCCGCGCAACTATGAATATGCGTTGCAGCTGCGTGGCAGTGGCCCGGTCAATAACCTCGAATTCAAGCTTGGCGACGCCAGCGGCGACAACGTCTGGTGGGTCAACAAGCCGAACTACCCGCTGCCGACGCAGTGGACGCCGCTGAAACTGAAGAAGCGGCACATCGCGTTTGCGTGGGGACGGACCGAGGACAAGGCGCTGCGCGCGACGCAGACTTTTGAAGTCACGATCAGCGCGGGCAAGGGTGGCGGCAAGGGCGAGGTTTGCATCGACCAGCTGACGTTCCGGGAGCTGCCCGCCGATGACACTGCGCCACCAGCGCCAATCGCCAAGGCGTCGGCGCAGCTGCCGGGCGATCCGCCTGCCAACGCGATCGACGGCAATTTACATACTGCCTGGCGGGCGCCAAAGCGCCCGGGCCAGGCACTGATGCTCGATCTCGGCCGCGAACGCGAATTCGGCGGACTGACGTTGCACTGGGCAGCGGGCGAGCAGGCATCGCGCTATCGCATCGCATCGTCCGAAGATGGCAAGACCTGGCGCGAATTGCGAGCGGTGATCTCCGGCAACGGCGGCAGCGATCCGATCGCGCTGCCGGAATCGGAGGCGCGTTACCTTCGCCTGCAATTCGACGACGGACCAGGCAAGCAATATGGCCTGGCCGAGGTGGTCATCGAAGACCTCGCGTTCGCCGCAACGCCAAACGATTTCATCAAGGCGATCGCCAGGGACGCGCCGCGCGGCTGGTATCCGCGTGGATTCACCGGCGAGCAGTCGTACTGGACGATCGTCGGTATCGATGGCGGCAAGGAGCAGGGCCTGATCGGCGAAGACGGCGCGATCGAGGTTGCCAAGGGCGGCTTCAGCGTCGAGCCGTTCGTGATCAACGGCGGGGAGCTCGTCAGCTGGGCCGACGTGCTGGCGACCCAGTCATTGCAGGATGGCGATCTGCCGATCCCGAGCGTGGAGTGGAAGCATCCCGACTTCGGACTGCGCGTGACGGCTTTCGCGCAAGGCACGCGCGACGACTCGCAGTTGCTGGCGCGTTACCGCCTGACCAACACAACACAAACCCCGCGCGACTACACGCTGGCGTTGGTGCTCCGCCCGTTGCAGGTCAACCCGCCAAGCCAGTTCCTCAATACCGTCGGCGGGTTCAGTCCAATCAGGGATCTGGCGATCGCTGGTGGTCGCGTCTCGGTCGATGGCAAGCCGAGAGTCTTCCCGCTGCAGATTCCGACGGCTGCGTTCGTGACGGCGTTCGATGCCGGCATGGCGATGGAACATCTCGCGGCCGGCGCGCTTCCCACATCGCAGCAGGCGCACGACGACACCGGCCTGGCGTCAGGCGCGCTGCCGTACCGGATGCACCTGGCGCCCGGCGAAAGTCGCGAGATCGACTGGTCGGCGCCACTCGCGGGTGATCTCGATGTGGGAGCTGTCGCCGATCCAGGGGCCGCTCAGGATGCAGTCGCCAGCGGTTGGCGCGACAAGCTCGACCGCGTGCACATCCGCGTGCCTGCGCAGGGCCAGCACGCGGTCGATACGCTGCATACCGCGCTCGCGCACCTGCTGATCAGCAGGGTCGGGCCGCGCCTGCAACCGGGCACGCGTTCTTATGCACGCGCATGGATCCGCGATGGCGCGATGATTTCCGAGGCGTTGCTGCGGCTCGGGCGCGAGGACGTTGCAGGGGAGTTCCTTCGCTTCTATGCGCCATACCAGTTCGCCAGCGGCAAGGTCCCTTGTTGTGTCGACGACAGAGGTAGCGACCCGGTACCGGAAAACGACAGCCAGGGCGAGCTGATCTATCTGGCCGCCGAGGTCTATCGCTACACGCATGACCGCGCGCTGCTCGAAGCGATGTGGCCGCATGTGACGGATGCGGTGCGATACATGGATGTATTGCGGGCGAGTGAACGCAGCGAGGCCAACCGCGTGATCAATCCCGCGTTCTACGGGCTGATGCCGGCGTCGATCAGTCACGAGGGCTATTCGGCCAAGCCGATGCATTCGTACTGGGACGATTTCTGGGCGCTGCGCGGCTACAAGGATGCGGTGGAGATCGCACAGTGGCTGGGACGCGATACCGACGTCAAAAGATTCGCCAACTCGCGCGATCAGTTCCGCGACGATCTGCATGCGTCGATCACAGTTGCGACGAAGCAGAAGGGAATCGATTTCATTCCGGGCTCGGCCGAACTTGGCGACTTCGACGCAACCTCGACCACGATCGCGCTGTCCCCCGGTGGCGAACAGGAGCGCCTGCCGCCAGCACTGCTCCACAACACCTTTGAACGCTACTGGAAGGAATTTGCCGAACGCCGCGATGGCCGCCGCGAATGGAAGGACTACACGCCGTACGAGTTGCGCACGATCGGCAGCTTCGTCCGCATGGGTTGGCGCGAACGCGCGCATGACGCGCTGGATTTCTTCCTCGCCGGCCAGCAACCGCCCGCCTGGAACCAATGGGCCGAGGTCGTTTCGCAAACGCCGCGCAAGCCGTTCTTCCTGGGCGATCTGCCGCATGCGTGGGTGGAATCGGATTACGTCCGCTCGACACTCGACCTGTTCGCCTACACGCGTGAAGCCGATGATGCATTGGTTGTTGCCGCGGGTATTCCGACCGAATGGTTCGACGGCGGCGGCGTGGCGATCGATGGTCTGCGCACGCCTTACGGCAAGCTCGGCTACACGCTGCGCCGCACGAAACACATGTTGAAGTTGCAACTAGCGGCTGGCTTGGACAAGCCTCGCGGCGGCGTCGTGCTGCCGTGGCCGTACCCGGGCACGCCGGGGACCGCGCGGATCAACGGTATGCCAGCGAAATGGAGGCGAGGGGAGCTACTCATCCATGCGGTACCGGCAAACGTGGAGATCCAGCTGCCCTGATACCCGGATTTTGCCGCGGCCCGCGTGCGGTCAAGGGCACCAATGCACCTGCAACTGCGCGCCCGGAGTGGTGAAGGCGATGCGCACCGGCATTTCGCGTGGATCGTCGCCCGCCAGGGCACGCTCGAACACCTCGCGTTTGCGCTGGCCCCGAAGCAGCAGCAGCCGCGTATGCGCCGTCGCCAGGCCAGTCGGCGTCAGGCTGATCCGGCGCGACCACGGGCCCGCGCCTGCGCAGCCGGCGGCATCCACTGACACGTAGTCGCTGTGGCTGGCGAGCGCGTCGTCGAGGCCGCGCATGTGCGGAAACAGCGACGCAGTATGGCCGTCGTCGCCCATGCCGAGCAGGACGATACCGGCGCGCTGACGCGCATGCAGGTTGGCGGTGTTGACTGCGTCTTCAATGCTGTGGCCGGGACGCGTCAAGGTTTCCAGGCGCGCCGTCGCCGCCTGGTTGCGCAGCAGGTTTTCGCGCACCAGCCAGGCGTTGCTGTCGTGATCGCCGGGCTGCAACCAGCGCTCGTCCACCAACGCGAGGTCGATGCGAGGCCAGTCCAGCGGCGCCTTCGACAGCGCGCGGAAGGCGGGTGCCGGGGTGGTGCCACCCGAGACCAGCATTCGTGCGCGCGGATGTTGCTGCAGATCGCGACGCAACGCACCCGAGACCATGACCGCGATCGCCCAGGCCCATTGCTCCTCGTTGCCATAGGTGTGGAATTGCACCGACGAAGCGGCTGTCTGGACGATTGCACCATTGCCGATGTTGGCGCCCATCACATGCCGTCCATGGCCGCCGGATCCATCGCCAGTGCCGCCGTGCCCAGCAGGCCGGGATAGGGATGCCGTACGGCGAGCGTCGGCACTCGGGCCATCGCCGGCGCGTAGCGGCCCTTGCCCTCGAAGCGCTGACGAAATCCGGAATGCTGCAGCGCCGGCAACAGCGGCGGCACCATTCCGCCGCTCAGGAACACGCCATCCCACGCGCCCAGCGTCAACACCAGGTCGCCGGCGATCGCGCCAAACACCGCGCAGAACACGTCGATCGCGCGCATGCAGAGATGGTCGCCGTCGGCGGCCCGCGTGGTGATGTCGGTGGGCTGCAGCGGACCAGGATCGCGTCCCGCGATTTCGCTGAGCGCCCGATGCACGTTGACCAGGCCGCTGCCGCTCACAAGGCGCTCGTTGGAGACGCGACCGTAGTGGGCAGACAGGCGTTCGAGAATCGCGATTTCCTCCGGGGTTCCGGGTGCGAAGCTGGCGTGGCCGCCTTCGGTCGCCAGCGGGTAGTGGCGCCCACCGCGCATGATCAGCCCGCCGACACCCAGGCCAGTGCCCGGTCCCAGCACCGCATAGGTCCCCGGCTTTTCGCGTGTGGCCGCGTTCCAGGGTGGCGCACCAATGGCGACCACGTCGTCATCCCGCAACAAGCGGATCGACATCGACTGGGCCACGAAATCGTTGACCAGATGCAAAGCATCCAGCCCCAGCGCATCGCGCACGCGACTGGCTGAGATGACCCAGGCATGGTTGGTCATCCGCGCCTCGTCGCCGTCGACGCGGCCGGCGACAGCGAAAACTCCGGTCGAGGCCTGGACCCTGGTCGTGTCGACGTAGTGCCGCGCGGCCGCCGCCAATGAAGGGAAGTCAGCGACGGCGTAAGTCCGGATGCTGTCGTGCAGCAGCGGCGCCTGCGCGGAGACGTCCGCGACTGCGAAGCGCGCGTTGGTGCCGCCGATGTCGGCGAGCAGGGCGTGGCTATTGCCATCGCTCAAGACAATTCCCCGCGCATCGCGGGCAAAACGTCCCGCGGAACCTGGCCTTCAGTGACGTCGATTGGCAGCGGATTTGGGTGCATGCGCGCTCTTGCGACTCAACCGGGAAGAGGATCGGCCAGGCTGCGTCCGTTCGTGGCGATCACGTTGCGATACCAGCGCGCACTGTCCTTGGGCGTGCGTTGCTGGGTTCCGTAATTGACATGGACGATACCAAAGCGCTTGGAAAAGCCCAGCGACCATTCCAGGTTGTCCAGCAACGACCACACCATGTAACCACGGACATCGCAGCCTTCGTCGATGGCCGCATGGATCGCACGCAAATGCTTGCGCAGGTAGTCGATCCGCAATGGGTCGCGGACGCGATCGTCCTCGGCAACGGGCGGATCGAAGAATGCGGCGCCGTTTTCGGTGATGTACACCGGGATGTCACCGTAGCGCTTTTTCACCCACAGCAGCGTGTCGGTCAGCCCCTGCGCAAACACCTCCCAGCCGGTTTCGGTGTAGGTGCCCAGCGGCTGCGGGACCGGGCCGGCCTGCAGTGGCCAGTGCGTATGGGCGCGCGTCACGTTGCGGGTGTAGTAGTTGACGCCAATGAAATCCAGGGGCTGCCGGATCAATTCGAAATCCTGATCCGGCCAATCCGGCCATGCCTCGCCGAAGATCTCGCGCAGCTCCGGCGGATAGCGACCGAGCAACGCGGGGTCGAGGTATTGCTCGTTCATGTATGCGTGTGCACGACGCACTGCGGCCTGGTCCTCTGGCGAGTCCGAGTGGGCATATTTCGGCTCGAGGTTCACCACCAGCCCGATCTCGTGCTTGCCCTCGGCGCGATACGCCTGCACCGCGGCGCCATGGGCGCGCATCAGGTTGTGGCTGGCGATCGGTGCCTCGAACCGGTTGCGATGCCCAGGCGCCAGCGCGCCATGGAGATAACCGCCGTCGGTGATCACCCAGGGTTCGTTCAGCGTGACCCATTTTTTGACGCGGCCGTCGAGTGCGCGATACAACACGCGGCCGTAGTCGGCGAACCAGTCGGCGCAGTCGCGATTGAGCCAGCCGCCGCGATCGTCCAGCGCAGCGGGCATGTCCCAGTGGTACAAGGTCAGCAACGGCTCGATGTCGTTGGCAAGCAGTTCGTCGACCAGCCGCGAATAGAAATCCACGCCGGCCTGGTTCACCCGCCCGGTGCCTTCCGGCAGGATCCGCGACCAGGACACGCTGAAGCGATAGGCCTGCAAGCCGAGTTCGCGCATCAGCTTCACGTCATCCTTCCAGCGACGATAGTGATCGCATGCGGTGTCGCCGGTGTCGCCGTTGAAGGTCATGCCTGGCGTATGCGCGAAGCGCGTCCAGATGCTGGGCCCAGCGCCGTCGGCTTGCGGCGAGCCTTCGATCTGGTGCGCCGCGGTTGCCGCGCCCCACAGGAAACCTTCTGGAAATGCGAAGTCCTGCTCGGACGAGTGCTGGTCGGACGGCTGCTGTGCGAACGGCTGGCTCATCGTGGGTTTCCGGGCTGCTGCGTCGGTATGAAAACGGTTACATGGCAGAATAGCCGAGCTCCCGCACAATTGCATCGCGGACCTCACTCCTGCATCAGCTCCACCCGGAGGATCGATGGCTGGCTTGACCCTGGAACGCCTGCAAAAGGTCTATCCGAACGGCCACGTCGCGATTGCCGACGCGACGTTCGATGTTGCCGACGGCGAGTTGCTGGTGTTGGTCGGACCCTCCGGCTGCGGCAAGTCGACACTGTTGCGGATGATTGCGGGACTGGAGTCGATCAGCAGCGGCACCCTGCGCATCGGCGATCGCGTGGTCAACGAGGTCGCGCCGAAGGATCGCGACATCGCGATGGTGTTCCAGAGCTACGCGCTTTATCCGCACATGAGCGTGGCCGAAAACCTCGGCTTCGGCCTGAAGCTGCGCGGGCATTCGCGTGAGCAGATTGCGGCACGTGTAAACGAGGCCGCGACGACGCTCGAACTTGGTGAACTGCTCGACCGCAAGCCCGCGGCCTTGTCCGGTAGCCAACGCCAGCGCGTCGCACTCGGCCGCGCGCTGGTGCGGCAGCCGCAGGTATTCCTGCTGGACGAGCCGTTGTCCAACCTCGACGCCAAGCTGCGGATGTCGATGCGGATGGAGATTGCCCGTCTGCATCGACAGCTGGGCGCAACCATGGTGTACGTCACCCACGACCAGATCGAGGCGATGACGCTGGGCCAGCGCATCGTGGTGCTGAAGGACGGCGAGATCCAGCAGATCGATACGCCGATGGCGCTGTACGAACGTCCCGCCAACCTGTTCGTCGCGACCTTCCTTGGCAGCCCGGCGATGAACGTGTTGCATGGGCGGCTGGTGCGCGGGGAGGGTATTGCCCTGGAGCTGGGCGACGGCTGGCGGCTGCCGCTGGGTGCGGCCGAGGTGCCGCCGCAATGGTTTGGCCAGGACATCTCCGTGGGCATCCGTCCAGAAGATCTGCATCCCGTTGTGGACGACAACGACGCAAACGCGTTTCCAGCCGAGGTGGAAGTCGTGGAGCCTGTCGGCAACGAGATCTTCGTCAACCTGCGCCACGGTCCGCATGCGCTGGTGGCACGCTTCGCGCCGCACACGCTGCCTGTCGTCGGTACGCAGCTGCCGGTCGCGCTGCAGTCGCGGCGGCTGCACTTCTTCGAGGCTGGATCCGGCCGCCGCCTGGACGCGGTCGCCTGAGAGCCGTCAAAAACTGCGTTGGCGGCTGCGGACGCCATGGCGGCTGGCCGTTATACTCGCCCGGAAAGGTGGTGTTCGCACCGCCATGTCGCAAGTCAATTCAATAGCTTGCAGGCATATTCGAATCCAATCTCTCATCTAGTGCGACCGCCGGCGCAGGCCGGGGTTGCCGGGGCTCAACGACTGCCGCATGCGCCTGTCCACGATCAAGCTGTCCGGTTTCAAATCCTTCGTCGATCCGACCACGCTGCACCTGCCGACCAACATGACCGGCGTGGTCGGCCCGAACGGTTGCGGCAAGTCCAACATCATCGATGCGATCCGCTGGGTGATGGGCGAGAGCGCCGCCAGCCGACTGCGCGGCGATTCGTTGACCGACGTGATCTTCTCCGGCAGCTCCGTGCGCAAGCCGGTGTCGCAGGCGACGGTCGAACTGATCTTCGACAATTCCGACCACACCATCACCGGCGAGTACGGTGCCTTCGACGAGATCTCGGTCAAGCGCACCGTCAGCCGCGACGCCACCAGCAACTACTACCTCAACGGCACCCGCTGCCGCCGCCGCGATATCACCGACCTGTTCCTCGGCACCGGCCTGGGGCCGCGCAGCTACTCGATCATCGAGCAGGGGATGATCAGCCAGATCATCGATTCGCGGCCCGAAGACCTACGCGTGTACCTGGAGGAAGCCGCCGGCATCTCCAAGTACAAGGAACGGCGCAAGGAAACCGAAACCCGCATCCGCCACACGCGCGAAAACCTGGACCGCCTCAACGACCTGCGCGAGGAGGTCGGCAAGCAGCTTGAACACCTCAAGCGCCAGGCGCGCCAGGCCGAGCAATACCAGGCGCTGCAGGCGGATCGCAGGATCAAGGACGCCGAGTGGAAGGCGCTGGAATTCCGCGGCCTTGACGTACAGGTGCAGCAGCTGCGCGAGCAGCTGTCGCAGGAAGAAACGAAGCTGCAGCAGCTCGTCGCCGAACAGCGCGAGGCCGAGCGGCAGATTGAAACCGGCCGCGTGCATCGCGAGGAAGCCGCGCAGGCGCTGAACAAGGTGCAGGCGGAAGGTTACGAAGTGGGCGGGACGCTGGCGCGGATCGAGCAGCAGATCGCCCACCAGCGCGAACTGGGCCAGCGCTTGCAGCGTGCACGTGACGAGGCGCAGAGCGCGCTTGCCGAACTCGGCAGCCACATCGGCAGCGATGAGGCGAAACTCGGCGTGCTGCGCAGCGCGATCGAAGATGACGAACCGCGACTGTCGCAGCTCCAGGCCGATGACCAGACCAGGCAAGACGCCCTGCGCGATGCCGAAGCCAAACTCGCCGACTGGCAGCAGCGCTGGGACGTCCACGTCCGCGCGCAATCGGAAGCCACGCGTGCAGGGGACGTCGAGCGGACTCGTGTCGATTATCTCGACCGCCAGGCGCTCGACGCCGAACGTCGCCGCGAACAACTCGCCGAAGAGCGCGCCGGCCTCGACCTGGCCACGCTTGCGGAGGCGTTCGCGCAGGTCCAGTCGCAACACGACCTGCAGAAGCAGTCGCTGGATTCACTCAACAGCGATGTCGAAACCCGCAAGCAGGCCGTTGCCGGTGTGCAGGAACAGCAGCGCAGCGCCCAGGCGGACCTGGCCGATGTGCGCAAGCAAACCCAGGCCAGTCGTGGCCGGTTGTCGTCGCTGGAAGCGCTCCAGCACGCCGCGCTGGGACAGGAACAGGGCGCGGCGACCGCGTGGTTACAGGCGCGCGGGCTGGATTCGGCGACGCGCGTCGGCGAAAAACTCGTGGTCGAGCCGGGCTGGGAGAACGCAGTCGAAGGCGCGCTTGGTCAGTTGATCGAAGGCGTGCTGGTCGAAGCACCTGGCGCATTGATCGACAGCGAGTTGGTCGAAGCGCTCGCTGACCTCGGCGAAGGTCGCTTGACGCTGGTGTCATCCGACCAGGATTCCGAAATTCATGCGGCGACTTCATTGGCAGCGAAGGTGCAGGGGCCGACCGCAATCCGCCGCATCCTGTCCAAGCTGCATGCTGTCGAAACGTTGACGGATGCGCGTGCATTGCTGCCGCAACTGGGCGACGGCGAATCCGTGATCACGCGTCAGGGCGAGCGCCTCGGCGCGGGCTGGGTGCGCGTGTTGCGTTCCGGGGCGGCGAAGCAGGGCGCCTTGTTGCGCGCACGCGAAATCCAATCGCTGCGTGCCGGGATCGAGCAGCTGCAGCAACGCGAACAAGCGCTCAATGACGCTTTGACCGGCCTGCGCGACGGCTTGCTCGCCGCCGAGCAGCAGCGCGAGGAAGCCCAACGTGCGTCGTATCACGGCCATCGCCGTGTCTCCGAGCTCGCCGGGCAGTTGCAGAGCCAGCAGGGTCGGCTCGAGTCGGCGCGCAGCCGCATCGAGCGCATCGACGCCGAGACGACGCAGCTTGTCGCGACCCTGGGCAGCAGTCGCGAGCAGGCCCGTGAGGCCCGTGCCCGGCTCGAACAGGCCGTCTCGGCAATGGCGGAACTGGAAACGGCCCGCCATGCCCTCGACAGCGAACGCCGTACCTTCGGCGATGCCCGTGATTTCGCCCGCAGCGGCGCCCGCGAATCGCGCGACGCCGTGCATGCGCTGGCGTTGACGGTGGAATCGCAGCGCGCGCAGATCGTGGCATTGACCCAATCGCTGCACCGCATGGGCAGCCAGCGCGGCCAGCTCGATACGCGCCTCACCGACCTTGCCTCGCAACTCTCTGATGGCGATGCACCGGTCACGGCGCTGGAAAAAGAACGCCAGGCTGCGCTGGAAGAACGCGTGCGCACCGAAAGGGCGCTGGCCGCGGCGCGTTCCGCACTGGAAGGCATCGACAACGAGCTGCGCGGTTTCGAGCAGACCCGCCACCAGCGCGATGAACAGTCGCTGGCGCAGCGCGAGAGGATTTCCCAGCGCAAGCTCGACCAGCAGGCGCTCGTGATCAAGGCCGGACAGTTGTCGTCGGCTGTGGTCGAGGCTGGATTCGTGCTGGACGATGTCATCGCGAGCCTGGCCGATGCGGCCGAAGTATCGGTTTGGGAAAAGAGCGTCACCGACCTGGACGCGAAGCTGCGTCGCCTGGAGCCGGTCAACCTCGCCGCGATCGCCGAACATGCCGAGGCCGCGCAACGCAAGGATTATCTCGATGCGCAGGATGCCGACCTGACCACCGCGCTGGACACGCTCGAGGATGCGATCCGCAAGATCGACCGCGAAACCCGTGGCCGCTTCAAGGACACCTTCGACCGGGTCAACGCCGGCGTGCAGGAGCTCTACCCGCGCCTGTTCGGCGGCGGCCATGCCTATCTCGAACTGACCGGCGAGGACCTGCTCGATGCCGGTGTCGCGATCATGGCGCGCCCGCCGGGCAAGCGGGTGTCCAACATCTCGCTGCTGTCCGGTGGCGAAAAGGCGATGACGGCGGTGGCGTTGGTGTTCGCGATCTTCCGCCTCAACCCGGCGCCGTTCTGCCTGCTTGACGAGGTCGACGCGCCGCTGGACGAGGCCAACGTCGGCCGCTTCACGGCGCTGGTCACCGAGATGAGCGAGCAAGTGCAGTTCCTGTTCGTCACCCACAACAAGGCCACCATGGAAGCCGCGCAGCAGTTGAGTGGCGTTACCATGCGCGAGCCCGGCGTCAGTCGCCTGGTGTCGGTGGACCTGGCCGAAGCCGCGCGTCTTGCCGGCGCCGCCTGAGAGGAGTAAGCGATGTCGGACGTATGGCTGTTGCGCACCGGGATACTGATTGCCGGCGTGTTGCTGATCGCGGCGATCTATATGTTCGGGCGCCCGCGCAAGCCGGGGCAGGGCCGGCGCATCGGGGGGCGCGGCGACGGTGCCCGTGTCGAACCCACCATTGGTGCGCAGCTCGAAGGCGAACTCGCTGCCGGCTCGGATTACAGCAGCGATGACGTCGTGCAGTCGGAAATCGACCTGCTCGACCACACCGTCGACGGCGCCGCGAGCAGCGATCTTGGCCGCCGCTCCAGCGAGGATTTCGACAAGATCGTGACGTTGTATATCGCGGCCCGTGTGGGAGAAAAACTGCATGGCCCGGACATCATTGTCGCGGCGGAAAAAACCGGCCTGGTCTACGGCCACATGAATGTGTTCCACCGTCTGGTCGAGGGCCATCCGGAGCGTGGACCGGTGTTCAGCGTCGCCAACATCATGAAACCGGGCAGCTTCGACATGGCCTCGATCCAGTCGCTGGAAACGCCGGCGATTGCGTTCTTCCTGACGCTGCCCGCACCGGTTTCCGCGCTCGACGCCTGGGAAACCATGCTGCCGACCGCGGAGCGCATGGCCGAATTGCTCGATGGCGTGGTGCTCGACGAGTCGCGCAACGCCATCGGCCGCCAGCGGATCGCGCACCTGCGCGACGAATTGCGCGCCTACGATCGCCAGCACGAAGTGGCGCCCATCACGCGCTCGCCGCGCTGGTAAATCTTCGACTTCGCTCCGCTCAGGGCGAACGGTGTGTTTGTAAAATTCGCGTGTCCTGAGCGCAGGCGCGCAGCGCCAAAGTCGAAGGATCGCGCGAGCCCATGTCGATGACCGATCCCTCCCAACGCATTGCCGAACTGCGTCACCGGCTCGACGACGCCAATCATCGCTATTACATCCTCGACGATCCCGGGATTCCGGACGCCGAATACGATCGCCTGCTGCGCGAGCTCGAAGCGCTCGAAGCTGCGCATCCGCAACTGTGCGACTCCAACTCGCCGACGGCGCGGGTGGGCAACGCGCCGTCCAGGAAATTTGCCCAGGTCAGTCATTCCGTACCGATGCTGTCGCTTGGCAATGCCTTCAGCGAAGACGAGGTCGGTGACTTCGTCGCCCGGATCGAAAAGGAAACCGGCGATGCCAATCCGGCCTTCTCGGTCGAGCCAAAACTGGATGGCCTGGCGATCAGCTTGCGCTACGAAGGCGGCGAATTCGTGCGCGGCGCGACGCGCGGCGATGGCACCACCGGCGAGGACGTCACCGCCAACCTTCGCACGCTGCGGACCATTCCGCTGCGCTTGCGCAGCGGAACAAAAGAGGATGACCCGCTGCGCTTGCGCAGCGCAACAAAAGAGGGTGACCCGCTGCGCTTGCGTGAGGACCTGCCGCTGGTGCTGGAGGTGCGCGGCGAGGTCTACATGCCCAAGGCCGCATTCGAGCGCTACAACGCCCGGGCACGCGAGAACGCCGAGAAGACGCTTGCCAACCCGCGCAATGGCGCGGCCGGTTCCCTGCGTCAACTCGACCCGCGCATCACCGCGCAGCGACCGTTGGCCTTCTACGCCTATGCGCTGGGAGAAGTGACGTTCGCCAAGGGCAGCTCCACCACGTTGCCGCCGACCCATTCGCAGACACTCGGGTGGCTGCGCACGCTGGGCTTCCCGGTCAGCCCGGAAGTCGATGTCGCACGCGGCGCCGATGGCTTGCTCAAATATTTTCGTCGCATCGGCGAATGTCGCAACGCGCTGCCGTATGACATCGATGGTGTCGTCTATAAACTCGATCGCTACGAACAGCAGCGCGCGATGGGATTCGTCTCGCGTGCTCCGCGCTGGGCGCTGGCGCACAAGTATCCGGCGCAGGAGGAAACGACCACGGTCGGGTCGATCGAGGTCAACGTCGGCCGCACCGGCGCGGTGACGCCGTGGGTACAGATGGCACCAGTGCAAGTGGGAGGCGTCGTCGTCAGTCGCGCCACATTGCACAATGCCGACCAGGTCGCGCGGCTGGACGTCCGAGTCGGCGACAGCATCATCGTTCGTCGTGCCGGTGACGTGATTCCGGAAGTGGTGCGCGTCATCGAGGAACTTCGGCCGCTCGACAAGCGGGGCAAGCCGCTGCATGGGCCGTATCAACTACCGATCATCTGCCCGGATTGCGGTTCCGCCATCGAGCGCGATGAGGGCGAAGTCGTGGCGCGTTGCACCGGCGGACTGGTATGCCCAGCGCAGCGCAAGCAGGCGCTGTTCCATTTCGCGTCGCGCCGGGCGATGGATATCGACGGCTTGGGTGAACGTTTCATCGATGCGCTGGTCGAGCTCGGCTATGTACGCACCGTTGCCGATCTGTACCGGCTGACGGTGGATGATTTCGTGGCGATGAAGCAGCGCGCCGACGAGCTTGCCGGTGCGGTCCCGCAGACGGTCAAGGCCGGGAAAATCGCCACGCGCTGGGCCGAAAACCTGGTCGCCGCGATTGATGCCAGCCGCAACACAACGCTGGATCGACTGCTGTTCGCGCTCGGCATCCGCGATGTCGGTGAGAGCACGGCGAAAACCCTAGCCCGGCACTTTGGGGCGCTCACGCCAATCATGGACGCTGAAGAGTCAACGCTGACGGCAGTGCCGGATGTCGGCCCAGCCGTCGCCGCGCGTATCGCGCATTTTTTCGCCGAGTTCCACAATCGCGAAGTGATCGCCGCATTGCGCGCTGCCGGCGTGCATTGGCAGGAGGGAGCGCCGCAACGGGCGAGCGACGGCCCCCTCGCCGGACAGGCGGTGGTGTTGACGGGTGGGCTCACATCGATGTCGCGCGATGAAGCCGGCGCGAAACTCGAGGCGTTGGGTGCCAAGGTCTCGGGCAGCGTGTCGAAGAAGACCAGCTTCGTCGTCGCGGGCGAGGCGGCGGGCAGCAAACTGGTGAAGGCGCAGGAGCTTGGGGTCGAGATATGGGATGAGGAACGCCTGCTGGCGTTTCTGATCGAGCAAGCCCGATGAAGCACGGGCTCCTGCCAAGAACGTTGTTGTCGTGACCAGTTGGCGGCCCTCGGCATCACTGGGGGCGATTCGTCTACGCGCGAAACTCAACGCATGCATTCGCGCTTTTTTCGACGAGCGAAACGTCCTCGAAGTCGAAACGCCAGTGTTGTCGATGGCGGGCAACTCCGATCCCAACATCGCCTCGTTCTCGCTTGAATTCTCCGGTCGTACCGAGGGCGTCCCGCGCACTCGCTGGCTGCGCACCTCGCCGGAGTTCGCGCTCAAGCGCCTGCTCGCGGCCGGTGTCGGTGACTGCTACGAACTGGGTCGTGTATTCCGCGATGGTGAAACTGGTAATCGCCACAATCCGGAGTTCACGATGCTGGAGTGGTATCGCGTCGGCTGGGATCACCAGCGGCTGACCGACGAAACCGCCGAACTCGTGCGCGCGGCGTTGGCGCTGGTCGGGCGCGAGGCAACCCTGGAGCGCATCGCCTGGCGCAATCTTTACCGGCAGCGCCTGGGGCTGGATCCCTTCACCGCTGGTATCGGGGAACTTCAGAACGCGTTGGGGGATATCCAAATCGATCCGGAAGGACTCAACCGCGACGATTGGCTCGACCTGCTGCTGACCCATTGCCTGCAGCCGGCGTTTCCGGTCGACCGGATGTTGGCGGTGTACGACTATCCGGCCTCGCAGGCGGCGCTGGCGCGCGTGCGCGAGGGCGATCCGCCATTGGCGGAGCGTTTCGAGCTTTACCTCGGGCCTCTGGAACTGGCCAATGGTTACCACGAGCTTACCGATGCTGCCGAACAGCGAACGCGCTTCAAGCGCGACCTTTCGATTCGCCGCGAGCGCGGCGCGCCCACGCCGCCGCTCGGCGAACGATTGCTCGACGCCATGGAGTCTGGCCTTCCGGGCTGCGCTGGAGTCGCGCTGGGGGTTGACCGATTGCTGATGGCGATGCTTGGCAGTGACCGGATCGCGGACGTGCTCACGTTCCCGTTCGATCGTGCCTGACCGTAGATTCGTGTGGGCCTATTCCCCAGAGCCGGACGCGACCCGCGCGGCTTAAACTAGCGTCATGAATGACGACATCGACTACGCGCGTTACGACCGCATCCGTCCCCTGCGCTGGACCGGTGAAGCGCTGGAATTGCTCGACCAGCGCAAGCTGCCCTTCGTCACTGAATATCTGACCTGCACGACCAGCGACGAGGTCGCGGTGGCGATCCACGCCCTGGCGGTCCGCGGGGCACCGGCGATTGGTATTGCGGCTGCGTGGGGTGTGGTGCTCGCCGCCCATGCGATTGAAGCTGGCGATGTCGACGAGGCCGCCGCCAGGCTCGAGCCCGCCCTCCGGCGCCTCAATGCCGCACGCCCGACGGCGGTCAACCTCGCGTGGGCGCTGGCGCGCATGCGCGGGGCGCTGGCGCGAGCCGACGGTGACTGGCGCCGCGTCCTGGAAAACGAAGCGCACGCGATCGACAGTGAGGATCTTGCCGCCAATC
>JANMAO010000163.1:0-14254 GCA_031359875.1 Lysobacter sp.
CGCCGGCAGGGCTGCCACCAGCCGCTCGGCCAGCTCGCGCGGATTGGTGCGCGCCGGTTTGGCCAGCAGCAGCGCGATATTGCTGGCGAAGTCACCGTGCTCGCGGCTGCGCGCGCGTTCGATCACGAACCCCGGCACGGCAAGCTCGGCCGGCAGGGTGGCATCGTTTTGCAGACTCTGGACGGCCTGCAGTACCAGTTCGCGCAGCTGTGCTTTCACGGATAGGGTCAAATGCGTGATGGGACCGCGCACTCTAACAGAGAGCCATGTGGCCCAGCGCACGCGGGCCAGCGCCAGCGCCGGGCGTGCAGGCTGCCGCCGATTTTGATGCAGTGCGGCTGCGTCCCTTGTGGATAAGTCTGTGGGGAAAGCGGGCGCCGCCGCCTGGCTATCGGGATGGATCGCCGCGAAAGCCCGGAATTGCAGGAAATAATCTTGCATGATCAGTACTTTGGAATGAACAGTTGCGGTCAAATCCGCGCTATGGCCGGCAAATGCCGATGCTGACGCTTTGTGTATAAGTTTCGCAGGCATGGCGGCGGTTCTTGCGCGGGATCGATGTCGCCGTTTTGTCATGCCGCGCTGCGACACTGACCCGGTGCTTGACTTGACTCCCCTCCAGGACAGGCATCCGGAGACGCCGCTCTCTCCCCTCCCCCAATCGGCCCCGCGGCGTGGTGCATACCACGCCGTTTTTTTATGCCTGAGCGTTGCTCAGAGCAGGCCGCGCGCCGCCATCGAGACCGGCTCGTCGCTGCCGATCACCAGGTGGTCGAGCACCCGTACGCCGACCAGCCGCAGCGCATCGCGCAGTTCATGGGTGATCGCCCGATCGGCGGCGCTGGGCTCGGCCACGCCGGACGGGTGGTTGTGCGCAAAGATCACGGCGCAGGCGTTGTGCTGCAGGCAGGCGCGCACCCCCTCGCGCGGGTGCACGCTGGCGCCGTCGACGGTGCCGCGGAACAGCTCCTCGAATGCCAGCGCGCGATGGCGGGTATCGAGGAACAATGCGGCGAAGATTTCCTGCGGACGGCCGCGCAGGCGCTGGGCGAAATAGCGGCCGGCGGCGCTGGGGTCGGTCAGCGCTTCGCCGCGCTCCAGCCCGGCGGCCATGTAGCGGTTGCACAGCTCCAGCGCCGCCGACAACTGGCAGGCGCGGGCGGGACCGATGCCAGGCAACTTGGCCAGTTCAGTGGCACTGCGCTCCAGCAGCGCGCGCAGTGGACCGTGGGCGACCAGCAGACCGCGCGCAGTGGCGACGGCATCCTGGCCGCGCAAGCCGGAACCGAGGAACAACGCCAGCAACTCCGCGTCCGACAACACCGCCGCACCGCGGGCGAGCAGCTTTTCGCGGGGACGTTCGAGGGCGGGCCAGTCGTGGATGTGCATGACCGCAGCGTGCGCCGCGGGCCGCAGTGTCGGGATCGGGCAGCGGCGACGCTTCGGGTAAGCTAAACCCCGCATTTCGTGTAGGAAATTTCCCACCGCATGAACCCCCCGGACGCGATCCTGCAAACCGGCCCGCTGTCGCAGCGCCGCATCCTGCTGTGCGTGTGCGGCGGCATTGCCGTGTACAAGGCGGTCGAGCTGGTGCGGCGCCTGCGTGAGGCCGGTGCCGAGGTGCAGGTGGCGATGACGGCGAATGCGCTGCGCTTCGTCGGTGCGCCGAGTTTCCAGGCGGTTTCCGGGCGCCAGGTGCGCAGCGCGTTGTGGGACGAGGCCGCCGAGGCGGCGATGGGGCATATCGAACTGGCGCGCTGGGCCGAGCAGGTGCTGATTGCGCCGGCCACCGCCAACAGCATCGCGAAACTGGCCCATGGGTTGGCCGACGATCTGGTCAGCACCTTGTGCCTGGCGACCACCGCGCGGATCGCGATCGCGCCGGCGATGAACAACCGCATGTGGGCGCATCCGGCGACACAGGCCAATGTCGCCGTGCTGCGCGCACGCGGCGTGCTGCTGATCGGTCCCGACGACGGCGCGCAGGCGTGTGGCGAGTTCGGGCCCGGTCGCCTGCGTGAGCCGGAGGCGATTGTTGCGGCGCTCGTCGCGGCTTTGGCAGAGTCGGCGCGTTGACCGCATCGCTGCGCGGGGTGCGGATCGTGGTCAGCGCCGGGCCGACGTTCGAGGACATCGATCCAGTGCGGTTCATCGGCAATAGGAGTAGCGGCAAGATGGGTTTCGCAATCGCGGCGGCGGGCGCGCGGCGTGCGGCCGAGGTCATTCTCGTCGCCGGCCCGGTGCAGCTGCCGAGCCCAGACCACGTCCATCGCGTCGACGTGCGTTCGGCCGCACAGATGCGCGCGGCGGTGCTGGCGGCGTTGCCCGCCGACGTTTACATCGGCGCGGCCGCGGTTGCCGATTACGCCCCGCGCCGTGTGGCCGCAGGCAAGCTGAAAAAAATCGAGGGTCGTGACACGCTGGTGCTGGAACTGGTGCGTACGCCCGACATCCTCGCCGAGGTCGCAGCGCATGCGCCGCGTCCGCGGCTGGTGGTTGGTTTCGCGGCGGAAACCGATGATGTCGAGCGCTACGCACGCGCCAAGCTGGCCGCGAAGCAGCTCGACCTGATCGCTGCCAATCGCGTCGGCGTTGCCGGCAGCGGTTTCGACAGTGACGACAATGCGCTGACGGTCTACGGCGCGGATTTCGAGCGCGCGCTGGGCCCGGCGCCGAAGACGCAACTGGCCGAGGCCTTGCTCGACCTGATCGCGGCACGCCTGGATGGCCTGTCGCAGGACCGCCCGCACCCATGAACCGCACCCTGGAAGTGAAGCTGCTCGATGCCCGTTTCGGCAGCGAATGGCCGTTGCCGGATTACGCCACCGCCGCCAGCGCCGCGCTCGACCTGCGCGCGGCACTCGACGCGCCGCTGCGGCTGGCGCCGGGTGACGCCGCGCTGGTGCCGTCGGGGCTGGCCATCCATATCAGCGATCCGGGCTTGTGCGCGCTGGTCTTGCCGCGTTCCGGGCTGGGCCACAAACACGGCATCGTCCTCGGCAACGGCACCGGCCTGATCGACGCCGACTATCAGGGCCCGCTGCTGATCAGCGTCTGGAACCGCGGCACCGCCGACTTCACCATCACGCCGGGCGACCGCATCGCCCAGCTGCTGCTGCTGCCGATCGTGCGCGCGGCCCTGCAAGTGGTGGATACTTTCGAGCAAAGCGCACGCGGCAGTGGCGGTTTCGGCCATACCGGCGTGCGTTAGGGGACTAAACGTAATGAGCGATTCCAAACTGCGCCTGCGACTGCCCACCGCCCAGCTGCGTGCCGCGCTGCCGATCGCAGCCGGGCTTAGCCTGCTGCTGGCAGTGTGGCTGGCCTGGACCGGCTGGCAGCAGTTCCAGGACGTCAATCGCAGCCACGCGCTGCAGGTATCACGCGACCTCGCCGTGCTCGGCACCCAGCACGCGCTGCAACTGCAAACCGAGCGCCTGCGCGACAAGCTGGCATCGCCCGCGGTGCAGACGGCCTTGGCCCAGGGCGATCTGCCCGCAGCCGCAGCCAGGATCCGCACCGGCTGGGCGCATGTCGAACTGGTGATGATCCTGCCGCCGGACCTGGATGCGGCCTACGCCGCGTTGCCGCAAAGCGGGTTCGGCCGCTTGCTGGTGGCCGAGCAGGCGCTGGTCGCCAACGGGTCGGTGGCGCGGATCGCGAAGGACGGCGGCCCCAGGCTGGTGCTGGCGGCGCCGGCGCGGGTCGGTGATCGCCTGGTCGGCGTGGCCTATGTGCGCCTGCCGGTGGCGATCGCCACCGATGCGGTGCAAGCCGCCAGTGTCAGCGATGGCAGCTATCTCGCGCTGCGCGAGGGCAATTACAGCGTGATCGAACGCGGCGACGCCAAACAGGCCGATGCCGCGGAAGCGCTGTCCGCGAAGGTGCCGGGCAGCGACCTGCGCGTGGTCGCGGGCTTGCCGGATACGACCGCCGGGGTGTTCGGGCTGGGCACGATTCCGTCGTTCGTCGCCGCGTTGGTGTTGCTGGGATTGGGGTTGCTGGCCTGGCTGGCGCTGCGGCGTGGCGTGGGTGCAGACGACGCCACCGTTGCCTACGATGCCCCGCGCGCCGAACCGACCCTCGCCCAGTCCATGCAACAAGCGCCGGCGTCGGCGCGTGCGGTGCCGGTGATCGAGGTCAAGGACGTGGTGCGTCCGGGTCCGGTCAATATCGACCGCGGGATCTTCCGCGCCTACGACATCCGCGGGATTGTCGGACAGACCCTGGACGCCGGCGTCGCCGAGCTGATCGGGCATGCGGTTGGCACGCTGATGTTCGAAAAAGGGCTCAACGACATCGTCGTCGGTCGTGACGGCCGCCTGTCCGGCCCGGATCTCGTCGCCGGCCTGACCGAAGGCCTGCGCAAGGCCGGCCGCAACGTCATCGACCTCGGCATGGCGCCGACCCCTGTGGTGTATTTCGGCGGTTTCCACCTGCGGACCGGCTGCGGCATCGCGGTTACCGGCAGCCACAATCCGCCGGACTACAACGGCTTCAAGGTCGTGGTCGGCGGCGAGACCCTGTCCGGCGACGCGATCGTCGACCTGTACGCGCGCATCGCCGAAGACCGCCTGCATACCGCGCGCGCGCCCGGCACCCTGTTGCATCGCGACATCAGCGACGACTACGTCGCCCGCATTGCCGGCGACGTCCAGATCGATCGCCCCCTCAAGATCGTCGTCGACGCCGGCAACGGCGTCGCCGGCACGATCGGGCCGCGCGTGCTGGACGCGATCGGCGCCGAGGTCACGCCGCTGTACTGCGAGATCGACGGCACCTTCCCCAACCACCATCCCGATCCCAGCGAGCCTGCGAACCTGCAGGACCTGGTGCAGATGGTGCAGCGCCTGGATGCGGATCTGGGCATCGCCTTCGATGGCGATGGTGATCGTCTCGGCGTGGTCACCCGCGACGGCGAGATCATCTACCCCGATCGTCTGCTGATGCTGTTCGCGGCCGACGTGCTCGAGCGCAATCCCGGCGCAGTGATCGTGTATGACGTCAAATGCACCGGACGCCTGCCCGGCCACATCCTGCGTCACGGTGGCAGCCCGTTGATGTGGAAGACCGGGCATTCGTTGATCAAGGCGAAGATGCGCGAGACCGAAGCCGAGCTCGCCGGCGAGATGAGCGGACACTTCTTCTTCGCCGAGCGCTGGTTCGGCTTCGACGATGCCATCTACGCGGCGGCGCGCCTGCTGGAGATCCTGGCCGTCAATCCGGAATCGGCGACCGCACAACTCAATGCGCTGCCCAATGGCGTATCGACGCCGGAGCTCAAGGTCGACGCGCCGGACGGCGATCCGCACGCGTTCGTCGAGCGTTTCCGCACGGCGGCCAAATTCGAGGGTGGGCGCAGCTCCGCCATCGACGGCTTGCGCGTTGACTGGCCGGACGGCTGGGGCCTGGTGCGGGCGTCGAACACCACGCCGGTGCTGGTGCTGCGCTTCGATGCCGATTCACAGGCCGCGTTGACCCGCATCCAGACCGCTTTCCGCGAGCAGTTGCTGGCGATCAAGCCGGATCTGGTGCTGCCGTTCTAGCGGGTTGATTGCCGGCGCAGCGACCGTAGGCCGGGTTTTAACCGCGCAGCGAAAAGACGTGCGTGGTGGGTTGCCTGGTGCGCCGCCGCGCGCGGGGACACCTGCTTGCGGATGTCAGCCGACAGCCGTCAGCCGCCAGCCGGTGGCGGCGTCGGTGCAGTCGTGGCCGCACCGCCGGCTTCGGCCTGCTTCAGCGCCCGGTAGCGCGTCACCGCGTCGGCCAGTTCGCCATCCAGCGCGGCGCGGTCGTGGCGTTGCTGGATGAGGATGCGTTGCTGCTTTTCCAGGTCGCCGTGCTGGTTGCGCAGGTTGCTGACGAGGGCCGGTGGCACCGGCTTGCCGCCGAGCTCCAGATCGCTGGCGTGGTTGAGCAGGCTGACCAGACTCAAGCGCAGATTGGCTTCGCCGAGTACCGAGGCCTTGAGCGCCGCATCGAGCAGGCTGATGCGCTCGCCATAGGCGCGGCGCAGGTCGGCCTCGGTGGTGTAGGACTCGACCATTGCCAGATCGCGACGCTGGCTGGCGGCGGTGGCTGCGGCGGCGGTCTGCGCCTGCTCGGCGGCGGTGGCTGCGGCGGCGAGCTCCTCGGTGGTCAGGGCGCGCGCGACTTCGCCGGTGTGCATGCCGCTCTTGGCGCTGATCTCGGTGCGGGCCCGCGCGGCGGCTTCGGGTGGCAATGCATCGCCGCATACCTTCCTGCCGTTGTCGCTCCAGCAGTAGAGCTTCTTGTGGTCCTGCGCGGGCGACGCCGCGCTGCATGCAAGCAGCGCGAGCGTGATGACGATGCCGCTCTTGGTCATGATTGCCTGGGTCATGGTTGCAGCCCCTATTCTGCAAACGAACCTGAGGTGGAAGGAGCGCGCGGCGCCGGGTGCGGCGTCTGCCCAGCAGGCTGGCAGCCGAACCTGGCGCGGTAGGCGAGCAGACGCTCACGCTCGGCCACAAGTTCCGCGTTTTCGCCGACAAACGCAAGCAGGTCCGACAGCGTGGCAATCGCGACTACCGGGATGTCGTGTTCAGCCGCCACCGCTTGCGCGGCAGAACGACGCACGGTGGCATCGGTGTCGACGACTTCCTCGCGGTCCAGCGCGATCGCGATCGCGGTCGGCGTGCCGCCTGCGGCGCGGATCAACGCCAGCGCTTCGCGGATCGCGGTGCCGGCGGTGATGACGTCGTCCACGATCAGCACCCGCCGGCCCGCAAGTGGGGCGCCGATCAGGTCGCCGCCCTCGCCGTGGGTCTTGGCTTCCTTGCGGTTGAATGCAAGCGGCAAGTCGCGGCCGCGGCGCGCATAACTGCAGGCCAGCGCACTCGCCAGCGGAATGCCCTTGTAGGCGGGACCGAACAGCAGGTCGAACCGCGTTTGCTCACTGCCGGCAACGTCGGCGGCATCGATCGCATCGGCGTAGCAGTCGGCCAGCGCGGCCAGCGCCATGCCCGAATCGAAGCGGCCGGCGTTGAAGAAATACGGGCTGCTGCGTCCGGATTTGAGGGTGAACTCGCCGAAGCGCAGCGCCTGCGCGCGCATGGCGAGGTCCAGGAAACGGCGGCGATAGGGTTCCATCGCGCTATTGTCCCATGCGCCCCGCGGGCGCGGGCGCGGGCACAATCGCGTCGGCGAGGCTGCGCAACATCACGTGTTGCGGACCGGCGCGACCGCCGCCGAGCAATTCGCCGGTCGCGACGAAGCCGGCGTTGCGGTAGGTCGCGACGCCGGCGTGATTGCAACAATGCACGGCCAGCACCAGCAGTTTTCGCTGCGGATGGCGCCGGCGCAGGTCGTCGCACATCGCCCGCGCGGCACGCGTGCCGTAGCCGCGCCCTTGCTGCCGCGCATCGATCAGGAAGGCGCGCACGCCCACGCTCGGCGCGTCGAACGGACGGCCGATGATCGCGTTGGGCGCGAAATCCAGCCGGTAGAAACCGATGACGTCGTCGTCGGCCAGCACCGCCATCGCCTCACTGAGCGGATCGTGCTGCGCGTTGGCAAGGTTGAACGCGGGATCACCGACATAGCCGGCTTGCGCCGGATCCACCTGCAATCCGCGCACGCCGTCGACCAGTGCCGGCGTCACCGGCTGGACGTGCACGCGGGCAATGTGGGCGGACATGCCTGGATTCTATGGGGTCGTCGAGTGGCCGGGATCGTGGCGTTGCTATGATCGGGGCAACCCGCCTCCAGGTCGCGCATGCGCATCATCAGCTTCAACGCCAACGGCCTGCGTTCGGCCGCCAGCAAAGGCTTCTTCGACTGGTTCGCGACCCAGGACGCCGACCTCCTGTGCGTGCAGGAAACCAAGGCGCAGGAGCACCAACTTACCGATGCGGTGTTTCTCCCGCAGGGCTACCGGGCGTGGTTCCGCGATGCCTCGACCAGGAAGGGCTATAGCGGCGTCGCCATCTACGCGCGACGCGAACCGGACGAAATCCGCACCGCGCTCGGCTGGGCGCCGTTCGACGAGGAAGGACGCTATCTGGAGGCGCGTTTCGGCAACCTAAGCGTGGTCTCGCTGTATGTGCCATCGGGGTCGTCGGGTGAGCTGCGCCAGGGATTCAAGTTCGAGGCGATGGCGTGGCTGAATCCAATCCTCGAGCAGTGGCTGGCGAGCGGTCGCGACTATGTCCTGTGCGGCGACTGGAACATCGTCCGCAGCGCGCTCGATATCCGCAATTGGAAATCCAACCAGAAGAATTCCGGCTGCCTGCCGCCCGAGCGCGACTGGCTGAATGGCCTGTGTCGCGACGACGAACCGGCGGGCTGGGTCGACGCCTATCGCGCGCTGCATCCGGACGGCCAGGACTACACCTGGTGGAGCAACCGCGGCGCGGCGCGCGCCAGCAACGTCGGCTGGCGCATCGATTACCAGCTGGTGACGCCGTCGCTGCGCGACCGCTTGCGCGCGTGCACGATCACGCCGACGCCACGGTTTTCCGACCATGCTCCGTTCGCCGTGGACTACGCCGAATGAGCGCGACTGCTGCCGCCGGCAAGCCCGGCAAGCCATCGGTCTGGAAAGCCTTCACCCAGCCGGCGGCATGGACGATGTTCTTCTTCGGCTTCTCCTCTGGCCTGCCATTCCTGCTGGTTGCCGGCACGCTGGCGTACTGGCTCAAGGACCACGGCATCGAGCTGAAGCAGATCACGCTGATTGCCGGCGCGGGCATGACGTACGCACTCAAGTTCCTATGGGCACCACTGCTGGATCACACCCGGCTGCCGGGGCTCGCACGCTTCGGCCAGCGGCGCAGCTGGCTGTTGCTGGCGCAGGCGGGCGTCGTGATCGGCCTGCTGGCGATGGCGATGGTGACGCCGGCGCAGCTGGGGCTGTTCGTCGGCTGCACCCTGCTGGTGGCATTCGCTGGCGCGACCCAGGACATTGCGGTCGATGCCTACCGCATCGAGATCGCACCGATGTCAGATCAGGGCGCGCTGGTGGCGACGTATTCACTGGGTTACCGCATCGCGCTGATCGTCACCGGGGCATTCGCACTGTTCATGGCCGACCACACGCCGTGGACGACCGTGTACCAGATCATGGCGCTGCTGATGCTGCTGCCGGTCGCTGTCACCCTGCTGGCCCGCGAACCGGAAATCCTGCGTACCCGGCCCGCGAGCTGGCGCCAGTGGATGGGCGAAAGCGTGGTCGATCCGTTCGCCGATTTCTTCCGGCGTTACGGCTGGCAGACGGCACTGCTGACCTTGCTGTTCATCCTGCTGTTCAAGATCCCGGAGCAGGCGCTGGTCGGCGGCATCATGAGCCCCTTCTACATCGACATGGGTTTCAGCAAGACCCAGATCGGCGCGATCACCAAGATCTATGGGATCTGGATGGGCATCGTCGGCGTATTCCTCGGCGGCATCGCGATCGCGCGCTGGGGAGTACGCAGGCCGCTGTTGGGATCCGTCGTGCTGTGCGCCAGTTGCAACCTGCTTTACGTGTGGCTGATCGGCCACCATGGCGACCTCGCCGCGCTGACCTTGGTGATCTCCGCCGAGAACCTGAGCCTGGGCTTCCTCGGCACCGCCGCGGTGGCGTTCCTGTCGTCACTGGTCAACCGCCAGCACACCGCCACCCAATACGCGCTGCTCAGCTCGATGGTGAACCTGCCGGGCAAGGTACTGGGACTGTTCGCAGGCTCGATCGTGGAAGCCACCGGCTACGGCAGCTACTTCATCATCGCCACCCTGGCGGTGCTGCCCGCCACCGCCTTGTTCCTGTACCTATGGCCACGCTTCCGCGCCGTCGACGCGGCAGCGGCGCCGGCCGATTGACGAACCGGGCGGCCGCATGTGCGGCGATATGACGTCTTCTCTTGATACGGACCCGCGGAATGGGTTCTGCAAGAGATCGCAAAAATGACCGACATCGTGCTGCATGACATCGATCCGCGCCTGGCCGAACGTATCAAGCGGATTGGTGCGGTGCACGGTTGGGACATGGCCGCGACCCTGCTGCAGGTACTCCGGCAGGGCCTGCATACATTCGAGGACACCGCCGCGGTGCAGCTGGGGGCTTACGAAACCGGCGCCCTGGAAGCCGCGATCGCGGCCCTGGAGGAGGTGCCCAGTGACCCCGGCTTCGCCCTGATCGGGCGCGCGACGCGGCCGGCACCGGCCGCCGAGCCGCCCGACCAGTCGATCGCTGCACGTTTCGCGCTCAAATAGCGGTTGACCGCTTGGTCAGGCGCTGTGGATCGCGCCAAGCACGCGCGGGCCGCGCGCGCCGGTGACCGCGGGCAGGTTGCCGGGCCGCCCGGCGAGGGTTTCGCGCGCCAGCCAGGCGAAGCCCATGGCCTCGACGAAATCCGGATCGACGCCATGCGCCGCGGTGGACTCGATCACCACGTTCGGCACTCGCGCGGCAATGCGCTGCAGCAGCCGCGGGTTGTGCACGCCGCCGCCGCACACCAGTAGCCGCGCGGTGTCGGGCTGGGTTGCATGCAGCGCCTCGGCGATGCTGGCGGCGGTCAGTTCCAGCAACGTCGCCTGCACGTCTTCGGACGCGCGCTGCGCGTCGCCGAGCCGCGCCTGCAGCCAGGCCAGGTGGAACTGCTCGCGGCCGGTGCTCTTGGGTGGGGGTAGCGCGAACCACGGCTCGGCCAGCAGCGTCGCCAGCAGGGACGCGTCGACCTGGCCGCGCGCGGCGAACGCGCCGCCGGCATCGAAGGCGGCGCCGGTCTGGCGCTCGCACCAGGCGTCCAGCAGGGCATTGGCCGGGCCGGTGTCGAAGCCGCGCACCCTGCCGCGCTCGCGACCGGCGGCCGTCGGCAGCAGGGTCAGGTTGGCGATGCCGCCGAGGTTGAGCACTGCGCGGCTTTCCCCGGGCGAGGACAGCAGCGCGGCATGCAGCGCCGGCAGCAGCGGCGCGCCATGGCCGCCGGCGGCGACATCGCGGCGGCGGAAATCGGTGACGGTGGTGATGCCGGTGCGCTCGGCAATGACGTGACCGTCGCCGATTTGCCAGGTGAAGGGCGCGCGCCCATCAAAAGCCGCGCCTTCGGGACGATGGCGAATCGTTTGCCCGTGCGATCCGAGCGCGCGCACCGAGACAGGCGACACGTCGGCGGCATCGAGCAGCGCCCGCGCGGCATCGGCAAAGGCATGCGCGACCTGCACGTCGAGGCTCCCCAGTTCGTCGAGCGAGCGGCAATCTCCGCCCTGTCCGAGTTCGACCAGGCGCGTGCGGATGGCGTCATCCCAGCGATAAGTCCGTCCCAGCAACAGCTCGCAATGCGCCTGCGCGCTGGGGTCGCTGAATCGCACCAGCGCGGCATCGATGCCGTCGGCGCTGGTGCCGGAAATCAGGCCGAGATAGAGCTGGCTATGGATGATATCGGTCACGCAAACATTCCTCATCGATGTGTCGTTGCACTGTTGCTTCGAGGAATACCCGACTACCAAAGAATTCGCTAGACCCCAGCGGGGCAGCGCACATGGATGTGCGCTGTTTTCAGCCGAGCCATGGATGGCGAGTCTGAAAATCGGCGAGGAAAGTAAAGCGGCGAGTTAGCTGTGTCGGGGAAGCGCCCTTTCTTTTGGTTACTTTTCTTTGGGCGCTTGCAAAGAAAAGTAACCCGCCAAAGGCGGAAGCGTTTGATTCAAGCGAAGAGGAGAGTATTGACATGGATCCCCGCCTTCGCAGGGATGATGAGAATTTCCTCAGGCCTTCTTGCTGCCCTTGACCGGCTTGCTCGGCGCCACGTCGGCGTAGATCACGTTCTCGACCTTGCGGATCGTCGCCAGCGCGGCGCCGGTCTGGTTGCGGAACTGCGCCAGCGCCTGGCCGCTGAGCGGCTCCGGCGGCGGCATCGTGATCGACAGCGGATTGCGATGCACGCCATTGACGCGGAATTCGTAGTGCAGGTGCGGCCCGGTGGCCAGGCCGGTCATGCCGACATAGCCAATCACGGAGCCCTGCGCGAGGCGCTGGCCGACATGTTCGCTGCCGAACCGCGACATGTGCCCGTACAGCGTGCTGTAGCCGTGGCCGTGGTCGAGGATCACGACGCGGCCATAGCCGCCTTTCCAGCCGACGAAGTCCACGCGCGCATCGCCCGCGGCCTGGATCGGGGTGCCGCTGGAGGCGGCGAAGTCGACGCCCTCGTGCATGCGCATGCGCCCGAGAACCGGATGGAAGCGGTTGCCGAACGACGAGGTCAAGCGCGCGTACGGGATCGGCATGCGGATGAAGGTGCGCTTGAGCGGGCGGCCCTCGCCGGTGAAGTATTCCGGCTTGCCGCCGCTGCGCTCGAACCGGAAGCCCGAATACAGCTTGCCGTCGACGGTGAAGGTCGCGGCCTGCACCGGTCCGGTGCTGACCAGCTCACCATCGCGCCAGACCTGGTCGACGACCACGCTGAAGCGGTCGTGGGCGCCGACATCGTCGTTGAAGTCGATGTCGTACTTGAAGATGTCGTCGGTCAGGGTGTTGATGTGGCTGGCCGACAGTCCCGCCTTGCGCGCCGAGCGGAACAGCGAATCGCCGACCTCGCCGCTGAGCACGACGGTGCGGGTTTCGGTGGCACGTTCGATCACGTGCTGGCTGACCTGGTCGCCGGCCAGCGACAGCTCGACGGTGTGGGTCGGATCGCGGTCGTAGCGCAGCGTGCGCAGGTCGCCCGCGCCGCCGGGCGCATCGACGGGCAGGTCAAAGGCGACCACGCTGCCGGGCTTGAGGTGGGTCAGCGCGTCTTTTGCGCCGGGATGCGCAAGCAGGCGCTGCAGAGTGGCCGCCGGAACGCCGAGCTGGTGGAACAACACGCTCAAGGTCTGCCCGGATTTCACCGTCACCAGTTGCCAGCTGTCACCGGGATGGCTGCGCAACTGCCCCAATGGCAAGGCCGGCAAGGCGAGCGCGAGCGTGGTGCGCGGTGTCCGCGCGGACGAGGGCATGGCGTTGGAAAATCCCGGAACGATCGCTGCGACCAGCGCGCCCAGGGTGGCGAACAGGCTGGCGTGCGCCCAGTGGCGACGGGTCCAGCGGCCGTTGAACGCGGCCGGAAGGCGTTTTGCCAACACCTTCCGATGCAGAGTCGCTTCGCGTAGGGTTTCCAGGCGGGCGCGTCGGCTGCTGCCGCTCTCGTCGGTATGGCTCATTGGTTCAGTCCCCCGGCCCGCTGTGATGGACGCGTCAAGGCCGTACCATAGTCGGGCGAAAACAATGCGTCAAACCCTTGAACGCATTGGAAATTTACGCATTTCACACTTTAACTTCTGGTTAACGGAAACTTCACAATAGGCGTCACGCTTGCTGCATGACTGCCCCGAGAGACGCCCACGTGTCTGCACCAGACGTTGACCATCACGACGCCCTCGACCTGATCGGCCGAGGCGCCGACGAAATCCTCAAGCGCGAGGAGCTGGCCGCCCGGCTCACCCTCGGCCGTCCGCTGCGGGTCAAGGCCGGCTTCGACCCGACCGCGCCGGACCTGCACCTGGGTCACACCGTGCTGTTGAACAAATTGCGTCAGTTCCAGGACCTCGGCCACCAGGTGATTTTCCTGATCGGCGACTTCACCGGGATGATCGGTGACCCGAGCGGCAAGAACATCACCCGCAAGCCACTCACGCGCGCGGACATCGACGCCAACGCCCGCACCTACGCAGAGCAGGTGTTCAAGGTGCTGGATCGCGAACGCACCGAGGTGCGTTTCAATTCCGAATGGTTCGGGCAGATGTCGGCGGCCGACATGGTCCGGCTCGCCGCGCAGCACACGGTTGCGCGCATGCTCGAGCGCGACGATTTCGCCAAGCGTTACGCCGCGCAGCAGCCGATCGCGCTGCACGAATTCCTGTATCCGCTGGTGCAGGGCTACGACTCGGTGGCGTTGAAGGCCGATGTCGAGCTCGGCGGCACCGACCAGAAATTCAACCTGCTGATGGGCCGCGGCCTGCAGGAGCACCACGGCCAGCCGCCGCAGATCGTGCTGACGATGCCGCTGCTGGAAGGCCTCGACGGCGTGCAGAAAATGTCGAAGTCGCTCGGCAACTACATCGGCATCGACGAGCCCGCGATCGACATCGTCACCAAGACGTTGAAGATCGGCGACGAGTTGATGTGGCGCTGGATCGAACTGCTCAGTTTCGACATCGGCATCGCCGAAGCTGGACGCCTGCGGGCCGACATTGCTGCCGGCCAGCTCAATCCGCGCGACGTCAAGTTGCGCCTGGCACGCGAGCTGGCCGCGCGCTTCCATGGCGATGGCGC
>JANMAO010000177.1:0-47959 GCA_031359875.1 Lysobacter sp.
TCGGCACGCTCGGCTTCGGCACGCTCGGCTTCTCCTCGGTCTGATTAGACTCTTTCTGCTTCGTCTCTTTCGGCTTGGAAGCGTTCTGCTTCGTCGCGTTCGGCTTCGTCGCGTTCGGCTTCGAAGCGTTCGGCTTCGAAGCGCTCGGCTTCGAAGCGTTCGGCCTCGGCACGTTCGGCTTCGGTGCGCTCAGTGCTGGCGCGTTCGCCTTCGGCACGTTCGGCTTCGGCACGTTCGGCTTCGACGCGTTCGGCTTCGACCTGTTCTGCCTTTTCGCGCGCCATACGCGCCTGCTCGGCGTATTCGGCCTCCAGCCGCTCGTATTCGAGGCGTTCTTCTTCCTCGACCCGGGCTGCGTCGAGACGCGCGGCTTCGCCGTCGTCCAGGGTGGCTTCCGTATATTCCGGTTCCAGCGGCGCCATTTCGAGCGCTTCTGCAGGCAGTTCTACCGATGCCGGGGCAGCGTGGATTGGCGCGCTCTCGATTGCCGCTGTGTCCGCGACTGGCTCGGCGATGTCGCCGTAGGCACTGAGGTCTATCGCGGCGATCGTTTCTTCGGCCGGTACATTGACGTGAATGGTGTCGACGAACGGCAAGCTGGCTTCCGGCAGACTGTCGCGCAGCGCAGCGAGTCTCGCCGCCAGTGCGGTGTAGCGTGGCACCCGCGGCGATGGCATATGCAGGGCGGCAATCGTAGCGCGCGCGGCGGCGACCATCTCCGCCAATGCAGCGATGCCTTCCGGCGTCGCCTGGGCGCGCGCAATCAGCAGACGCTTGACGTACGCCTCGGCTGGAGTCAGCGCATCGGTGATCGATGGCACTTCGGTCATCGCGAAGGCGCCGTTCATGGTGTGGATCGCGCGCAGCAGGATGTCGTCGGCGACAGCCGGCGCCGCGCGCGCATCCGTGATCCAGCGCTCGACCGTGACCAGATGGCCGCCAATCTCGGTATCGAGGATTTCCAACAGCACCGGGTCGACCAACGCCGGCACGCCATCTTCGACTGATGCGTCCGCGTCCATCGCAGGCTGGATGGCAGCGCCGCTGTCCGCCATCGTCGTCGTGGCGGGAATTTCATCAGCCGCCGGTGCGCGGTAAAACACGTCCTCGCCCGCGGCGATGCGATCGGCCACCGCCTGCATGCCCGCGAGGTCGGCACTGATGCTGCCTTCGCCCTTCAGCGCGACATGCAATTGCGGGAGCGTGTAGAAGGCCTGGTCCAGCATCGCGACCACGGCGGCACTGGGCGGACGCGTGCCATCGAGCACGCGGTTGAGCATGCTCTCGACCTTCCAGCTGAACTCGCCGAGGATCCTCGCACCGACAAGACGACCGCTGCCCTTCAATGTGTGGAATACGCGCCGGATCGGGCGCAGTTTTTCCATGTCCTCGGGCGCGTTGCGCCACGGTGGCAGCAGCTTGTCGAGGTTGTCGATCTCTTCCTCGAACTCCTCGAGGAAGATTTCGCGGATCTCGTCGTCGATTTCGTCGCCGGTGACCTCGAAACCACCACCGCCGGCCCCGACCACCAAAGTCGGAACCCGTTCTGGCAACGCCGGAAGCGGCTCGATCGCTTGGGGCAAGGCGATTTCGGGCATCTGCAGGGACGCATCATCGGCAAGCGTCAGCACGTTGTCCGCACTGTCGTCGCCGACCGCTACCGACTCCATGCTGTCTACCGGCATGTCGATCGACATGCTGTCGACTGGCGCAGCCGCCGTCGGCAGCGGCCAGTATGCGAGTGCCTCGAGGCTGTTGCGGGCAATGTCGAGGATCTCGTCGCGGTTGGGACGCTGTTCGCGCAGCGCCTCCAGGTAATACTCCAGGCTCGCCAGTGCATCGGCGAGCGTGTCGAGTTGGCGGCCGTTGGGCACACGATGACGCCCGATCAGTTCGCGCTCGGCGTACAGGCGTACGCCGGTGAGATAGTCGGCGGGAGCCTGGAGTTCCAGCATCTGCAGCGCGCCGCTGACTTCCTGCAGCAGCCGCGGCACTTCCGCCAGTTCGGCGTGATCCCAACTGGTCTCGACGAAGGCGACGAACGCCTGGCGGGCATCGGCGAAGTTGGAGATCGCCTCGCGCACCACGACTTCGAGCACCTTGCGCGACTCGCTGGCGAGCATGCTCTCGTCGGCGCCCACATCGGGACCGCCGAGATGCGCCACCTGTTCGTCCAGGGATGCGTCGACATACAGCAACGCACCGGCGATATCGAGCAGGGCGCCTTCATCGGCCGCGCGTTCGCCGTGGACGAGCGCGCGCATGGCATCGCGCTGTTGCTGTACGAGGTTGCGGGCAACGCCCAGGCCCACCATTCCGAGCGTGTCGGCAATGCGGCCCAGCGCTTCGACCTGCGGTTGCATGTCGGCGATATCGGCCTGGCCGCTGCGCAAGTGCAGGTCGAGGACGTCCTTGACCCGCAGCAGGTCTTCCTTGATCGCCGCCGACACGGTGTCGAGCAATGCGCGGTTGCGACCGGTCAGACTGCCGCGTGCATGTTCCATTTCCGACGCACTGGGCGCCGCTGCGCCCAGGTCGAATGTGTCGCGCAGATCCTGCAGTCCGGCGTGGACACCGTCGGTGTGCGCGACGTGGTAGAGCAGTTGTCTGGTGGGTTCGAGCGCGGCGTCGGCGCGCGGCAAGCCGAAGCCGTCGTTCTCGAACAGACGTCGGGTTTCGCGTTCGACGCTGGCGAAGGCCTGGCGCAGGGCCGGCGTCGGCAGCGACGCGCCATCGCGCAGCGCACCGGCAACCGACGAAGCCACCCACAGCATGCGCCGGTCGGCTTCCTCAGTGGTCTGGGCCAGGAGGCCATCGAGCGCGATGACGAGCGCGGCAGCACTGGCCGGCGCACCTTCTTCGGGCCACGCCGCCAGCGCATCGCGCAGCTCCGACAACAACGGTGTCGCGGAGCTCTCGCGGGCGGCGCGGGCATCAGGCGATTGATCCGCCACGGCCGGAGCCAACGTGCTTGGCAACGGGCGCTGCAGGTCCGGCGAAAACAGCACGCTTTCGCTCAGGCCGGTCTCGCCGCGCGCCGCGCGCAACTCGTTGAGCAGCGGCAGCAGCACGATCGGGATGTCCTTGTGTCCACCCTGCAACCGTTCCAGGTAATCGGGCAGCAGCACCACGCCACGCATCAGCGTGGCGCAGGCTTCGTCGTGGTTGGGCGTGCTGCCGCCCAGCAGCGCCTGGGCCAGCTGCTCCATTTCTTCGGCCACCATGGCCGGCGCGTACAGCTCGACCATGCGCAGGGTACCTTGCACCTGGTGCAGGTACCCAACGCAGAGGCGCATGTGGCTGGCGTCGCCGGGGTTCTCGGCGAAAGCCTCGATCTCGATCCGCGCCTGGCGCAGGGTCTCGTCGAGTTCCGGCTTGATCCAGCCCAGCGTGGTGAAGTCGATCGCGTCGCGCAGGGCGCTCATCGCGTGCCTCGGAAGGTTGCGGAGGCACGCACGACGTTTCGGCCGGGGACGGACATGTTCATCCTGACGGGCACTCTATTTTTTCCCGACCTGTTCGGTCAGGCCGGGAGCTTGAAGTCGGCGACCGAGCGACGCAGGTCCGCCGCGAGCTGAGCCAGATTACCGATCGACTCGGATGTCTGGTTGGCGCCCTGGGTGGTTTGCGAGGCGATCTGCTGAATCGTGTTCATGGTCTGGGTGATGTTGGCCGCGGCGCCGGACTGCTTCTGCGAGGCTGCGGAGATGCCTTGAATGAGGCCGGACAAGTCGGACGACACCTTTTCGATCTCGCCCAGCGCGGTACCGGCGTCTTCCGCCAAGCGCGCACCCGCGACGACTTCCGATGTCGTCTGTTCCATCGAGCTGACCGCTTCGTTGGTGTCGGACTGAATCGTCTGCACCAGCGTCTCGATGCGCTTGGTCGCGTTCGACGCGCGCTCGGCGAGGCGCTGCACTTCGTCGGCCACGACCGCGAACCCGCGGCCCGCTTCACCGGCCGAGGCCGCCTGAATCGCGGCGTTCAGCGCAAGAATATTCGTCTGCTCGGAGATGTCGTTGATCAGCTCGACGATGGAACCAATCTCCTGCGACGACTCGCCCAGGCGTTTGATGCGCTTGGAGGTTTCCTGGATCTGGTCACGGATGTTGTCCATGCCCTGAATGGTTTGACGCACCACGCCCGCGCCGTTGGTCGCGATCTGCACCGAACGCTGGGCCACTTCGGCCGACTCGGCGGAGTTCTTGGACACCTGGTCGATGCTGGCCGCGATTTCACTGATGCGGTCGGATGCGGAGGAGATTTCCTGCGCCTGGTGTTCGGCAGCCTCGGCCAGGTGCATGGCGGTCGCCTGCGTTTCCTGCGCGCTGGACGCCACCTGCACCGAGGTGTCGTTGATCGTCGTGACCAGGCTGCGCAGCTGTTCGACCGCGAAGTTGATCGAGTCGGCGATCGCGCCGGTCATGTCTTCGGTGACCGTGGCCTTGACCGTGAGGTCGCCTTCGGCAAGCGAACCCATCTCGTCCAACAGGCGCATGATCGCCTCCTGGTTGCGGTTGTTGAGTTCCATGGTGGTCTGGTAGCGTTTGCGTTGCGCGCTGTTGAGGCTGAACAACAGACCGATGATCGAAGCCAGCGCCGCCAGGCCGGAGATGATGCTGATCCAGATGTTGCCGGCCAGGCTGGTGTCGCGCAGTGAGCCGAAAGCGGTGAAGGCGCGGAACAGGCCTTCGCTGTCGCTCAGCAGTTTGTCGGAACCAGCGGCGAGGTTTCCCGCGGCGGTCTGGGCGCGGAACAGATCCTGCGAGTTGCCGAGAATGGCGTCGAGGTCGGTCTTCATCCCCGCCCATAGCGCGCTGGCCTGGCTCAACGATGCAGCGGCCGCAGCCGAGGTCACCTTCTGCGCCTCGCCGGCGCCACCTTGGCGGAAGCCGCCGAGCACCTGGGTGAACACGCCGGCGTCGCGCGCCAGCTTGTCGCCCGACATCGAGGCACCGGCGCCACCGGCCTGGATTTCAGCAACGCTGCGGGCCATGGTCGCCGCCAGGATGCCCTCGCGCACGGCGAGGTAGACCTGCGAGGAAGGCGCGCCGCTGGCGAGCATCCCGCGCACCACTTCGTCGAGCTGCGCCTGTAGTTGCGGTACGCGCTGGACGAAACGATCGGCGTTGCCGGCGAGACCCAACACGGCCTTTTCGGACGCGATCACCTGGTCGGCGCTCTTGCCGAGCGGCGCCCAGGTCTGGGTCACGGTCGCGATCGGTCCGGACACACCGGCTGCCTGGCCAAAGCGATCGTTGAGCTGCTTGACGTCCTGATCGACCTGGGCGCGCGTCGCCTTGAATGCGGCAAACGACTCGGCCTTGCCACCGACCGCTTCGCGGCCCTGGTTGGCGAGCTTCTGCGAATTCACCTGCAAGTCCGACGCCGAGGAACTCGCGCCGCCCAAGCGCGCGGCCTTCCAGGTGGCATAGCCTGTATTGGCGGCGAAGACGATCACCGATCCGGCCAGCAACAACAGCCAGAAGTTGGTGCCTACGTTGCGGCCCTTGCCGGCCACGTTGTCCATCACAGTACTCATGTTCGACCTCGACCTTCGGTTGCTTTTGCGGCTCAGGCCGCGGCTTGTCTGAATTCAGGCGTGCGGGCCAGCCGTTCCAGGCTGAACACCCCCCACGAATCTTCGGCCAGGCGATAAGCCCGGTCGACAAAATGTGCGTACCGTCCAGCGGCCAGCACGCTTTGTGCCAACTCTTCGGGCGGCTGCTGTTGCGCTTCGTTGAAACTGCGCTGGCCGAACAACTCGTCAATGGTGACTGCGACGTCGCCGCCCGGCTGCCGCACGATCAGCACGCGCTGGCCCTCGTGCAGCACCGTGCGTTCGCCTTCCAGGAACTGCTTGAGATCGACGATCGGCAGCAGGCTGCCGCGGACGTTGGCAACGCCCAGCAACCACGGCTGCGCACCTGGAACCGGCGTCACTTGCGGCAGCGGCATGATTTCGACCACTTCGTCGAATCCCGAAGCCAGCCGCTTGTTGCCGATCCGGTAGCCGACGCCACGCCAAAGACCGGGCGCGTCAAGCTGCTCGGGCAGACCGACGACGTGCGCCAGGCTGCGACGCTCGTAGTCGTCGAGGATGTCGAACGGCGGCAACTGCGGCGAGGCCGGCGCCCGGGGTGCCCATGCCTGCACCGTTGCCGCATCCTTCGCCGGCTGCAACGGCTGCTCGGCAACCATGTCCTCGGACGCCTTGGCCTCGGACTGCCGGACATGTGCAGGCACCGCCTTTTTCGGCGGCCTGGACGCGCTTCGCGGCGGCGTTCGCTTGGCCATCTTCAGGCGCCCAGCAACTCGTTGATGCGACCGATCAGCGCGCCTTCGTCCGGCGGCTTGACGATGTAGTCCTTGGCGCCCTGGCGCAGGCCCCAGGCGCGATCGGTTTCCATCGCCTTGGTGCTGACGATCAGCACCGGGATCGCGCTGGTGGCGGCGTCGCGTGACAGCGCGCGAGTCGCCTGGAAGCCATTCATGCCGGGCAGGACCACGTCCATCAGGACCAGGTCGGGCAGTTCCCGCTTGCAGACCTCAATGCCGTCCTCACCACTTACCGAAGCGAGCACCTGGTGCCCGTTGCGTTCCAGCAACTGGGTCAGGACCGCGGTATCGGTCGGCGAATCTTCAATCAAAAGGATACGTGCCATGGATGCCCTTCCCCCCGGTCAGGCGGTAACGTGCTTGCGAATCGCGTCAAGGAGTTCCTCGCGCGTGAATGGCTTGGTGACGTACTGCTCGGAGCCGACGATGCGGCCCCGGGCCTTGTCGAACAGACCGTCCTTGGACGACAGCATGATCACCGGCGTCGACTTGAACAACTGGTTGTTCTTGATCAGCGCGCAGGTCTGATAGCCATCCAGGCGCGGCATCATGATATCGACAAAGATGATCTGTGGCTGCGTGTCCGCGATCTTGGCCAACGCCTCGAAACCGTCGGTCGCGGTCACAACGTCGGCACCCTCCCGCTTGAGCAGGGTTTCGGCAGTGCGGCGGATGGTCTTGGAATCGTCGATGACCATCACGCGCAGGCCGTTGAGACTGCCAGTGCGGCTTTCGTCTGCCGTCATAAATGCTCCCCTGATGCGCGACACTTCGTGATCGCCGGTGTCGCTGCTGAGTGCCTGTATCCCAGTCTGCGGCGGCACTGTCAAGTTTCCCTTGATGGCCTCTCCATGAGGGCGCATTCACTATGGACGGGGCACGAGTGGCCCCTGCTACCATTCGTCGCAATCTGCCGTGGATCGCCACATGTCGCTGCAAATCGTCACTGTGATGGACCCGATCGCATCGATCAGGATCGCGAAGGATTCGACGTTTGCGATGCTGCTGGAGGCGCAACGCCGCGGTCATCGCCTGTTTTACGTGCTCCCCGGCGGCTTGTCGGTGCGTGACGGGACGGCGTTGGCGCAGCTCGCGCCATTGACCGTGCGTGAAGACCCGACCCACTGGTATGAATTGGGGCCGGCGTCACCGATTGCGCTGGGCGCCGGGCACGTCGTGCTGATGCGCACTGATCCGCCGGTCGATCCGGACTACGTGCACGACACCCAGATCCTGAGCCTGGCGCAACGCGCGGGTGCCCTCGTCGTCAATGATCCGCGCGGCCTGCGCGACATGAACGAGAAACTGACTGCGCTGGAATTCCCGCAGTGCTGCCCGCCGACGCTGGTCAGTCGGGAGGCGTCGGCGCTCAAGGCCTTCATCGCCGAACACGGCGAGGCGGTACTGAAGACACTCGACGGCATGGGCGGCCGTTCGATCTTCCGCGCCTGCCACGGCGACTCCAACATCAACGTGATCCTGGAGACTTTAATAGGAGCGCATGGCCGCCAGCTGGTCATGGCCCAGCGCTACATTCCCGAGATCTCGGCCGGCGACAAGCGCATCCTGCTGATCGACGGCGAACCGGTTCCGTATTGTCTGGCGCGGATTCCCCAGGGTGACGAGTTTCGCGGCAACCTGGCCGCCGGCGGCCGTGGCGAAGGCCGTCCGCTGTCGGAGCGCGATCGATGGATCGCGCAGCAGGTCGGTCCGGAAATGAAACGGCGTGGAATGGTGTTCGTGGGACTGGACGTGATCGGCGATTACCTCACCGAGGTCAACGTCACCAGCCCGACCTGCATCCGCGAGCTGGATGCGCAATTCGGCCTCAACATCGCCGGCACACTGTTCGATGCGATCGAGGCCAGATACCAGACGGCGATCGCCGCCCCGCACTGATGTCTGTCGTCGCCGCAGCACGCCCGTCGATCGGCCGGCTCCCAATCGGTGAGAAGGAACGTCTCAGCGCCACGCTGGTGCTGTCGCTGCTGCTGCACGGGATGCTGCTGCTCGGTCTGGGTTTTGCGCTGGAACAAGCGGCGCCGGTGATGCCGACGCTCGATGTGATCCTCACCCAGACACAGACTGCGCTCACGCCGAAGCAGGCCGACTTCCTCGCCCAGGCCAACAACCAGGGCGGCGGCGAAAGCGACAAGGCCAATCGCCCCAGCGACCGTCAAAGCGGGCTCGTGCCCAAGCCCGACGAGGGACTCGCCCCGCGCGAACTGCGTGCGCAGTCGCCTGCGCCAACGCCGCCGCCACAGATGCGCGTCCTCAGCAGCACGCGCAGCGAAGTGCGCGCGCCGCTGCCGGAAGCGGCACCGCAGGTCGATCCGGCGCTGCTGCCGCAAGGCCAGCTGAAAATCGAGCACGACATGGAGATGGCGCGGCTCGCCGCCGAGATCCATCTGCGCTCGCAACGCTACGCCAAGCGCCCATCGCGAAAATTCGTGTCGGCAAGCACGCGTGAATACGCGTGGGCCGCCTACCTGCGTACCTGGGTGGATCGCGCCGAACGCGTCGGCAATCTCAACTATCCCGACGAAGCGCGCCGCCGCGGACTGGTCGGGGTCGTGGTGATCAATGTCGGCATCCGCCGCAACGGCTCGGTGGAACGCGCCGACATCGTGCGCACCAGCGGCATTCCATTGCTGGACGCCGCCGCGCTGCGCATTGCCAAGCTCGCCGAACCGTACCCGCCGTTACCCAAGACGCCGGACGATCCCGATATCCTGAACGTCGTGCGCACCTGGCGGTTCCTGCCCGGCGGCGCGCTGGTCGACCAGTAACCGTCCCTTTCTAGCGACTGGCACGCAGCGCTTGCTGCTGCTCCAGCGTCAGTGCGACGTTGTTGCGCAGGTAGGCCGGCTCGATGCGCTCGGGTGGCAGGGCTTCACCACGGGCGAAGGCGAGCACGGCCAGGCGCGCAACATCGGCGGCATGGGGCAAGGCGCTGGCATCGAGCGACTGCAACTGCGCCTGCAGTTGCGTGCATAACACCCCGTCGGCAGCAGCGAACCCGGTGCCGACCCCGTGCCAGGCGCCATCCAGGGGAAATGGCGTCGCGTCGGGCCGCACCACGACTTCGTCGGATGCCGCAACCATATCGCCACCCAAGCGCTGGAACGCGCCGAAATACACTTCGCCCATGCGCGCGTCGATCGCAGCGAGGATGCGTTCGCCTTGCGACTGCATCGCCAGCACCGCGAGTGTCGATACCGGGACGACCGGCCTGTCCAGGGCCAGCGCGATGCCCTGCGCGATGGCAATCGCCAGGCGCACGCCGGTGAACGCGCCAGGACCGCGACCGACCGCGACCGCATCGAGTTGCGACTTGGCCAAGCCCGCTTCCGCCAGCAATTGTTCGGCCCATGGCAGCGACAGTTCCGCGTGCCGTCGGGGTGCGATCTCGAATCGTTCGCGCACGTCGCCGTCGATCCATAGGGCCACGGAGCAGGCTTCGGTCGCAGTTTCGAAGGCGAGCAATTTCATGGCAGGTCGGCGGCCGTCACTGATTGCAATTCTGCCGCAAAGAATGCCTGCACGTCGCCGATCAGGCGGGTGCGCGGCAGCGGCGGCAGCGAGTCCAGGAACACGCGGCCGTAGCTCTTGCCGAGCAGGCGCGGGTCGCACAGCATCAGCACGCCGCGATCGCTCTCGCTGCGGATCAGACGGCCAGCGCCCTGCTTGAGGGCGATCACCGCCTGCGGCAATTGTTCGTCGCGGAACGGATTGCCGCCAGCGCGGCGCACCGCGTCCAGGCGCGCCTCGAACACCGGATCGTCGGGCGCGGCGAACGGCAGCTTGTCGATCACGACCACGCTGAGCGCCGCGCCGACGACATCGACGCCCTCGCGGAAACTCGCCGCGCCCAGCAGGACGCCATTGCCAGATTCGCGAAAACGCTGCAGCAGCACATGTCGCGGTGCGTCGCCCTGCACGAACAGCGGCCATGGCCCGTCGCGCAGCGCGTCGGCGGCTTCGCGCAGCGCACGGTGCGACGCGAACAGCACGAACGCGCGCCCACTGGAGGCGTGCAACACCGGCAGCAACGCGGCGACGACCGCTGCGCTGTAGCCGCGCGACATCGGCTCTGGCAGCGTCGGTGGCAGGTAACACAGCGCCTGCGTATTCCAGTCGAACGGACTGGGTTGCAGCAGCGTGATCGGGTCGTCGAGCCCCAGGCGCGTGGCGATATGTCCGAATTGCCCTGAAACCGCCAGCGTGGCCGAGGTGAACACCCATGAGGCGTGCGAACGCTCCCGATGCGCGCGCAATGGCGCGGAGACATCCAGCGGCGTGCGCTGCAGGCGAAAACCACGCGGCGACAGCTCGTACCAGCGCACGTCGTCATCGGGGACATCGATATCGGCGTCGAAGCCGTCCTCGTTGAACTCGTCGAAGCTGCGCTGCACCAACCAGCGCCCCAGTCGCGCTGCAAACTCCTGCGCGCGCACGTGGCATCCGTTAAAACCCGGCGATGCCTCGCGCAGCGCGGCCAGGCACTCGGTGAAGCGCAGCAATACCGCGACCAGCGCATCGAGGGCATCGCGTACTGCCACCTCGTGCAGCGCGCGCCGCTGGGTACCACGCGTCGGCAGTGCCTCCATCGCCGCGCGCAAGGCGCGGGTCGCGTGTTCGAGTTGCTGCGCCGGTTGCTGCACGACCGCCAGCGAGCCTTGCACGTCCTTGCATTCGGACAGCGCATCGCGCGCCAGCTCAACCAGTGGGCGTGCACCCAGGCCTTCACCGAAGAATTGCGCTGCGAGCTCCGGCAATTGATGCGCCTCGTCGACCACGAAGGCCTGCGCGCCCGGCAGGATTTCGCCGAAACCTTCCTGCTTCAGCGCGAGGTCGGCCAGCAGCAGATGGTGGTTGACGACGACCAGGTCCGCCGATTGGGCGCGTTGGCGCGCCTGCACCACGAAGCATTCCGACCAGAACGGGCACTCGCTGCCCAGGCAGTTCTCGGCGGTGCTGGTGACCATCGGCAGCAGCGGCGAATCCTCGGGCAGCGCATCGAGCTCGGCGAGATCGCCCATGCGCGTGCGGCCACTCCAGGCGACGATGCGCTGGAAGTGGCCGACCTGTTCGCGGGTGCCGAACCGCGGTTCACCCTTGGCCTGCTCCAGCCGGTATTTGCACAGGTAGTTGGCGCGACCCTTCAGCAATGCAGTTGACAGGCCGACGCCGAGCGCATCACGCACCCGTGGCAAATCGCGATGGTAGAGCTGGTCCTGCAACGCCTTGGTGCCCGTGGAAATGATGGTCTTCATCCCCGACAACAGAACCGGCACCAGGTACGCGAACGTCTTGCCGGTGCCGGTGCCGGCTTCGGCCAGCAGCACTTCGCGCTGTTCGAACGCCTGCGCGATTGCTTCGGCCAGGGCCTGTTGCGCGAGCCGCGGAACGAAGCCGGGGATGTTTTCGGCGAGCACGCCGCCTGCGGCCAGGGCGGCACGGCTTTTGGCAGGCAGGGTCGACATTGTCAAGCGCGCGACCTCTCAGAACCGGTTCGGCGCAGCGACCTTGCAGGCCTCGAGCTGCGCTTGCGCCGACGCCGCGCCGGCGACGTCGCCGGCCACCCGCCGCATCTGCTGCACGGTCGCCCAGTGACGCCGGCACAACGGTCCGACCTTCGCGCCGATCGCATACGCACGGCGTGCGAATTGTTCGGCGCCGGCGTAGTCCTGCAACAGCACCGCGGCCTCTGCGCGCTCCTGCAGCAGCGCCGGATCTGACGAAGCAATATCTGACGAAGCAATACCGGTCGAAACAATCGCCAGCGCCTTGTCGAGCATGGCGGCAGCTTCAACGTAACGGCGCGTTGCTTCCAGGCGCGCCGCCTGCTGGCGCAGATCCTCGACCCTCGGATCGCGTAACGGCTGCACGGCGAGTTCGCTGTCGTCGTGCCCGGCGGCGGCGCGGATCGCCGCGACCATCGCTTCCGGCACCGCCGTTGTCAGCGACGGGGGCGGTACCGGTGGCGGAATCGAGCTGCACGCAGCCAGCAGAAGGGCCAGCGTTGCGGAGGCCAGGAGCGCGTGCGTCATTGTGGGTCTGGCGGCGGGGGTGGCGGTGGTGGCGGTGCGGGTGCCTCCGGTGGCGGGGCCTGCTTGGCGGGATCGTCGCGATGGCCCAATCCCAGCCAGTCGCGCCACCCGCCATGCTGCTGCTCGCCCTGCGCCTGGTCCTGCGGTTGCTGCTGGTAGTACGGATCGGTCTGCGGGCTGGCGTAGACGCACTGTTGATGGGGCGGAGCAAAGCCGGCGACAAAGGCGAATCGGCGCGCACCCGGGCAAGAGGCTTCTGTGCTGCTGGACTGCGCCACCCACTGCCATTCCAGGCCCTTGTCGGCAACCTGCAGCGGCGCGGTCGGCAAGCGCGAGAAAATGCCTGACCACACCTTCATCGCACCGGTCGCGCCGTACAGGCCGGTCGGCTGGTTCTGGTCATTGCCGACCCAGATCACCGCCAGATGATCGCCGGTATAACCGGCGAACCAACTGTCGCGGCTGTCGTTGCTGGTGCCGGTCTTGCCGGCCGGCTGCAGGCGGCCGAGGCCGTCGCTGATCAGCTGGCGACCGGTACCGCCGACGATCGCCTGCTGCAACGCGGTCGTGACCAGCCGCGCGGCAATTGCGTCGCCTTCCTGCGCCGGCGCCGGCGCCTTGTCGTAGCGGTTGACGGCACTGCCGTTGGGATCGAGCACGCCGCGCACCGCGTGCAGCGGCTGGATCTCGCCGTCGGAGGCGAGGAACTGGTACAGCTGCGCCATCGCATACGGACTCTGGTCAACCGCCCCCAGGATCAGCGACGGATTCGGCTTGGCGTCGATGCCCGCGAGCGTATGGATCAGGTCGGCCAGGCGCTCCGGCCCGACCTGCATCCCAACCCGCACCGTCGCGATGTTGAACGAATGCGCCAGCGCATCGATCAGGCGCACGGTGCCGTGGCTGTGACCTTCGGAATTGCCCGGCGTCCAGCGCCTGCCGTTGCCCAGGTTGATTGTGATCGGCGAATCGTCGACCCAGCTCGCCAGCGACCATTTGTCCGGCTGCGCCAACGCCAGCAAATACAGGAACGGCTTGAGCAGCGAACCGACCGGTCGCTGCGCCTCTACCGCACGATTGAAGCCGTGCTCGACGAACTCGCGACTGCCCACCACCGCGCGCACTTCGCCTTCATGCACGTCGGTGAGGATCACGCCGGCTTCGAGCGGCGGCCGCCGTTTCGTGTCCAGCGCCTTGAGCGTCCTGGTGACGGCGCCTTCGGCGTAGGCCTGCGCCGCCGGCGACATCGCCGTCATCACGCTCAGACCGGCGCCTTGCAGCGCATCGGCCGGATAATCGCGCTGCAGTTGCCTGCGCACGAGATCCACATAGGACGGAAACCGGTTGGCCGCGAGGCTGCCCGGCGCGCTGGTGACGGCAAGCGGCGCCAGCTTGGCGCGTTCAAACTCGGCATCGTTGATCAATCCGGTTTCATGCATCTTCGCCAGCGCGAAGTTGCGACGCTCGGTGGCGCGCTCCGGATTGCGACGCGGATCGTAATAGGACGGACCGCGGATGACTCCCACCAGCAACGCGATCTGCTCGGTGCTGAGATCGCGCAAGTCGCGCCCGAACCAGTATTCGGCGCCGGCGGCAACACCGCGGATTTCCTGCGAGCCGCGCTGGCCGAGATACACCTGGTTGAGATAGGTTTCCAGGATCGTGCGCTTGTCGTAGCGCGCCTCGATCAGCAGTGCGTACAGGATTTCCTTGACCTTGCGGCTGACCGTCTGCTCGCGGCCGATGCCGAGCAGGCCGCTGCGCGCAAGCTGCTGGGTCAGCGTGCTCGCGCCCTGCTTGTTCTCGCCGCCCGAGCGCACGGTGACGAAGGCCGCGCGCAGCATGCCGCCGAGGTCGATGCCGTGGTGATGCGCGAAATCGCGATCCTCGACCGCCTGCAGACCGGTGACCAGCAGTTCGGGCACTTCCTCGATCCGCACCAGCCGTCGTTCTTCCTGCTTCTGGCCGTACAACGTGGCGATCCGCGCGGCATCCAGGCGCACCGATTTGATCGCGCGCTGGTGGGCGAGGTCGCGGACACTCGCGACGCGGCTGTCGCCCAGCTGCACTTCGACCTGGCTCGGGCCAACCGGGCCGTCGACATCGTGGAAACCACGACTGGCGATCCGCCAGCGGCCGCCAGCGTGCAGGTAGGTGCCGGGGCGCACGCCGGCACCATCGTCGCGGTAGGACGCGGCGTCGAGTTCGGTCTTCAGCATCTGCGCATCCATCGCCAGGCCTGGCCGCAACAGCAGCGGACGGGCGTAGACCCGGGTCGGGATCTGCCAACGCAGCTGGCCGAAGCGCTGGCCCACCTGATGGTTGAGATAGAGCGTGTACGGGATCAGGAACCCCAGCCCGAGGCCAATGACCGCCAGCCCCCAGGTCAGCAGTCGGCGCCGCCAATCGGGCGCAGGCATGTCGTCGTGATCGAGGTCGTCTTCGTCGTAATCGATGCGGGGCATAGGCTCGGCGGCGTGGTGAAAACTGCGCCTGCCAGCAGGCGTTCTCGGGATGCGACAATGGCAGCGCGTGGCAGCGCAGCGGCGAGTCTAGCGCAGACCCCGCAGCGACCAGCGCGCAGACCCACCCCCAGTCAGCCGGAGTTCCGCTGGAATGTCGTTGTCGTTGGCCGATGCGCAGTTTTCAATTGCTCGCGCGCTCGGCCTGATTCGACGCGGCCTGATCAGCTTGCGCACGCGCGGCTGGCGCACGAGCTGGGAACGCGGCAAGGCGCAGCTGCGCTGGCGTCCGGCATCGCTGCCGGGGGCGCTATACGTACCGGCCAGCGGGCCGTTTGTTCCATTTGCGGTGCCACAGGCTGACGCGGCGCAGGCCCAAGCACCGCGCGCAAGCATCGTGATCCCGGTCTACAACCATTTCGCGCACACGTTGGCGTGCCTGCGCGCGCTAGCCGAGCACCCGCCACGCGCCAGTTGCGAAATCATCGTCATCGACGATGGCTCCAGCGACGAAACCACGACGGCGTTGCCGGCCATCGCCGGATTGCGCTATCACCACCGCTCCGAAAACGGCGGCTTCATCGCCGCCTGCAACGAGGGCGCCACGCTCGCACGGGGCGAATTCCTGGTCTTCCTCAACAACGACACTGTGCCCCAGCCGGGCTGGCTGGATGCGTTGTTGCAGACCTTCGACGAACACGCGGATGCCGGGCTCGTTGGCGCGCAGTTGCTGTATCCGGATGGCCGCCTGCAGGAAGCCGGTGGCGTGGTCTTCACCGATGGCAGCGGCTGGAACTACGGTCGCTTCGAATCGCCGCAGGATCCCCGTTTTTCCTACTTGCGCGATGCCGACTACGTCAGCGGCGCCGCCATCGCGATTCCACGCGCGCTGTTCCAGCAGGTGGGCGGCTTCGACCCACGATATGCCCCGGCTTACTACGAAGACACCGATCTCGCATTCAGCGTCCGCGCCGCCGGCAGGCGCGTGCTGTACCAGCCGGGCGCCCGCGTGGTTCACGACGAGGGCACGACGTCCGGCACGGATACCGGTAGCGGCGCAAAGATCTACCAGGTCCGCAATCGCGAACGTTTCGCCGCGTACCGGCGCGACGCGTTGATGGCGCAACCGGTGCCGGGAACGCTGCCCTCGCCGGCGATCCTGCATCGAAACCAGCGCCAAATCCTGGTGATCGGCGCGCTTACGCCGCAGCCGGACCACGATTCCGGCTCGTTGCGGCTGGTGAACCTGATGCACCTGTTACGGGAGGAAGGTGCGCACGTGGTCTTCCTGCCAACCAATCGCGAACATGCCGCTCGCTACACCGAGGCGTTGCAGCAAATGGGCGTGGAGGCCTGGTACGCACCGTTCGCCCCAAGGGCACCCGCATGGCTGCGAGAGCATGGCCCACGCTTCGACAGCGTGCTGATGTGTCGACACTATGTCGGCAGCGAATTCCTGCCGCTCCTGCGCCGGCATGCGCCACAGGCACGCGTGTTGTTCGACAGCGTCGACCTGCACTACCTGCGCGAACGCCGCGCCGCCGAGCTCTCTGGTGACGCAACTTTGCTGCGCACGGCGATGCGAACGCGCAAGGCGGAATTGGGTGTCATCGCGCGTGCCGACATCACCTTGGTGGTGGGCGAGGCGGAGCGTTTGCTGCTGGTCCAGGATGCGCCGCAGGCGAACGTCGAAGTGTTGTCGAACCTGCACCGGCTCTCGGGGCCAGGCCTGCCTTATGAACAGCGACACGACCTGGTCTTCGTCGGCGGCTTCCGTCATCCACCCAACGTGGATGCCGTGCGCTGGTTTGTCGCAGATGTCTTTCCGTTGCTACGAATGCAACTTCCGGAAGTGCGATTTCACTGCATCGGCAGCCATCTCCCGCCCGAGATCGCCATGCTGTCGCGTAGCGATGGCGTCGTCGTGCACGGCCATGTGCCGGACATCACACCGTATATGGATGGCTGCCGCATTGCAGTCGCGCCACTGCGCTATGGCGCCGGCGTAAAGGGCAAGGTCAACCTGAGCATGGCGCACGGGCAACCGGTTGTGGCGACATCCTGCGCGGTGGAGAGCATGCATCTGCTTGCAGGTCACGATGTGCTGGTGGCGGACGAGCCCGCCGAATTCGCGGCACAGATCGTTCGTCTTTATAACGATCAATCGCTATGGAACCAACTGAGCGCCAACGGACTCGAAAACGTCGCGCAGCATTTCTCCCTGGATTCAGCGCGTCACACGGTTCGCCGCATCTTCTGATTGCTTGTGATCCCGACGTCATGAGCTTAAGCGCACGTTCTTGCTGACCTCATCTTCAGCGACTGCGCGCACCTGCCTTGTGCAGCCGCTCCGCGAAATCCCGCAAACCCGGCGCCGCCGGATCCAGTGATCGCGCGGCATTGAGTGCGGCGTCGGCGGTCTGGATTTCTCCTGCGCCCAGACGCTCGGCTCCGATCGCCAACCAACGCTGCGCAAGCCGGCGTCTCGCGTGGGCGGCGACGGCGCCGTTACCTTCCAGCGCAACGCGCGCATCCAGGCAGGCGCGCGCGCGGCCGAGGTTGTTGCTGCGCAGCTCCCGATTGAAGCATTCAATCGTCACTGGCAACAGGCGTGCGCTGGCGCGGCGCACAGCGGCATCGTCTGGAGCCAATGCGCGGGCGGCGCGCAGTTTGTCGAAAGCGCTGTCCCCCGGCGGCGTCAGCAGCTCCCCGCGCGCCTCTGCAGTGGCGGCGTCCATCAGCAGCTTGTGCACACGCCGCGCGCGTTCCGCCCTGGGCAGGAGCGAGCCGAGATGGCCCTTCGCCTGCTGCGCGCGTGCAATGGCGCGTGCTGCATCGCGCACGGTCGCGGATTGTGGCGCCAGTGTGCGCGCCTGCTCGAGCGCGGCACGCGCATCGACAAACCGAAAATCGGAGGCCAGTCGTTCGGCGCGGCGGCTCCAGGCGACTGCAACCAGGTCGATTCCGCGCTGCGCGGCAGCATCGGAGGCATCGATCTGCAGCAGGATGCGATATGCCTCCGCTGCGCGCTCCATGTGGCCACGATGCAACTCGGCGTCCGCGTTCTTATGCGCTTGCTCGAGCGATTTCCCGAGTCGCGCCTGCGCGTCGGGCAAATCGCCGTGACCAGGATCATATTCGCGTGCGACCGCGACAAGACGCGCGGCTTCCGGCAGGTCATCGCGTTGCAACGCCTGGCGCGCCTGCTGCAATAAATCGGCAAGCGCGTCCTCGCGTCCTTCAAGCGCCTCGATCCGGTTCGGCTGCAACGCCAGCACACGCCGATACAGCGGCAGCGCGGCGTCGCTGGCGCCATCCAGATGAGGCGCAACACGGGCCGCAGTGGCCTGGGACAGCAAGCGCTCGATGCCGGCGTGACCCATTTCGCGCTGGCGCAATCGCGCATCGACGCCATCGGCTTGCGCGCGCGGTGCTGACAGCGTGCGCGCCAGTTGCAATGCACTGCGGGCATCGGTGTAGCGACCGGCGGCGATTGCAGCGCGCGCCTGCGCCAGCGCGGCTTGCGCGACGTGCATCAGACCGATGTGCGCGTCGTTGCGATCCGGGTCGATGGCGAGCGCAGCTTCATACAGTTCGCGCGCGCCGCTGCCATCGGCGGCACTGAGCCGGCCGTGGGCCAGCGCCAGCGCGGCCTGCTCGCGCAACGCCTGTGCACGCGCCTCGGGCCACACGCGATCGGCCAGGGGCCGGCGTAGCACCAGCAGGACCAACAGCAGCACAAGCCCGACCACCACCAGCGCCCAGCGCAGCCACGGGCGTAGCTGCTTTGGTGTTGTCTCATCGCGGAACTGCAATCCGTCCAATCGGCCAAACCCCGCCCCGCGACGGCCGTCGGGCAAGCGTTGCCGAGCAGGGGGGATTAGGGCAGAAGGATCGTGGGTCACCCGCGCAGCATAGGAGAGTCTGCTTGAAGGCGATGTTGTGACCGTGACTCCGGCGGTCAGGCGCGGCGCGCGCGCTCCACGCCCGGCAGGCCATCGAGCTTACCCAGCAATCGGGACAACTGACCGAAGTCGGCCACCCGCAACCGCAAGCGCAGGCGTACGCGCCCGGCCCCGCGCGCGGCTTCGTTGCGGATGTCGAGCACGTGGGTGTCTTCCTGCGCGATCAGGTTGGTGAGATCCTTCAGCAGCCATTTGCGGTCGATGGCATCGACCAGCACATCGGCTTCCGAGCCGCCACCTTGCCGGCCCCATTCCACCGGCAACGCCCGCTGCGGCTGGGCCGAAGACAAGCGCTGGAAGGTGGCGCAATCGCTGCGATGCACGCTGACACCGCGGCCACGGGTGAGATAGCCGGCGACGGCCTCGCCCGGCAGCGGCTGGCAGCAGCGGGCGATCTGCACCAGCAAGTTGCCGACGCCCACCACCGTGAACGCCGAGGTCGATGGCGCGCGGGGTCGCGGCGGTGCGCGCAACAGCGGCGGCGGCGCGGTCTCATGGCGCGCGCGCTCGTGCTCGAGCAACGCACGCGCAACCTGGTGCGGGCCGACATCACCCAGCGCGACCTGCACCTGCAGATCCTCCATGCTGGCGGCATTGAACTTGTGCAGCGCGGGCGCCGGATCGGCATGCTGCAGACCGACGCGCTTGAGTTCCTTGTCGAGTATGTCGCGCCCGGCCTGTACGTTGCGCGCGCGATCAAGCTTGTTGAACCAGTTGCGCACCTTTTCGCGCGAACGCGGGCTGGCCAGGAATCCATTCGACGCTACCAGCCAGTCGCGCCGCGGTTCCCCGGTCTTTGCGACCATGATCTCGACGCGGTCGCCGCTATGCAGCTTGTGGTCGAGCGGCACGATGCGGCCATCGATCTTGGCGCCGCGACAACGATGCCCGACTTCGGTATGCACGTGATAGGCAAAGTCCAGCGGCGTCGCACCTTGCGGCAGGTCGACGACTTCGCCCTTTGGCGTCAGCACGTAGACGCGGTCCTCGACCAGCTCGCTGTCGATCTCGCCGAGCAGGCTGGCGTTGTCGCCTTCGCGCTCGGCATGGCTGTCGAGCAGCCGCCGCATCCATTCGATCTTGCGATTGAGCGCGGCGTCGGCCGCGGTGGAACGATGCTCGACCCCGCGTCCTTCCTTGTACCGCCAGTGCGCGGCGACACCGAGTTCGGCCTGCGCATGCATTTCGAAGGTCCGGATCTGCACTTCCAGCGTCTTGCCTTCCGGCCCGATCACCGCCGTGTGCAACGAGCGATAGTCGTTGCGCTTGGGTCGCGCGATGTAGTCGTCGAACTCGCCCGGCACCGGCTGCCATAGTGCATGCACCACGCCGAGGGCGGCGTAGCAGGCCGGCACATCGGCGACCAGCACCCGCGCCGCGCGCAGGTCATAGAGCTCGCCGATCGGCACGTTCTTCTTCTGCATCTTTTTCCAGATGCTGTAGATGTGCTTGGGTCGACCGGCGACATCCGCGCGCACGTCCTGCGCCGCCAGCGCCGTGCCGAGGGTGCGCCTGACCTGCTCGATGTAACCCTCGCGACCGCGGCGCTTGTCGTCGAGCAGGCGCGCGATGCGCTGATAGGTGTCGGGATCTAGATATCGAAACGCAAGATCCTCGAGCTCCCACTTCAGTTGCCAGATGCCGAGGCGATTGGCGAGGGGCGCGTGGATATCCCGGGTCAGCTGCGCAAGTGCACGACGCTGCTCCACCGGCAGGCGATCGGCATGTCGCATCCGCGCCAGCTGCCGCGCGAGCAGGATCGGCACCACCCGCAGGTCGCGCACGATCGCCAGCAGCAGCCGACGCAAGCCTTCGCTGCTGCCTTCTTCACGACGTTCGGCATGCAGGGTCCACACCTGCGTCGCTGCGCGCTGACCCTCGAGCAACACCGCGACGGCCGGAAATTCGCGCAGCAGTCGTGGCTGCATTCGCTCGGACAGGGTCGGCGCGACATGCAGGATCGCCGCCGCCAGCACCTCGCCATCGGCCTCGAGCATCGCCAACGCGGCCAGCGTATCGGCGAGTACCGCCAGAGGATCGCGCAGTGCCGCGACATCGTTGTCCGCGATCGATTCCTGCAGCGCCCGCCGCAGCCCGGCCGCGATCGCGGCGCAGGCCGGCTCCGCCAGCGCGACGTTCAGGGCATTGGAATGGTCACGCTCGGCGGGCGGCACGCAGGTATCGACTCGGTAGGGAGCGTCTACACTAGCCGCGCCCAGTCCCGAGGAACAGACCATGCTGTCGATCCGTACGCTCGCCCTTGCCGCGCTGCTTGCCTGCGTGGTGCCCGCTGCCATCGCTCAGACGCAGCCGGCGATCGAAAGGCAGATGACCCCCGCGGAATTCAAGGCCGCAGGCCTGGACAAGTTGAGTGCTGACGAGCTCGCCCATCTCAATGTGTGGCTCGGCCGCACCCTCGCAACCCAGACGGCCAAGATAGCGGCCGATGTCAAGCAGCAGATCGAGCACCAGAACCGCGGCTTCTTCGATTTCGGTTCCGCAGCGCCCATTACCGGCCGCCTGAGTGGCGAGTTCCACGGTTTCGGCAAGGGAAAGACCTATACCTTGGACAATGGCCAGGTCTGGCAGCAGGTCGACGATGCCGAGCTGCCTGGCATCCGTCTCACCAATCCCGAGGTGAACATCAAGCCGGCGATGGTGGGCAACACCTGGTATCTGTCGGTCGGACGCTACCACTCGCGTGCGCAGGTCAAACGCATCAAGTGACGTCCCCCGGGTGTCCCGCTCCTGCACTTCCGTGGGGGCGGCGACAACGCGGGCAAGCGGGACCTACCCGCGCAGTTGCGCCAACCTGACCACCAGCTTCTTCGCGGAAATCCCGCCACGCGCACCGAGTTCCTGCGCGAACAGTGAAACGCGCAATTCTTCCAGATCCCAACGCAGCGCCTGCCAATCCGAAACATCGGCGGCGCCAGCCGCCAAGGCCGCGGCCAGCGCGTCGACGAATGGTTTGAGTTCCAGCATCCGCGCCTGATCGCGCACCGGATCGCGCAAGGCGCGTTCGGCACGCAGCACGAGTGCCTTCAGGTAGCGCGGGTATTCAGCCAGCGCGGTGGCAGGTACGTCGCGCAGGAAGCCCGGCGGCGTCAGTGCCGCCAGTTGCGCGCGCATGTCGTCAAGGTTGCCGCTGGCCCAGCCGATCAGTTTCGAATCCAGCTTCGTCCGCACCTCGGCGACGAGCGCCAGGATGGCTTCTGCCTGCGCCAGCCGTGTCGTCGCCTGCGGGAACAATGTCCGGGCAATCGCGTCGCGCCGTTGCACGAATGCAGCGGCATCGCGAATCTCGCCCAGCCCATCCGCCACCAGCGCCGCGAATGCACCATCGACCAGATCGGCACGCAGCCGGTCGCGCTCGTTGCTGGCGCCGGTCCGCGGCGCCGCGGATTCGATTGCCGCATACAACAACGCGGTCCTGGCCTGCACCGGCAGCTGTTTGCGTGCCTGTTTCATCCGCTCTGCAAGCGCGAACTCCAGCAGCTTGCGCACGCCGCGCGGATGGCGCCGCTGGGCTTCCGCGCGATCGGCATGCACCGACAGCAACACGCTGCCATCGGCCGCGTCGAGCGCCGGATATGCCGGGACGCCGCCGGCGCCTGGGATCGATACCGGGATCGAGGAGTCAGGAAATGCCGTCAATCCGGATTGCGCCAGCCCTTCCGCCGCCTGCGCGGCGAAGGCGGCCGCGGCACGTGCACCGAATTGCACGCGCAGCGCATCGAGGTCGCGCGATTCGGCCAGCACGGTGCGGCCATCGCCGTCGAGCAGGCGCAGGTTGGCACGCAGGTAAGGCTCGATCGCACTCGAATCGAATTCAGTTGCCAACAACACGACGCCCGTGGCCTTGGCCAGGAAGCGGGCAAGCGTGACTTCGAGCGAATCCTCCGGACCATTGGTCCTGAGTAAGTCGAAGGACGGCCACGCCTCAGCGAAAGCGCGCGCAAAATCCGGCGCCGGCACGAAATTGCGGCGCAAGCTTTTCGGCAGGGACTTGATCAACGCGCTGGCCTTGTCCGCGACGAACCCCGGCGTCAGCCATGACAGCCGCACAGCATCCAGCGCATTGAGCACATGCAGTGGCACCGTTACCGTCATCCCGTCGTCGATTGCGCCAGGCTCGAAGCGATAGCGCACCGCCAGCCGCGCCTCGCCAAGCGGGAAATAGGGAGGGAACCGCGCGGCCTCGGTTTCGTCACCGACCAGCAGCTCGTCGCGCGACCATTCCAGCGCCGCCTGCTGCTCCTTAGGCAGCCGGGCGTACCAGGCATCCAGCGCCTGCGCGTTGTGTACCTGCGGGGGCAATCGGTCGAGGTACCAGCGCGCCTGCCAATCCTCGTCGACCACGAGCCCGGCGCGACGCTGTTTGGCTTCCTCTTCCTTGGCCTTGGCCAGGTTTGCGAGATTGCGTGCCACGAAGGTGCTGCGTGTGTTGATCTCGCCGACCACCAGTGCATCGGACACGAAGATCTGCCGCGCCTCCTCCGGATACAGCGCGCCGTAGTGCACCGGCCGTTTCGGCGCGAGTACCAGCCCGAACAGGCTGATCTGCTCGCTGCCAACGACGCGACCCTGCGAACGCGACCAGTGTGGATCGTGATGGCGGCGCGCGAGCAGGTGCGGCAACTCGGCGATGGCCCAATCGGGCTCGATCGTCGCATTGGTCAGCGCCCACACGCGTTCAGTGTCGAGCAACGTCGCCGACAGTAACCATGGTGGCGGCTTTTTCGCCAAAGACGACCCTGGAAACAACTGGAACTTACGCCCGCGCGGCCCGTCGTAGATGCCGCGCTCGCCACGGTTACCAAGCTGCGTCGGCAGGCCCGCGAGCAGGGCGCGATGCAGGCGCGCGTATCCAGCGGCATCGAGGATCAGGCTGTCGTTGTTCTGCGCCCAGCCGAGCTCGTCGCATAGCAATTTCAGTTGTCGATGCAGTTCCCGCCATTCGCGCAGCCTGAGAAATCCGAGAAAGTGCTTGTCGGCCCACTTGCGCAGCTGCGATTGGGTGAGGTCCTCGTGGGCAACGCGATAGGCCTCCCACAACTTGAGGATGCCGACGAATTCCGACTTGGCATCCGCAAACTCGGCATGCGCAGTATCTGCAGCCGCGCGTTGATCGGATGGGCGTTCGCGCGGATCCTGGATGCCCAGGAAGCTGGCGATCGCCAGCATCTCGCGCAGGCACCCGTGTGCATTGGCCGCAACCAGCATGCGTGCGAGTTTCACGTCCACCGGCATGCGCGCCATCAGCTTTCCGGCCGGTGTCAGCTGGCGTTGCTGACCGTCTTCGGACGCGCTGACCGCACCCAGCTCGGCCAGGGTTTGCCAGCCGTCGGCGACCGCGCGCGGCTCGGGCGGTTCCAGGAACGGGAAATCCTCGATCCGGCCAAGCCCCAGCGACAGCATCCGCAGGATCACGCCGGCGAGCGCGGCGCGACGGATTTCCGGGTCGGTGTATGGCGGCCGCGACAGGAAGTCGGCTTCGGAATACAACCGGAAACAGGTGCCGGCCGCGATCCGCCCGCAGCGGCCCTTGCGCTGGTCGGCGCTGGCCTGGGAGATCGATTCGATATGCAGGCGGTCGAGTTTCTGCCGGGGGCTGTAGCGCTTGACGCGCGCGAACCCGGGATCGACCACGTAGTGAATTCGTGGCACGGTCAGCGACGTTTCGGCGACATTGGTCGCCAGCACGATGCGGCGCTGGCTGCCAGGATGAAACACGCGATCCTGGTCGCGCGCGGACAGCCGCGCGTACAGCGGCAGCACCTCGGTGTGGCGATATTTTCGCCGCTCCAGCGCCTGGTGCACGTCGCGGATTTCGCGCTCGCCAGGCAGGAAGATCAGGGTGTCGCCCAGCGGACGCTCGCGCGCGATTTCGTCACATGCAGCGAGGATGCCGTCGAGCGTGGAAATGGGATCAGCGTCATTTTCCTGACGAGTACGCCGGGAGTTCGCAGGTCCGTCTGTTGGGAATGACTCCGACCGCATTTCATCCAATGGCCGATATCGCACATCGACGGGATGGCCGCGTCCTTCGACATCGACCACCGGCGCGCCACCGAAGTGCTGCGAGAAGCGTTCGGTATCGATGGTGGCCGACGTCACGATCACCTTCAGGTCGCGCCGCTTCGGCAACAGCTGCTTGAGGTAGCCGAGCAGGAAATCGATGTTGAGGCTGCGCTCGTGCGCCTCGTCGATGATCAGGGTGTCGTAGTTCGAGAGCCAGCGGTCGGACTGGATCTCGGCCAGCAGGATGCCGTCGGTCATGAACTTGATCGCGGTGTCGGCGCCGACGTTGTCGTTGAAACGCACCTGGTAACCGACCGTGCCACCGATCGGGACCTGCAATTCCTCGGCCACGCGTCGCGCCACCGCACGTGCGGCAATCCGGCGCGGTTGCGTGCAACCGATCATGCCGGCGGCGCCGCGGCCCGCGGCAAGGCACAGTTTGGGCAGTTGGGTGGTCTTGCCCGAGCCGGTTTCGCCGGCAATGACAACGACCTGGTGGGTGCGGATCAACTCGATGATGCGGTCGGCGGCCGCGGCGATCGGCAGGTCCGCATCCACCGCCACCTGTGGCAACACGCGTGCACGCGCTTCCCGCGCGGCGACCGACGTCTGCAGCGCCTGCGCAAATCCGGCCTGCGCGGCCGGATCGACTGGATGCGCACTCCAGCGCGACCACAAACCATGCAGGCGGCCGCGATCGCGCGTCAGCGCGCTGTCGATCGCGCGCCGCGCCCGATCCAGCGCTGCCTTGGCGGGGGCTGCCTCGAAGGAGGGTGCAATAGGTTTCATCGATGGGTTCGGTAGCAACAATTGATTTCACGGCCAGGCGGCCGCGACCTATTGTGAAGGCAACCCCCGCAGGAGAACCCGTATGGCCAAGTTCACATCCGAAAAGTCGAAGCCGGTCGGCTCCGCCACCGGCAGCGCGCCGGCCATTGATATCGGGATAGGCAACGACGATCGCAAGCAGATCGCCGATGGCCTGTCGCATTTTCTCGCCGACAGCTACACGCTGTACCTGAAGACCCACAACTTCCACTGGAACGTCACCGGGCCGATGTTCAACGCCCTGCATGTGATGTTCGAGGGCCAGTACACCGAACAATGGACCGCGCTGGACGCGATCGCCGAACGCATCCGCGCACTGGGTTTCAATGCACCTGGCTCCTATGCGGAGTTCACGCGCTTGTCGTCGATTGCCGAGGAACCCGGCCTGGGCGACACCGCCGACTGGCGCGAGATGGTGCGCCAGCTCACCGTCGGCAACGAGTCGGTGTGCCGGACCGCGCGCAAGGTGCTCAAGGGCGCGGACAAGGCCGGCGACGATCCATCGGTCGACCTGCTGACCCAGCGCCTGCAGGTGCACGAGAAGTACGCGTGGATGCTGCGGTCGCTGTTGCAGTGACCCGCGCCTGCAGGAGCGGCTTTAGCCGCGACGAGACTCGCTTGCCTCGAATGTGCGGTTTCTGTCGCGGCTAAAGCCGCTCCTACAAAGGGAATTTCCTACGCATAAACGGGACGAAGGCCGCTGGGCCGGCTTGAGGCGCTGCTACCCTGTCCGCATGTCCGACGCCGCACTTGCCCAGCTCCGCCACGTTTTCGGTTTCGATTCCTTCCGCGGCGAGCAGGCGCAGATCGTCGATCACGTCACCGATGGCGGCGACGCGCTGGTGCTGATGCCCACCGGCGGCGGCAAGTCGCTGTGCTACCAGTTGCCGGCACTGCTGCGCGACGGCACCGCGATCGTGGTCTCACCGCTGATCGCGCTGATGCAGGACCAGGTGGAAGCGTTGCGACAGCTCGGCGTGCGCGCGGCCTTCCTGAATTCGACCCAGGATGCCGGCGAGGCGGCGGCGACCGAGCGCCAGTTGCTGGCGGGTGAGCTCGATCTGGTCTACGTCGCCCCGGAGCGCCTGCTCACACCGCGCTTCCTGTCGCTGCTGGAGCGCGCGCCAATCGCCTTGTTCGCGATCGACGAGGCGCACTGCGTGTCGCAGTGGGGCCATGACTTCCGACGCGAATACCGCGAACTGACGATCCTGCACGAGCGCTGGCCGCAGATTCCGCGGATCGCGCTGACCGCCACCGCCGACGCGCCGACCCGGCGCGAGATCGTCGAGCGGCTGGGCCTGGAAGACGCGCGCCAGTTCGTCAGTTCCTTCGATCGCCCCAACATCCACTACGCGGTCACGCACAAGCACGACAGCAAGCGTCAGCTGCTCGACTTCCTCGACGGGCATGTGGGCGAATCGGGCATCGTCTATTGCCTGTCGCGACGCAAGGTGGAAGCCACCGCGACCGCGCTTGCCGAGCGCGGCATCAACGCCCTGCCCTATCACGCCGGTCTCGGCGCGGATGTGCGCGCCGCGAACCAGCGACGCTTCCTGCGCGAGGATGGCATCGTCATGGTGGCGACGATCGCGTTCGGCATGGGCATCGACAAGCCTGACGTGCGCTTCGTGGCGCATGTGGACCTGCCCAAGTCGCTCGAGGGCTATTACCAGGAAACCGGCCGTGCCGGCCGCGACGGCGAACCCGCCGAAGCCTGGCTCGCTTATGGCCTCGGCGATGTCGTGCTGCTGCAGCGGATGATCGAGCAATCCGATTCCGGACCGGACCGCAAACGCCTGGAGCGCGGCAAGCTCGACACCCTGATCGGCTATTGCGAATCCACCGGCTGTCGCCGGCAGACGTTGCTCGCGTATTTCGGCGAAACCTATCCGGGTGCCTGCGGTCATTGCGACAACTGCCTGCAGCCACCACAAAGCTGGGATGGCACCATCGCCGCGCAAAAGGCACTGTCGTGCGTGTACCGCAGCGGCCAGCGTTTCGGCGCCGCACACGTGATCGACGTGTTGCGCGGCGCCGACACCGTCAAGGTGCGGCAGCATGGCCACGGCACGCTCAGCACCTATGGCATCGGCGTCGATCTGGATGCGAAGCAGTGGCGCAGCGTATTCCGCCAACTGGTTGCCTCGGGGTTGCTGGATGTCGACGTCGAAGGCCATGGCGCCTTGCGCCTGACCGCCACCAGCACCGCGGTGCTCAAGGGCGGGCGCACGCTGTCGTTGCGGGTAGATCCGCCGGCGGGCGCACGTCGGCGCGAGCGTGCCGCGCGCAACCCGGTCGCAAGCATCCAGCTACCGGGCGAAGCCGCTTCCCGCTTTGAATCGCTGCGCCTGTGGCGCAGCGAAACGGCCCGCACGCAAAGCGTGCCGGCGTACGTGATCTTCCATGACAGCACGTTGCGCGAGATCGCATTGGCGCAGCCCGACGACCTTGACGCACTCGCCGGCATCAGCGGCGTCGGCGTCGGCAAGCTGGAGCGCTACGGGCGGGCGGTGCTGGATGCATTGGCGATTTCCGAAGGCAAGTGACGTGCCCAAGTGACATGCCGTGTCCGCGGCATCGAGCCGGCCCGAAAGCTTGCCGAAAGCCGGGTTGCCCAGCATCATCGTGATTGGAGCCCCGCAAGCGCATGTTCCGGACGCTTGATCCAATATTTGTTTTTCGTTTGCGCGGCTAGGGGCTGCACGACCCTGATCACGGGGTTCTGCGCGCCGGTAGCCATCTCAATCAGGCCAGTTGCGGCGTCGGGCGGGACCGCACAGCGCTTCCGGTGACCCCGATCAAGTCAACAAAAGCAAATCCAGGCGTAGACAATCCGGGCGTCGACGCGGCATCCGGAACCGGCGCACTCGCAGCGCTGCTGGCGGCGTATGCCTTGATCCGCATGTACCTGTTGCGGAGCACGCCGCTGAACACGGACGAGCCACAACACCTGCATGTGGCCTGGGCATGGAGCCAGGGACTGGCGCCATATCGGGATGTGTTCGACAACCACACCCCGCTGTTCCACATGCTCTATGCGCCGATCCTGCGCTTGCTCGGCGAGACGCCGGACGTCGTGCTGTGGATGCGGCTGGCGATCGTGCCGGTCGCCGTCGCCGCGATCGGGTTGACTGCGGTCATCGCGCGCAACCTCTGGGATCGGAAGGTCGCGCTCTGGGCTGTCCTGTTTACATGCACTTATCCGCCGTATCTGCTGGTTGCCGGCCAGTTCCGCACGGACGGGCTGTGGGCCGCGGCATGGATTGCCCTCGTGGCGGTGGCGGTCTCCGGACGCTGGACGTTGCGACGCGCATTCTGGCTCGGCGTGCTGATCGGCACCACGTTTGCGGTCTCGATGAAGACCACGCTGTTGCTGGGCGGCCTTGTGATCGCCTGGGGATTCGTCCACCTGGCCCTGCCGAAACGCGAGCGGCCGTCATTGTCGACGTGCATCCGCAGCGCCGGTGCGATCCTGGCCGGCGTGGTCGTGGTTCCGGCGCTTGTTGTCGGCTGGGTTGCGGCGAAAGGTGGTCTCGCCGCGATGCGCTACGACGTGATCGACCACAACCTGTTGCCGGGGCTGGGCCGCACCCACGGCCAGGACTGGCGCCTGCTGCTGATGCTCGCGATGCTTGGATTGCTGGCGTTCGCGGTGCGCCGCGTCGTGCACTCAGCCGACGATGCCACGCTGGCGGCCCGTCGCAGCCTCGTCATTGCGTCGGCGTCGGCCTATACGCTGCTGTTGTTCGGCACCTGGCCGTTGCTGACGCGGCAGGACCACCTGCCATCACTTCCGTTGCTGGCGATTGGCGTGGCCGCCTGGTGGCAAGCCCGCAGCCGTCCACGCCTGGTGTGGCTGCCGATTGTGCTGGCGCTTGCAGGGCTGGTGACGGTGTTGCACAAACGTCTGCCGTGGGACGACCGCCTTGCGCCCTATCGCGCAGCGCTGGCCGACGTCCTGGCGAGCACGACGGTTCGCGATCCGGTGATGGATGACAAGGGTGCCTCGATCTACCGGATGCGCCCGTATTACTTCGCCCTGGAAGGCATCACCCAGGCGCGCATGCAGCGCGGCCTGATCATGGACGACATTCCGCAACGGCTGGTCGCGACGAATACGCACATCGTCTGGATGGAGCGGCTCCCCGCGAGGGACATGGCGTTCATCACCGCGAACTACCTGTCCGCCAGGAACGGACTGCGCGTGGCTGGCCATGATTTCGGTCTGTTGGGGGTTGGCGCCATACAAACCGTGGATATCCTGTTCCCCGGACCTTATGCGCTGGCGGGTAGGATCGATGCGGACTTGGCACAGATCGACGGTAGACCGTACACCGCACCGCGCTGGCTGGCGGCAGGACGTCACGTGCTGACCATCGCCCGCCCCGCCCGCTACACCCTCGTCTGGCAACCCGCGGCGGCGCTGCTGGCCGCGCCTGTGGAGGCACATTAAGTGGATCAGATCACGTGCCTCGCCGGCGACAGGCTGCTGGTGTTCGCTCCCCATCCCGACGACGAAAGCCTGGCCTGTGGCGGCCTGATCCAGCGGGCTCAGGCGGCCGGTGCACAGGTCCGGGTGGTCATTGCGACCGATGGCGACGCCAATCCCTGGCCGCAACGCCTCATCGAAAAACGCTGGCGACTGGGACCGGACGCCACCCAGCGCTGGGGCGCACGACGCGGGGATGAAGCCCGCGCCGCCCTGCGGGCCCTCGGGGTCGATGAAAACAACGCACGCTTCCTGCATTGGGCGGATCAGGGCCTGACCACGCGCCTGATGGAACAGGGCGAGGCATCGGTCGAGCAGCTCCGCCAGTTGGTGCGCGAGCATCGGCCGACGCTGGTCGCCATGCCCAGCATCCTGGACTCCCATCCCGACCACAGCGCACTCGCACTGATGCTCAAGGCCGCACTCCGCGCCGAAGGCAGCGACGCCAGGTTCCTGTCGTACTGGTTGCACGGAAGGTCGGAGGTGGCGGACGGCGTCGTGTCGCAGCTGACCCTGATGCCGCACGAGCTCGCCACCAAGCGCGAGGCGGCGCTGGCACACGACAGCCAGACCCGGTTTGGCACCGCCCGCCTGCTGCGGTTCGTGGACGTGAGCGAGGAGTACCGGCAACCGGTCGCCGCCGCTCCGGATGTCCAGGCGCGGTGGAGCTGGCGTTTCAGGGCGCGTGGGATGTTCGGGATTGCGGCGGCGCGCCGCCTGCGCATCGTCGCGATCTCCGCCGGAAATCTCCACGCCGCAAGTTTCGACCTGCGCGAGGCGATCCGCAGCGGCCGCCTACACATCATCCATCGTGGCCTCAGGACGATCGAACTGGAGATGGCGCCACTCTGGGGCGGCGCGTTGTGGGTTGTCGCCAAGCTCGATACCGACCACCGCATCAACGTCTACGACGAGTTCGCGTGGACCAGGTCTGTAGGTGCCCGCCCGTTGGCAGGCGAAGCGACGGGCGGCTACCCGCAGCCCTCATCGTCGGCGCCGGTCTACCCGGAGGCAGCAACGGCCTTCGGGCAGAAGCGGGGACCCGGACAGTCAGGTCGCGATTGACTCCGGCGCGATCACATCCTTCCGGGTGATCGTCAGATAGATGACCAGACCCAGGATGGTGATGAGAAACAAGGCACTCGTGCCGACGGTTCCCAGGCCAAGGCCACCTTGATTGCTTGGCTGCGACAGATAGTCACCAATGGACGCACCCAAGGGACGGGTCAGGATGTAGGCGAACCAGAACGTAAAGATGGCGTTCAACTTGAAGCGAAAATGGGCGATCGCCGCCGCCGCGATCAAGCCCGCGAAGATCAGCGCCGACACCAGGTAACCCAGTTGCATGCGTTCGGCCACCAGGTCGCCGGCGGCCGTTCCCAGCGCAAAGGTGAACAGGATCGCCAGCCAGTAATACGTTTCCCTCGGCGTGGTGTTGATGTAGCGGACGGAAAGCGTCTTCTCCTTTGCGTACCAGAGCGCGAACGTCACCGCCAGCAAGACGCTGAAGACCGCGGTGCTGACGACCAGTGAAACGCCGAGGTTGTCGGTGAGGTTGTCGGTGATCAGGGTGCCGACGACGCTGAGCAGGACCACGGCCAGCCAATACAAACCCGGCGTGTATTTCCTGGATCGGAACTCGAAGGCCAGGGCGACGATCAACAACGCCCCCATCAGCCAGGTCGTATTGGTCAAGCCCAGCCCGAGGTTTGAGTTCAGGAAATCGGCAAAGGTCTCGCCCACCGTTGTGCACAACACCTTGATGATCCAGAAATAGAAGGTGATTTCCGGAACCTTGTTGAGCATCTGCCGGGCCGTTGGCCGTAACGCGTCGCGATCATTTCCAGCCATTTGTCACTCTCGTCAGCATGCTTCGATTTTTCATCGAAGCGCGTATTGGGTAATAGCCGCGTGAGCGGCAATGTTGCCGTTCAGCCCATGCAACCTGTGCACATCGCTCCGTTGAGCGCGCGTTAGACGGGAGGCCTTCAATGCATTCCCAAATCCTTCATCCGCCTATAGCTTGCATCGGAAAGGGCCGCGAAAGAAAGCCTGCCTACGCTGCAAGCCACCGTTTTTGCAAAGCGAGCGAACGTGCGCCCCTGGAAAATCCTTTGCGATTTTGACGGCACTGTCTCCACCCTGGATGCTACCGACGAGCTCCTGGAGCAGTGCGCTGCGCCGGAGTGGAAAGCCGTCGAGCGCCAGTGGCGTGATGGCGTGATCGGCTCGCGCGAATGCATGACCCGGCAAGTAGCCCTGATCGACGCCAGCGAGCGCGACCTCAATCGTGTCCTCGACAGCATCACCATCGATCCGGCGTTTCCGCAATTCGTCGCCGACACGCGCGAGCAGGGAGTGGAGCTCGTGATCGTCAGTGATGGGCTGGATCGGGCGATTCACCGCATCCTCGACAATCATGGCCTGGGCGATCTCCGCGTCGTATCCAATCGCCTCGAGCAAGTCGGAGCGCGCCGCTGGAGGATGCAGTCGCCGCACGCGGATGCGGCTTGCCGCGCGCAGAGCGGAACCTGCAAATGCGCCTGCGCCGGTATGCAGGCAACCGTCGATTCCCCGGATATCCTCCTGATCGGTGACGGTCAATCCGATATCTGTGTCGCGTCGCGGGCGGATTTCGTGTTCGCCAAGTGCCAACTGCTCGATCATTGCCGCGATGCCGGAATCGCGCATCGAGCGATCGCCGGGTTCGACGATGCGATCGCGCTGCTTCCGGATCTGCTTGCGGGCCGATTCGATGCAATTCCGTTTCCCATTCTCCCCTTGCCCTCGCAGCGAACCGAATACGCATGAACAAGATCGCCATGCTTCACGACAGCATGCTTCAAGACAGCATGCTTCAACCCATATCTGATCACGCCCCCGGCACAGACGATGCCGCGCTGCTCGCCGACGAAGCACGCTATTGCTCCTTCGGCGACACCGTGCACTACAGCGAGCCGCCGAAAATCTTCGCCCGGTGCAATGGCAGCTATCTCTACGACACCGCCGGCGTGCCTTTCCTCGATCTGCAGATGTGGTATTCGGCGGTCAACTTCGGCTACGCCAATCCGCGGCTCAATGGCGTGCTCAAGCAGCAGATCGACACCTTGCCGCAGGTCGCCAGCCAGTATCTGCATTCGACCAAGATCGAGCTTGCCAAGGCGATCGCGCAGGACGCGGAGCGCAAGTGGGGCCGGCAAGGACGCGTGCACTTCAATGTCGGTGGCTCGTCGTCCGTCGAGGATTCGCTGAAGATCGTGCGCAATGCCTCCGGCGGCAAGAGCCTGGTGTTTGCCTTTGAGGGCGGCTACCACGGACGCACGCTCGGCGCGTCGGCGATCACCTCGTCGTACCGCTATCGCCGCCGTTATGGCCATTTCGATCGCGCCCAGTTCATCGAATTTCCCTACCACTTCCGCGGCCCCAAGGGCATGACGAAAGAGGAATACGGCGAGCAGTGCGTGGCGAAATTCGCGCGCCTGTTCGAGACCGAATACAACGGGGTCTGGGATGCCAAGGCCCAGCAGTGCGAATACGCCGCGTTCTACGTCGAGCCGATCCAGGGCACTGGCGGTTACGTCATTCCGCCGCCGAATTTCTTTACCGGCTTGAAGAAGGTGCTGGACCAGTACGGCGTCCTGCTGGTCGTCGACGAAATCCAGATGGGCTTCTTCCGCACCGGCAAGCTGTGGGCGATCGAGCACTTCGGGGTCACCCCCGACATCCTCGTGTTCGGCAAGGCACTGACCAACGGATTGAACCCGCTGGCCGGCATCTGGGCGCGCGAGGAATTGATCAACCCGACGGTCTTCCCGCCAGGGTCGACGCATTCGACGTTCGCCTCCAATCCGCTCGGCACTGCGGTCGGGCTGGAGACGATGCGGATGCTGGCCGAGACCGATTACGAGTCGATGGTCATGGGCAAGGGCGCGCACTTCCTCGCCGGCTTGCGCGACTTGCAGTCGCGGCATCCGGAGATTGGTGACGTCGACGGACTCGGCTTGGCGCTGCGCGCGGAAATCTGCGAAGCCGACGGCTTCACCCCCAACCGCAAGCTGCTCGACCGCATGGTCGACATGGGCCTGGGCGGCGAACTTCGCCATGACGGCAAGCCGATCGGACTGGTGCTCGACGTGGGCGGCTACCACAAGAACGTGATCACGCTGGCGCCCTCCTTGCACATCAGCGGCGAAGAAATCGATCTCGGGTTGAGCCTGCTCGACCAGTTGCTGACCCGCGCCAAACGGACGTCCTGAGGCCGGACGGAAGATGGCACTCAACCTGCGTGCGCCATTCCGCGCCACGCGGGTTGAGGCGCCCTTAATCGCCGCGCGTCACTGCCAGCACCGCATTCAATCCACCGAAGGCGAAGGAATTGCTCAACGCCGCACGCACCGACATCGCACGCGCGATGTTCGGCACGTAGTCGAGGTCGCAGGCGGGATCGGGATCGAGGAAGTTCGCGGTCGGTGGCACCATCTGCTCGCGCAGCGCGCCGATCACCGCGACCAGCTCCAGCGCGCCGGCGGCGCCGAGCGCGTGGCCGTGGACGCCCTTGGTGGAAGTCACCGCAAGCGACTCGGCATGAGCGCCGAAGGCCTGTCGGATCGCACGCGTTTCGGTCGGATCGTTGAGCGGTGTGCCGGTGCCGTGGGCATTGATGTAGTCGATGCCCTCCGGGCGCAACCCGGCGTCATCCAATGCCTGGCGCATGGCCGTCGCCGCGCCTTCGGCCGATGGCGCCACGATGTCACCGGCGTCGGCGCTCATTCCGAACCCCGCAAGTTCGCCCAGGATTTCGGCACCGCGCGCGCGCGCATGCTCCATCAATTCGAGCACGAACATGCCTGCGCCCTCGCCCAGCACCAGACCACGGCGCTGGGCGCAGAACGGGCGACAGGTATCGTCGGCAACGACCCGCATCGCTTCCCACGCGCGGATGGCGGAAAGCGTGAAACAGGCTTCGGTGCCGCCGGCAACGGCAAAATCCGCCAGACCATGGCGCACCATCAGTGCCGCCTGCGCGAGCGCGTGGTTGGACGACGCGCAGGCACTCGAGACCGAGAATGTCGGCCCCTGCAATTTGAACTTCATCCCGACCTGGCTGGCGGGCGCGCTCGGCATGACGCGAATGATCGACATCGGATGCACACGTTCGGCGCGATCGCGATACAGGCGTCGCGACTGCTCGTCACGCGACATCTCGCCACCGATCCCGGTTCCGACAACGACGGCGGTGCGCGACGCCATCCGGGCGTCGAAGGCCAGACCGGATTGCGCGATGGCCTCATCAGCCGCCAGCATCGCGAACTGCGAGACACGATCGAGCAGCGTCAGCTGTCCGGACGAAAAATGCGCGGCGGGATCGTAGTCAATGAAGGCGGCAGCGACCTGCATGCGGATGCCGGTTTCACCCTCGGGCGGGACCAGTGCGGCAATCCCGCTGCGTGCATCGCGCATGCCCTGCCAAAGCGCCGTTGCGCCCAACCCGAGTGCGCTGACCGCGCCCATGCCGGTGATGGCGATGCGACGCGGCGACATTCCGGCGCTCCGGTGCATGTCGCGGCGTCAGGTGGCCGGTGCCGCGCCAGCCTTCAGTGCCAGCGCCTGCTCGACCGAAGTGATCAACCCGCCCAGCGTGCCATCGTCCAGGTTCGGATCCTGGTTGGGGAAGTTGATGTTGAAATGTTCCTCGACGTCGAAGATCGTCTCGATGGCTTCGAGCGAATCAATGCCCAGGTCCTTGAGGGTGGACTCGGGGGTGAGGGTGGCGCGGTCGAGTTCGCCATGCTTGGCGACGATGTCGAACACCTGCTCTGCTATCAATTGGTCCATTCCGCGTCTCCATCCGGCGGCGAGCACCGGGCATTCCGGTTCCGGCCTTCATCATATAACGGCGAATCTTGCGCATGCCTTTCGTGCCCGTGCCGCTCATGAACCAGCTCGAACCCGAGGCACTGGTGCGGCATTTCATCGCCCACCCACCCCGGGAGTTCAGTGCCGAGCGGCTGGCCGGCGGAATCCCCGCGTTCACCGCCCCGTTCGACATCCTGACCACGACCGAACCGGCGTTCCGCCGCCGGGTCGAGCAGTGGCCGCTGCACCACTACTGGCGCCGCTGGTTGCGTCTGCGCGCACGCTTCATCGGCACCACCGTCAGCGAATACGCATGGCTGCCCCGCGATCTGGACCCGGCGACGCTGGCCCACACGTTGCGCGGCACCCAATCGAGGATCTGTCCGCTGCTGATCATCAAGGACATCCCACAAGCGTCGCCATTGCTGGATGCGGCCAGCAACGCCTGGGCAGAGTCGTTCGCTGATCGCTGCGCGCACGAGGGATTCGTCCTGGTCGAGGGCCAGGCGCTGGCCTGGGTGCCGATTGATTTCAGCTCCGCAGACGACTATCTCTCGCGCTTGTCGCGTAGCCGTCGGCGCAATATCCGGCGCAAGCTACGATCACGCGGAGGACTGGAGATCGCGACCATCGCGACGGGCGCGGCCTTCGTCGACGAGACGACGATCGACGATTTTTATGTGCTCTACCGCAATGTCTATGATCAAAGCGACGTGCATTTCGACCTCCTCGATCGCACCTTCTTCGCCGCTGTGCTGCGCGACCGCGACAACGGCGGGGTTGTCTTCATCTATCGTCACAATGGACGCATGATCGGATGGAACCTGTGCTTCGAATACGGCGATGCGCTGGTCGACAAGTTCATGGGGCTTGCCTATCCGGATGCGCGCGAGCACAACCTGTATGCCATCAGCTGGATGGAGAACCTTGATTACGCGCGCCGTCGTGGTCTGCGTCGCTACGTGGCGGGCTGGACCGATCCGGAAGTGAAGGCCGAACTGGGTGCCAGTTTCACCTTCACCCGGCACGCGGTGTATCCGCGCAACCAGCTGCTGCGCTTTGCGCTGCGGCGGCTGGCGCGGCATTTCGAAAGCGACCGCGCCTGGCACGAGGACACGTTGCGCGATGCAACCCCTGATCCTTGATCTCGACGACTCGGTCGGCGCGCTGCCCGATGCGATGCGTGTCGACGTGCGCGACTGGCACGACCGTTTGCGCTTCGCCTGTTCGCGTCGCCAGCTGCAGGCGTTTGGCGAACATTTGTCGACGCTCCTGCCTGCCTCATACGGCACGATTTTCTTTGGCAGCGGCGACTTCCATCACCTGAGCCTGCCGCTGATCGGGCGTGCGGCGGCAGCGTCGCCACAGCCAGTGCGGGTGCTGGTGTTCGACAACCATCCGGACAACATGCGTTTCCCCTTCGGCGTGCATTGCGGCTCCTGGGTCTCGCGGGTCGCCGCGTTACCGACGGTCTCGCACATCGATGTCGTCGGCATCACCTCGGGTGACATTGGCCTCGCCCACGCCTGGGAAAACCGCTTGGGCCCGTTGTACCGCGGCCGCTTGCGCTACTGGTCGATCGGCGTCGACACCGGCTGGGCCAGCCGGATCGGACTGGCGCATGCATTCCGCAACTTCGACAGCGCCGACGCGATGATGGCTGCGCTGCTCGATGGACTCGGCAGCGATGACGCTGCGGTCTATCTCTCGATCGACAAGGACGTACTGGATCCTTCCGAGGCGCGCAGCAACTGGGACCAGGGATGCCTGCGGGTGGCGCACTTGCAAGCTGCAATTGCGGCGTTGCGTGACAGGTTGATTGGAAGCGACGTCAACGGCGAAGTTTCGCTCGCGCATTACCCGCAACGCTGGAAGCGGCTGCTGTCGGCGGTCGACCAGCAGCCGACCTTGGATGCGGCGTCGCTGGCGGCACTGCAGTTGCAGCAGCACGCGGTGAATCTCGCATTGTGGCAAGCGTTCTCGACCTAACAGGGAGGCGCTAGGCGCCGCTGCCGCAGGCATGCTCAATACGTTCGACGATGCGCGCGAACGTGAGCTCATCGAGCCAGGGCGAATTCGTGATGGCCAGAATGCGTGTCGCAAATGCGCGTGCGTTCGGCACGTCCGTGGCGGGCACGATGCCACGCAAGGATGGGTAGTCCGGCAACGCCCGCGCGAAGGGAACGCCGACACCGACGCCGGCACCCCAGAGCTCCGCCAGCACCGCATCACGGGCAACGCCATTTGGCATCCGCACCAGCAACACCGGCCAGACGCCTTGCGCGCCGGGGGCATCGTCGATGACCGCAATGCCAGCGACTTCATTCAACCGCGTCTTGCGACGCTGCGCCTGACTGCACAGGACCGCGTGATAGTCCAGCCATCGCATCGCCGCGCGCGCCGCCACCGATTGCCGCCATGCCCCGACCCGATGCAGTGCGATCTTCTCTGGAAGCCGATCGCCGGCCGCAGCTTCGGCATCATTGCGGCGCAAAGCACGTCGCAACGGTGCCCCGTAGACCAGCGGCAACCCGCGCGGTCGATAGAACACGGCATAGCCGAGCAACTCGATGCTGCGCCTCAGCTCCCACCACACATTGCGCGGCGCGATGACAGTCGCCATGGTCTGAAGTTTGGCGCGCAACTGCGGATGCCGCGACACCAGCACGCCGCCTTCGTACATCGTCAAGCCTTTACCGACCGCCATGCTGTAGAACCCCATGTCGCCGCGCATGCCGACCGGGGTGCCATCGGCGTGGCGCGCTCCCATCGCCTGCGCGGCGTCCTCGATCACTGCGGCGCCAGCGCCGGCCGCGCACGCGAGCACCGCCGTGATATCGAGCACGCGCCCGCCGAGGTGGGTCGGCACGATCGCCAAGGTGCGCGGCCCACACAGCAACGCAAGTTCCGCCAGGTCCATGCCCATGCCATCGGCCTGCAGATCACAGATGCGCAAGGTCAGGCCGCAATGTGCCACCGCCAACGCCACCAGTGGGCAGGTATAGGCGGGAACGATCACTTCGCGTCGTTCGCTTTCGGCGCCAAGCACGGACAAGGCGATCACCAGCGCCGCCGTGCCGGAGCAGGTGACCTGCACGTCTTCGATCCCGAGCAACGACGCAAGTTGTTCTGTCAGTGCCACCGTCGAACGCACCGGCAGCACGTCGCGCCATTCCAGTGGCAAACCTGCGGTCGGCGGAATCTCACGCATGCTCGGTCAACGTGTCGTGTTCGCCGATCGCAAGGCACAAGATTCCGGCGACGATGAGGATCGCGCCAAACGTCTGCCCCAGGCCGATGTGTTCGCCGAAGATCAGCGCGGAGATCAGCATCACGCTGACGACCTCCAAATGCGACGCCGCGAAGGCCGGGCCAATGGGCGCCCGCTGCAGCAGGCTGATCCAGGTGAAGAAGGCGCCGACATAGCCGACGATGGCGCCGTAGATCCAAGGCTGGGCGACCAGGCGCATGACCCATTGCAGATTGGCTTCCGGCGGAAACGCATGCATGCCCGCCACCTTGAAACTGACTTGCGCGGCCGTATCGAAGGCCGTCAGCAGGGCGAAGCCGAACGCAATGTCGAGCAGCCGCGCTCTCATGGATGTGCGCTCATGGAAATGCGTTCATCGGTGCGCTCTCATCGACGTGGCTTCACAGGTTCAGCCCCACGATCGCAACGCCGACGCTGACCAAGCCGATGCCAACCAGCCGCATCCGCGTCAACCGTTCGCGAAAAAGCACCCGGCCCGCCAGCATGATCGCGACGATATTGATCGAGCCCAGCAACACGCCGCGGCCCAACGGCACGAGCGAGAGGAATGCGGTCCATGCCAGGAATTCGAGCGCATAGCAGGCAATGCCGAGCCATAGCGGCGGTCGCCGCGCCATGTAGCGCCAGCGTGCGAGTCCTTCACCTGCGCGCGGATCGGCAGCGACCGCCTTGAATGCGAGTTGCCCGACCGTATCGAGCACGACCGTCACCAGCCAGACCGGGACGACGGAGAGCGCCATCAAGCCGCGTTGAGGCTGAGTTCCTGACCGGCGATCTGCGCAAAGAATCCGGCGAGACGATCCGCCAGCAGGCGCCGTTCGCGGTCGAGCGTGATCATGTGGTAACTGTCCTGCAGCAGCAGCAACTCGACCGGTGCGTTGACGCCGTTGGCCACCAGATGGGCGTTGCGGACATGCGCGATGTCATCTTCGGTCGCGTGCGCCACCAGGCACGGCGATTGCACGTTGCCAAGCCGCTGGCGGACGCGTGCAGACAACAGGTACAGGTCCGCCAGCGAGTCCCAGGGATTGCCGGGTAAACCTGCCACCGCGCTGTCGCCGCTCAGCATCGCACCGCTGATCTGGCTGCGGATGCGCTCGTCGCGCAACCCGAACGGCGATTCTTCCTGGAACGAGCGCGTGCGTGCCAGCCCCAGCCGCTTGATCAGCGGCAGCAGGAACGACAGGCGTGCGATTTTCGGCATGTTCCAGCCGTCGTAGCGGAACGTCGCCCCGAGCACGCCGACGCCATCGACCAGATCTGGACGCTCGGCGGCCAGCAACAACGCCAACAGCGCGCCCATCGACAGGCCCGCCACGAAAAGATGATCCACCTGCCCGCGCAACTGGATCGCGGCCTGCTCGACGCTGGCATACCAGTCGCGCCAGCCGGTGGCGAGCAGGTCGGCTTCATCGCCGCAGTGCCCGGCCAGCTGCACGCCGTGCACGGTGAATCCCTCGCGATGCATCCGCTTGCCGAGCAGCAGCATTTCCGCCGGCGTCCCGGTGAGCCCGTGGATCAGCAGGACACCGCGGCGGTCACCCTTGAGTTGGAAATCTGCCTGTCGAATCATCTTTCGCCCGACGGCCATGCGGCACGCCAGACTCCATCAATGTGATTCTCACAGGGTGCGCGGACGTGGTTTCGCCAACCTTTCAGTTGCCGTAGGGCTGACCGGCACCCCACGGGGGAAGCGCACCAGGACGCGCTTACCTACTCGCAGCGCAGACGGGCTGTCAAAGGCGAGGACGCATTCAACACTGCGCTCGTTGATCCGCTGCAATGGATCCTCCTGCAGCGTCGACTGCCCGAACGTCCGACCGATCCGCAGCACGTGCGCGGAGCCCAACGGCGTCTGCCGACCGTCATCGCTGATGACCAGCGCTGGCGCGCCGGGGGCAATCGCGTCGACAAAATCCTGCGCCAGCTCGGCGCGCACGATGCGCGCTTTCGCTGGCAGCAGCGTCAGCAGAGGTCCGCCCTGCGCCGACACCCGCATGCCCGGCCACGCCGTCACGCGCAGCACCTCGCCATCAACAGGCGCACGCAACACGTGCTGTGTCGCCTGATACCCGGTTCGCTCGACGTCCGCATGCGCGATGCGTATCCCGGCCCGCGCATTCGCCAACTCGGCAGTCGCTTCGGCCGCCGCCTCGCGCGCATCGTCCGCGCTCTGGCCGTCGCCGGCATCTTCCTTCGCCGCCTCCACCAAGCGCGCCGCCCGCACTCGGGCCGCCGCCGCTTTGGATTCCAGCAACCCGACCTGCGCCTGGGCCTGGGCAAGGTGCGCCTGGGCCAGGTTTTCATCGAGATGCGCTGGCGTGGGGTCGGTTTCGATCAACAACTGTCCGCGCGTTACCGGCTCGCCTTCCTGCACCGCGACGGTGGCGATAACGCCGTCCACCGTCATGCCCAACGGCAAGGGGCCACCCTCGATGTCCACGCGACCGCGCGCCACGATAAGCGCTGGCGGCGCGTTGTCAGCAGCCACCACTGGCGCGTCGCGATGCCGCGCACAGGCGCCCAGCATCAGCAGCGCAGGCAGCATCGTCAGCAGGATTCGTTCCGCGGCTTTCATTGCGCCGTGCTCCATGTGGACGGCATCGTGGCCTGCTCCGGTGGGGTGATACGTCTATCGTCAAGGATGCGACCATCCTCCATGCGAAGCACGCGGTCGGCGTGCTCGATCAGGCGTGGATCGTGACTGACGCACAGCACCGTGGTGCCGTGCCGATGCGCGATGTCGTGCAGCATGTCGATCACGATCTGGCCATTGGCGGCATCCAGCGAGCTGGTCGGTTCATCGGCGAAGAGCAATGCAGGCCGCTTCGCGAGTGCACGCGCGATCGCGACACGCTGCTTTTCACCGCCGGACAGCTCGATCGGACGCAAGTGCCGGCGCGACAACATGCCGACCTCCTCCAGCGCTTCGGCGGTGCGCGCTTTTACCTCCGCCGGAGACAGGCCCATGTATTGCAATGGCAACTCCACTTGTTCGGACACCTGCAATGCGGGGAACAGGTCGAAACCCTGGAAGACAAAACCAGTGTGACGCAACCGGAAGCGTTCCAGTGCGTGCAGATCCAGTGTGCCGAGCTCTTCGGACAATGCAAATACGCGGCCGCGATCGGGCCGCTGCAGGCCGCTCAGAATCGACAACAACGTACTCTTGCCGCAACCCGACGGCCCGGCGATCAGGGTCAACTCGCCGGCATGGATCTGCAGTGAAATCCGGTCGAGCACGGTCGTCTGCAGACGCCCCGACACGTAGGTCTTGCCGATGTCCTCTGCATCGAGTGCCGCACGTGGTACCACTGCCGCGCCGGTCAACGCAGGAGTTCCGCGGGATCGGCCCGGCGCAGGCTGCGCAGCGCGACCAATCCCGACAGGATCGCCAGCGCCATGACCACGACGATGCAGATCAGCCACAGCACGGCATCGAATACCACCGGGATATCCCGGAGTCGCGCGATGCTGATCACGATGAAGCCACTGATACTCGCCGCGACCAAACCCGCCGCGCCGACCCAGAACGCCTGCTCCAGCACCACCCAGCGCAAGGCCGCCAAGCCAACGCCGAGCGCATTGAGCGTGGCGTATTCGCGGATCGAGCCGAACACCGCGGCGACCAGCGTCTGACTGGTGATCGCGGCCCCCACCAGGAAGACGACGCCGGCAAGAAACAGCACGCCGGCGCCCGCGCCAGTGTCGAACAGCCAGAACAATGTCGAACGTCTGGCGAAGGCATCCGCGCTCCACGCTTGATGCGGGCCATCACCGTGGCGGCGGCTCAGGCGCGCAGCGACCGCGCCGGCCTGGGCGGGATCCTGCAGCCGCGCCACGAAGTACGTCGGCCAATCCGGATGTACCGCATCCGCGTTGAGTCGCCGCGCTGTATCCAGCGAAGCGAGGATGTTGACGCCCCCCAGCGCGCGCAGACCGGCGCCGACACCGACCACCCGCACCGGCTGGCCGTTGATGTAGGCGGTGCTGCCGATGGCGACGCCGAGCTTGTCCAGTTCGGCACGGTCCACGACGATGGCATCGGGCGCCTGCAGCGCGGCGCGCAACAATGGCGACAGCACGCGGGAAAACATCAGGCCGTCGGGGCGCGTATCGATGCCGGACACGAATACCGAGACGGCTCCGGTGCCGGCAGGCCCGCGCCAGTCGCCATCGAACCAGAGAAACGGTTCGACCCGCGTGACCTGCGGTTCCATTTCAAGCAGCGTGGCCGCATCCGGATCAATCTGGCGTCCCTGGTCCACGCTCTGCGTGCCGGGATACCCCATCCACACATCTGCGCTCGAGCCACGGACGTAAACGCTGGCGCTGCCGAAAATACCGAGCACCAGCGATGCCTGCAGCAACAGCAACAGGCTCGCGAAGGCGATCGCCACCGTCGCTGGCAGAAAACGTCGCCATTCGTAGAGTAGTGTCCGGCGCGCGAGCGCAACCACGTCAGCGTCCCCCGTCCGTTGCCGCGGTCATGCCCGGTCCGGGGCTGCCACCCAGCGCCTTGCACAACGCGATGTAATCGATCGCGCGATTGGTGCGTACGCCAGCCAGTTCCAGTTCGGCCTGGGCGCGATCGGCATCGCTGCCGGCGCTGTCCAACCCGCTGGCCAGATTGAGGCGGCGGCGGTGCTCCGTGCGAACCGCAACATCGCTGAGCGCCTGCCACGCCTGGGCCGATGCCAGTTCACGCAGGCGCTGTTGCTCAAGCGCCGCGAGGGCGGTTTCGACCTCTCCTACTGCGGTCAATACCGTCTTGCGGTAAGCCAGTGCGGCTGCCTGAAGAATCTCGCCCTTCGCGTCGGCCTGTGCCCGCCGCAGTCCCCAGTCGAACAACGGGATATCGATGATCGGCCCGAACGAACCGATGGCGCCCGGATTGGTATTCACCCTCTCTGCTTCGCTCACCGATGCCACGATTGAACCGCCGAGCGCGATGCTCGGATACCGGTCCGCCTTCGCGATCCCGAGCTCTCCAGCAGCGCGCAACACAGCCGCCTGCTCGCGGGCGATGTCTGGACGCGTCCGCAGCAGGTCCGCAGGCGCACTTCGGACTGACGCGCTACCGAGCTTAGGCGGTTCACCGGGCTGCAGCCAGGCGGGATCCGGCTCGCTGCGTCCCAACAACACCGCCAGTGCCTGCGCCGATGCGGCCGCTGCTTCGCGCGGCTCGGCGATCGCGCTTTCCGCCTGGGCCACGACAGCCCGTGCCTGCGCAGCCTGCTGCGGCATTGCAAGATGCAAGCGCAAGCGTTCGCCGGTCAGCCTGGCCTGCTCGACGCGCAGGTTACGGATGCGCGTCAGCAGCGTTTCGCGTTGTTGCGCCGCGCGCAGCGTGATCCATTCCCGGGAAACCTCGGCCGGCACCGACACCTGGACTTCCCGCAACTCCGCCTTGGCTGTTGCGAGATCTGCATTGGCGATGCGATGGATGCCAGTACTGCGTCCGAATAGGCCAAGCTCCCAGACCGCATCGAAACCGACGACCAGATACGAAGCGCTGGCATCAGGGTCAATGGGATCGGACGTGCGCAAATGAACGCTCGGGCGGAGCGTTGCATCCGCACGCCGATGCAACGCGCGTGCCGCGCGCAAGCGCGCCGCGGCCTGCCCGATGTCGAGGTTGGCGGCAAGCGCTTCGTTCACGACCACATCCAGGCGAGGATCGGCAAACGCTTCCCACCACCTGTCAGGATCAGGCCGGGGCGCCGACGTCGTCGCTTCAGGTGGCAACTGCTGCCAATCCCCCGGCAATGCGACACGCAGATCCGGCAATGGCGTCGACACGCAGCCGGCGCAAGCGCAAGCAACGCAGAAGACCCCCGTCAGCGCGACCTGGCTTCGCAATTTATTTTGGAGCAATGGACGCCTACGCAATCGCAACGACTTCTCCTTCATGTACTGCCGTCGCCAGCGCGCGGAAACCGAAGCTCCACCCGTAGGCCACCCAGTGTAGAGCGCCCGTAACGTACTTGTGCGCCGTGGACATCGGCGATACGCCGCACGATTGCCAACCCCAGCCCGCTACCGCCTTCCGGCGCGCCCGGCGCCCGGAAAAAACGCTCGCCAAGACGCAGCAGGATGTCATCGGGAACCCCGGGGCCATCGTCGTCGACGGCGATCCACCCTCCCTCACCCAAAGCTGATCCTGGCTGCAGGCTCACGGTGATCGTGCCGCCGCGTACGACATGACGCAGGGAATTGTCGATGAGATTGTCGAACAGCTCCTGCAACGCGTTGGCCTCGGCGTCCACCAAAACCGGTGTCGTCGCGCCTTCGTAGCCAAGATCGACGCCGGCCTCCAGCGATTCTGGAATCCGCAACGCGGTCATCCCGGGAAGCCACTGGGCAAGATCAACCCGCAACAGCGGCGTGGCTCCGGCTTGTGGCTCCTGCAGGCGCGCCAAGGCAAGCAGCTGCGTCGCACTACGGGTCACGCGCGCCGTCAGCGACTGGATCTGAATCAGCGCGGCCTGGACATCCTCGCGCGACCGGGCGGCCGAAGCGCGTTCGACGTGCATCGCCAATCCGGCAAGTGGCGTGCGCAATTGGTGCGCTGCGTCCGCGACAAAGCGCTCCTGGAATGCCACCAATGTCCGCACCCGCTCAAACAAAGCATCAATCGTCCGCGTCATGGGCAGGATTTCGATCGGAATGTCTGGACCGCTGATCGGCTCGAGGTTGCGTTCGCGCATCGCCAGGCGACGGATCGGCAGGTCGAGGACGCGTAGCCCGAACTGCACGCCCTGCCAGACCAGAGCCAGCAGGATGAGGATCAGCACGGTCTCGATCGGAATCGTGATCAACAGGATTTCACGGGCGCGCTGTTGCCGGTCGTGCAGGGACTCGGCCATCGAAACGATCAATGTGTCGCCGCGGTCCAGCGGGGACGCGATCGACATGGTTGCAACCCGCACCGGCAATGCTTCGATCGCCGCGTCGTAGAGCGTCGGCGGTGCGCCAACCTGCGGATTGCGCGACTGCGGAATGCGCGCGACGCTTCCGCTGACGAAGCCATGACGCAGGCTCCGAACCGAGAAAAAGCTGCGCCCTTCATCGTTGTATTCCAGTAATTTGCGCGCCTCCTGCGAGAGGCGCCCACTGGAATGCCCGTCCTCGAGCGCCTTGGACAACCCGATCGTCGAGAAAGCGAGATCGCTGTCGTGGATGCTGTTGGAATAATGCAGCGCGACGAAATAGACGAACACCGTATCCAGCAACATCAACACGAGCGTCGGTATCAGCAGGAAGGCGAGCAATCGCCGGCGCAGGCTTGGTTGTCGACGAGCCACCGCCAACGTGCTATTCCCCGTCACCGCCATGGCTAGTCGCTCCGCGCGCCGACGTCATCGGGTTTCGATTCCTCCAGCAGATATCCCAGTCCGCGAATCGTGCGGATCTGCACACCGGAGTCGCGCAGTTTCCGCCGTAGCCGGTGCACCGAAATGTCCAGGCCATTGTCGGTCAGGTCCTGCTCCCAGTCGCACAGCGCTTCCATCAGCTGCGCGCGACTGACCACGTGCTGCTGTCGAGCAAACAGCGCCTCCAGCAACGAGTACTCGCGCGCGGTCAGCTCGAGCGGCTCCTCGTCCAGCCAGACCCGGCGCGCGCCGACGTGGATGCGGAGGCGACCGATCGAAATTTCCGGAATCCCGCCATTCGCGCGCCGGCGCAGCAGTGCACGCGCACGCGCCACGAACTCGGCCAGCACGAACGGCTTGACCAGATAATCGTCCGCTCCACTGTCGAGCACCTGAATGCGTTCAGCGACACCATCGCGTGCGGTGACCACCATCACCGCAATGTCCGACCCGCGCGCCCGCGCCTGCCGAAGTACCTGGTTGCCTTCCATGCGCGGCAGCCCCAGGTCGAGTACCAACAGGTCATAGGCTTCGCTGCATAGCGCGTGTTCGGCCGCGATTCCGTCCGCGACGGCATCGACCGCATGCCCGCATTCGATCAGCGATGCCCTCAGGGCATCGGCAATCGGCTTGTCATCTTCGGCAATCAGGACGCGCATGGGCGTGCAGCCTACCGATGCGGGGTTAAAAATCCGTCGGACGGGTTGCCTCCCGACCTTCCGGGAAGAGACTTGACCAGGATCAAGGCTGGGTCGCCTGTCCGGGCCTAACCTGCGCCCATGCTGATTGACCTCGCTTGATGCCGCGCCACCCACTCGTTTCGACCAGACTGAACCGCGCTCCACCAGAACTGCCCCGGCGACGCAGCCCCAACCCGACTTCGGTCTCCAGCGCTGCGATGAAGTACGCGCCGTAGTGCATCGCCTCGCCTCCGCCTCGCCGCGAACACCTATCCCTGCCCCCACTGGAATTCACCATGAAACGATTGACTCCGCTGCTTGCCCTGTCCCTGTTCGCCGCCGCTGGTTTCGCCCAGGCCGCGCCCAACTGCGTGCTCAAGCTCAAGGGCAACGACCAGATGCAGTTCGACCTCAAGACCGCGACCGTGTCCGCGTCGTGCCCCACGATCAGCATCGAGCTCACCCACACCGGCAAGATGCCGGCGCAGGCGATGGGTCATAACGTGGTGATCAGCGCGAGCAAGGATCTGCCCGGCGTCACCTCCGCCGGCATGAAGGCCGGCGCCGCGGCCGGCTATGTGGCCAAGGGCGATGCCCGCGTCCTCGCCGCCAC
>JANMAO010000118.1:0-6040 GCA_031359875.1 Lysobacter sp.
TTCTGGACCTGGCGCGAGACGATGTACCGCTTCGCCGCGCGCTTCGATCCCGACACGCTCCATGCGGTCGCCGCGCAGCTGTACGCGGAAATGCTCGAAGCCGGCTACACCACCGTCTGCGAATTCCACTACCTGCACCACGCGCCCGACGGCAACGCCTATGCCGATCCGGCGGCGATGTCGCGCGCGCTCATCGCGGCTGCGCGAGACACCGGGATTCGACTGACCCTGTTGCCGGTGTTGTACATGAGCGGCGGTTTCGATGGCCGCGCGCTGGGCGATCGGCAGCGGCGCTTCGGTCACGATGTCGACGGTTTCCTCGCCTTGCTCGACCTGCTGCGCAAGGAACAGGACGACACCCTGCGCATTGGTTGCGCACTGCACAGTCTGCGCGCGGTGCCGGAAGCCGCGATGCGCGAGATCGTTGCAGCGCTGCCAGGCGATACCCGCATCCACATCCATATCGCCGAACAGATCGGCGAGGTGCAGGACTGCATCGCCCTGCGCGGCGCACGTCCGGTCGAGTGGCTGCTCGGCAATGCCGCCGTCGACGGGCGCTGGACGCTGGTGCATGCAACGCATCTCACGGATGCAGAAGTGAACGGCATCGCGCGGAGCGGCGCGACCGTCGCGATTTGCCCGACCACCGAAGCCAATCTCGGCGATGGCCTGTTCCCGTTGCGTGCATATCTCGACGCCGGTGGTGCCTGGGGCGTCGGCTCGGATTCGCAAATCTCCGTATCGCCGATCGAGGAGCTGCGCTGGCTCGAGTACGGCCAGCGCCTCGCCACCCGTCATCGCAATATCGCGGTGCGCGCGGATTCACCGAGTGTGGGCGAAACCCTGCTGCGCGGCACGCTTGCGAGCGGCGCCAATGCGACCGGACACGGCATTGGCTGCATCGATCCGGATCACTGCGCGGACTGGATCACGCTCGACACCGATGCGCCGCAATTCGCCGGCATGACTGCGGCCGACGCAGTCGATCGCTGGATCTTCAGCGGCAACCGCAACCTGGTGCGCGACGTGCACGTCAATGGCGTGCAGGTGGTCATTGACGGGCGTCACCGCGACCGCGATGCGATCGCGCGGCGCTATCACGCGACCATGCAGGCGTTGGTCGCCGATTGACACGTTTTTTGTAGAGCCGAGCTTGCTCGGCTGCTCTTACTCGAAATGCAGCGGAGCAAGCTCCGCTCTACGGGGAAAAAGATCGCCGCCGTGCAGCGCGTCCTCCAATGACAGCAGGAACTGCTTGGTCGGCAGGCCGCCACCGAACCCCGTGAGGCTGCCGTCGGCGCCGATCACGCGATGGCATGGCACCACGATCGGCAACGGATTGCGGCCGTTGGCGGCGCCCACTGCGCGCATCGCGCTCGGCTTGCCGATGCGCGTTGCCAGCTGTGCATAGCTGATGGTTTCACCGTACGGGATGCGCCGCAACGCAAGCCAGACGTCGCGCTGGAACTCGGTGCCGCGCGGTACCAGTGGCAGGTCGAAGTCGCGACGGGTGCCGGCGAAATATTCCTTCAGTTGCCGGCGTGTATCGCGCAACACCGCGTTGTCGCCTTCGCACCAATCACTGCCACGCGCGAACGGATGGCGCGGACTGTGGAATTCGATCAGGTGCAGGCCATCGTCGTCTGCCGCCAGCAGCAGCGGACCGACCGGGCTGTCCATATGGGCGTGCAACATCATGGTAGGCAACATCATGGCTTGCTCCTGTGTGGGACCGCGGCTTTGGGCACAGATGTCGGCACTGACATCGAATCGCGCCACAACTGAATCACCGCGTATGCGCGCCAGGGTCGCCAGGCCTCAGCCAGCGCGCCCAGTGCCTTCGCACTCACCACCGTGCCGTCGCCGGCGGCGGCCTTGCGCAGCACCAGGTCATCGGCCGGGAATGCGTCGGGATGGCCGAGTGCGCGCATCGCGATGTAGTGCGCCGTCCACGGCCCGATGCCGGGCAGCGCGATCCAGCGCGCAGTGAAGTCGTCGAGCGTGCGCTCAGGATTGAAATCGACCCGGCCATCGAGCAAGGCCTGCGCCATCGTGCGTACGGTCTCGGCGCGCGCGCGGGTCAGGCCGATGGTGGTGAGATCGGCATCGGCGAGCGCTTCTGGCGTCGGGAACAGGTGCTCGAGCCCGGGCCCGAACGGCACGGCCAACGCGTGGCCATAGCGCTGTGCCAGTCGCGACGTGAACGTGCGCGCGGCGACTACGCTGACCTGCTGGCCAATGATCGCGCGTACCGCAATCTCGAAGCCGTCCCAGCCGCTCGGCAAGCGCAAACCCGGCTGCTTTTCCAACAGTGGCCGCAGGCGCGGACTGGTCGACAGCGCGGTTGCAATCGCCTGCGGATCGGCATCCAGATCGAACATGCGGCGCAGGCGGTTGACGATGTCCAGCAATCGCGTCGGCGCCGCGCCATGCAGTTCGAGTTTCAACGCATGTTCGCGATCGTGCCGGCCTGCTGGCCATCCCGACACACGCAACCAGCCCGGTACTTCCGCCGGCCCGAATACGCGCGCATAGCTCGTCTCGTCGACGCGCTCCACACCCGGCAACGCACGTCCGCGCAGGAAGGCCAGCATTGCCGCGAAATCGTACGGCGGGCGATAGCCGAGCCGCAGCGTCAGCGTTTCGTCGCTGGTCGTGGCAGGCCGCTTGCGCAGGTCGCGCGGCGCCATCCGGTAGGCCGCGCGGAACGTGGTGTTGAAGCGGCGCAGGCTGCCGAAGCCGGAAGCGAGCGCGATCTCGGTGATCGGCAACGTGGTTTCGGTCAGCAGCTGCTTGGCGAACAGCAGGCGGCGGGTGCCGTGCACGCCGAGCGGTGCCGCCCCGAGGCGGTCGACGAACAATCGTCGCAACTGACGCTCGCCGATGCCGACCCGGTCCGCCAGCGCCGACAATGGTTGCTCGGCGAGCGCGCCGGCATCGATCAGCTTCAGCGCGCGCGCCACGGTTGCATCGCCGCGTCGCCAAGCGCCGTCGCCGGGCGACAGCTCGGGACGGCAACGCAGGCACGGTCGAAACCCGGCGGCTTCCGCGGCGGCGGGATTGCCGTAGTAGGTGATGTTCTTCGGCTTGGGCGCCGGCGCCGGACATACCGGCCGGCAATAGATACCGGTGCTGGTGACGGCGGTGAAGAACAACCCGTCGAAGCGCGGATCGCGGCTCAGTCGCGCCTGTTCGCAGACGCGGCGGGAGGGCAGGGTGGTTGTGGCGCTGTGCGGCATGGACGCAGGCTAGCACCGCGCCCGGGTGCGGACTCGCCGGATTCGGACATCAATGTTGCGAGCCGGCTCCACACTTCCGGCACGGGCCGGAGGGTGTGGTGTGGAGGATGCTGCGACAAACTCTGGAGATCCCGATGGCCGTCGTCCGCGTGTGCGCGTTGCCGTTGTTGTTCCTCACCGTCGCGGCCACCGCGGCGGAACCGCCCACGCCGGCCACGGCAAAAATGTCCATCGCCGAATGCGCGGTCTGGGCGCGCGAATTGAGCTTTGCGCAATCGGTCGCGCAGCACGACGCAGATGCGTTCGCCAAGCACCTGGAAGGCGGGGCCGCGTTTTCCGCCGAAAGCCCGCAGCCCGTTCGCGGCCGCGACGCCGTCGCCAGACAATGGACGCGCCTGGTCGAAGGAAAAAGTCTGCTGCTGAGCTGGTACCCGACCCGGACCACCATTGGTGGTGTAGCCGACATCGCCTCGTCCAGTGGGCCGGCGCTGTACGAAGACCTCCGCCCGGGTGCCAATCCGCACTATTCGATGGGCGCCTTCCACTCGGTCTGGCATCGTGGGAAGGACGGCATCTGGCGCATCCTGTTTGACGACGGGATCGAGCCCAGGCCGGCCAGTGAGGCCGATGTCGCCGCATTCAGGGCTGCTCGCCAGCCCCACTGCCCGTCGGGATGACGCGCGCGTAAATGCCCGCTGGCGAACGCGTGCAGGCATGCGCGCGCGGGCGTATAAAACGGCTATGACGCAGCGTTTCCAAGCCGCCCATCAAGGAGGTCCGCCATGAAGCCCACCTGTTCAATCCGCGTCCTGCTTATTGTCCTGATGACGTGCTTTGCGTCGCTCGCCGCTGCGCAGGACACTGACCGTAGCAACGCACAGGCGACCAGCCTGCGCGACGACGATATTGCGAACGAGGCCCGGAACCAACCGTTGTGCCTGCAGGAAACGGGAACCCGGATCCATCACCGCGTCGTAGCGGTTCCATTGCGCGCCGACGCACCCCCGCGCGCCACCGACTGCGCGACATCGATGCCGGGACGCTCCTGGTCGCGCCGCGACATTGAACGCACCGGCGCGTTCAACCTGGCCGATGCGCTGCGCCAGTTGGACCCCAGCATCCACTGAGCGTGGACATGCGACAAAAAACGCCCGGCAATGCCGGGCGTTTTTGTTTTGCGCGATCTCGATGAACGTCAGTGGGCGGTCTTCGGCTTGCGGAACTTGTACGCGAACTGATCGGTATGGCCGCGGATGCTCTTGTCGAACACCTTGAGCGTGTGGTCGTCGGCGGGATTGCGCAGAACGCCGCTCTCGCCAACGTATACGAAGCCCGCGTCCGTCACCTGCTTCCTGACGAAGGCCGGATCGATGCGGTGCAGCGTTTCGGTGTCGCGCAGGCCTGAGCCGGTCGTGGCGGCATGGTCGATCACGATGTACACGCCACCGGGCTTCAGCGCGGCGAACACTGCCTTGTCGAGCAGCGCAGGATCGGTGGGGCCCATGAACGAATCCGGGTAGTCGTGGTAGTTCTGCGAGGTGAACGCGACATCGACCGGTTTCGGCACGCTCAACGCCGCGGCGGGCTGCAGCAAGACCTCGATGTTGCCGTAGCCCTGCTTGCCGAGGTCGTGCATCGAATCGGCGCCGGGGTGGAGCTTCTCGATTTCCGCGGGCAGCGCCGCATATACGGTCCCCTTCGGCCCCACCACCTTGCTGAAGACGCGAGTGAAGTAGCCCTTGCCGGGAATGATCTCCAGCACGCGATCGCCCGGTTTCACTTCGGAAAAGGCGACCAGGTCGGCGGCGTGCCGGCGCACATCGAGCTTGGAGTCCTCGGAACGTGCCGGATCGGCGACCGCCGCCACGAGGTATGCGGGAATGCCCTTGGGTCGTTGCGACGGCGGATGTGCCAGCGCGACGGAGACGGCGAGGGTGGCGAGGACGGGGGCGATCCATTTCATGGCATGCGTTCCTGGGGTGGCAGCGATGGCGGAGCGACGACCCTATCAAGCCCCGTGGCCGTCACCCCCTGCCGATGGTCATCGCAATCGCCTTGGCCGACGGGCGGTCGGTGATAATCGGCCGATCGCCCCCGGACCGCCCCCATGTCGACCAGCAGCAACGACCCGTCGCGCTTTGATGCCGCCCGCCACATCCGTGCCCCGCGCGGCAGCACGCTGACTTGTCGGTCGTGGCTGACCGAAGCGCCGTACCGGATGCTGCAGAACAACCTGGACCCCGAGGTGGCCGAGAACCCGGCTGAGCTGGTCGTCTACGGCGGCATCGGTCGCGCCGCGCGCAACTGGGAGTGTTACGACGCCATCCTCGAATCGCTGAAGACCCTCGGCGACGATGAAACCCTGTTGATCCAGTCCGGCAAACCGGTCGGCATCTTCCGCACCCACGCCGATGCACCACGCGTGCTGCTCGCCAACTCCAACCTGGTCCCGCACTGGGCAACGTGGGAGCACTTCAACGAGTTGGATAAGAAGGGCCTGATGATGTACGGCCAGATGACCGCGGGCAGCTGGATCTACATCGGCTCGCAGGGGATCGTGCAGGGCACCTACGAAACCTTCGTCGAGATGGGCCGCCAGCATTACGGCGGCGACCTCAGCGGCAAGTGGATCCTTACCGCCGGGCTTGGCGGCATGGGTGGCGCGCAGCCGCTGGCCGCATCCCTGGCCGGCGCATGCAGCCTCAACATCGAATGCCAGCAGTCGCGCATCGACATGCGCCTGCGTACGCGTTACGTCGACGAACAAGCCACCGACCTCGACGATGCCCTCAAACGCATCA
>JANMAO010000067.1:0-8746 GCA_031359875.1 Lysobacter sp.
TGCGCGACGGCTGGATCCGCATGCTGCCCGGCGACATGCCGATGATGGCGGGCTTCGGTCGCATCGAAAACCGCTGCCCGACGTCCGTCACCATTGTCGAAACCAGCAGCGCCGCGTTCACGGATACCTCGCTGCATGAAACCAGGATCATCGGCGGCATCAGCCGCATGCGCCCGGTGCCGACATTGCGCATCGCGCGGGAGGGCGTAGCAAAGCTCAAGCCAGGCGGGTTGCATCTGATGCTGATGCAGCCGACGGCGCGCCTGAAGGCGGGCGGCAAGGTCGCGGTGGAGTTCCGGTTGCAGGACGGTCGCAGCTTTCTCGGCGAATTCGAGTTGCGCAAACCAGGTGACTGAGTCGCGCGGTTTGCCAACGAAAAGGGGTCAGAGCAAAGTTCGCGACGCAGGCGTCCGCACGATTGTCAGTAAATCGGCGAGAAATTCACTCTGGCCCCTTTTCGCAGGCCTTGCGCACGACATCCGGCAATGGCGCCGCCTGGCCGCCTTGCTTGTCGATCCAGACCATCACCACGTTGCCGTCGGCGTATAACGCCGATGCGTCGTCGGCGTTGAGGATCCGATGACCGATCGTCAGGCTGGTGTTGCCGAGACGCTCGACGAATAGTTCGACCACGATTTCGTTCGGCCATTCGATCGGTCGCCGATAGTTGACGTGGGCTGCGGCCACGACCGGCGCGACGTTTTCGTCGATCCATTCGCCTGGCAGCGTCACCATCCAGCGCAATCGCGCTTCCTCGAGGTAACTGAGGAATTGCGAATTGTTGACGTGGTTGAAGGCATCCAGATCGCGCCAGCGCACCGACAGCGGCACCCGGATCAACGCGAAGGGTGTTGCCACTGCCGCGGCCGGCGTCACTGCGGCAGTTGGGTCTTTCTTCTGTCGCGGCGTACGTTTGCGCGGCGCGGACCGTGTGGGCTCGCTCATGCTGCTGATTTCCTTCTTGCGGGCTTGTTGTCGATGCCCAGCGTCTTGGCCAGGAATCGCCCTGTATAGGACTGTGGCATCTGCGCCAGTTCCTCGGGGGTGCCCTGGGCGATGATCTGGCCACCGCGGTGGCCGCCCTCCGGCCCGAGATCGATCACCCAGTCGGCGGTCTTGATTACGTCGAGGTTATGTTCGATGACGACGATTGTATTGCCGTCGTCGCGCAGCTTGTGCAGTACCGCGAGCAGGTGCTCGATGTCATGGAAGTGCAGGCCGGTGGTGGGCTCATCGAGGATGTACAACGTGCGGCCGGTATCGCGGCGCGAGAGTTCCTTCGACAGTTTCACGCGTTGGGCCTCACCGCCAGAGAGCGTTGTCGCCGGCTGGCCGAGCTTGATATAGCTCAGGCCGACGTCGAGCAGCGTGTCCAGCTTGCGTGCGATCGACGGTATCGGCTCGAACAGTTTCTGTGCGTCCTCGACCGTCATATCCAGCACGTCGTGGATGCTGAAGCCCTTGTAGAGGATCTCCAGCGTCTCGCGGTTGTAGCGTTTGCCGTGACAGACATCGCAGGGGACGTAGACATCGGGCAGGAAGTGCATTTCGACCTTGATCAGGCCGTCGCCCTGGCACGCCTCGCAGCGGCCGCCACGCACGTTGAAGCTGAAGCGGCCCGGCGAATAGCCGCGCGCGCGTGATTCGGGCACCTGCGCGAACAACTCGCGCAGCGGCGTGAACAAACCCGTGTACGTCGCGGGATTCGAGCGTGGCGTGCGTCCGATCGGCGACTGGTCGATGTCGACGACCTTGTCGAACAGGTCGAGCCCGATCACCTCACGATGCGGCGCCGGAGTGTGCGAGGCGCCGTTGATCTCGTTGGCGGCGAGCGAGTACAGGGTGTCGTTGATCAGCGTCGACTTGCCAGATCCGGACACGCCGGTGATCGCAGTGAACAACCCGGCCGGAATTTCGACGTCCACGTTCTTCAGGTTATTGCCGGAAGCGCCCTGCAGCTTGAGCATCATTTTCTTGTTGGGCTTATGTCGCTGCGCCGGTATTGCTATCCGCTTCTTGCCGCTGAGGTATTGGCCGGTCAACGAACGCGGCGCTTTCAGGATGTCGGCGTAACTACCTTGCGCGACGACTTCGCCGCCGTGCACGCCGGCCCCGGGGCCGATGTCGACGATGTGGTCGGCCAGGCGGATTGCATCCTCGTCATGCTCGACCACGATCACGGTATTGCCGAGATCGCGCAGGCGAGTGAGGGTCCCGAGCAGGCGTTCGTTGTCGCGCTGGTGCAGGCCGATCGATGGTTCGTCGAGCACGTACAGGACGCCGACCAGGCCGGCACCGATCTGCGAGGCCAGGCGAATCCGCTGGGCCTCGCCACCGGACAGGCTGCCGGCCTTGCGTTCCAGGGTCAGGTAATCCAGACCGACATCGACCAGGAACCGCAGTCGGTCGCCGATTTCCTTGACGATCTTGGCGGCGATTTCGCCTCGCCAGCCTGGCAACTGCAGCTGGCCGAAGAAGCTCAGCGCCTCGTCGATCGGCAACACCGCAATTTGCGGCAATGGCGTGTCGGCAACAAAGACATTGCGCGCGCTGCGATTCAGGCGCGCACCGCCGCAATCCACGCACGGCCGCTCGCTGACGTATTTGGCAAGCTCCTCGCGCACCGCCGCCGACTCGGTCTCGCGATAGCGGCGTTCGAGGTTGGGCAGGATGCCTTCGAACTTGTGCCGGCGCTGGCGGCGGCCACCGGCGTCGGTGAGGTAAGTGAACCCGATCATTTCCTTGCCGCTGCCGTAGAGCACGGCCTGGCGCACGTTCTCGTCCAGATCCTGCCAGGCCGTGTCGACGCTGAAGCCGTAGTGTCGCGCGAGGGAGGCGATCAACTGGAAGTAATAGGTATTCCGCCGATCCCAACCGCGCACGGCGCCGGCGGCGAGCGAGAGTTCGGGATGCACGACCACCCGCGCCGGATCGAAGAACTCGCTGACGCCGAGTCCGTCGCAGGTCGGACAGGCGCCGACTGGGGAGTTGAATGAAAACAGCCGCGGCTCGAGTTCCGGCAACGAGTAATCGCAGACCGGGCAGCTGTACTTGGAGGAAAACAGGAAGGGCGCGCTGCTCTTGTCGGGAGCGTTGGCATCATCCAGCGACTGCACCTGTGCCATGCCGTCGCCGAGTTTGAGCGCCGTCTCGAATGACTCGGTCAAACGCTGCTTGAGATCGGCGCGCACCTTGAAGCGATCGATCACCGCTTCGATCGTGTGCTTGGCCCGCAACGCCAGCGGCGGCACCGCGTCGATCTCATGCAGCACGCCGTCGACGCGCACGCGCACGAAGCCCTGCGCACGCAGCTGCTCGAACACTTGCGCATGCTCGCCCTTGCGCTCGCGGATCACCGGCGCCAGCAGCATCCAGCGCTGCTCGGCGCGCGCCGGATCATTGGCCAGCGCCAGTACCTGGTCGACCATCTGGCTGACCGTCTGCGCCTCCAAGGGATAGCCGTGGTCGGGACAGCGCGGGGTGCCGACACGCGCGTAGAGCAGTCGCAGGTAGTCGTAGATCTCGGTGATCGTGCCGACGGTCGAGCGCGGATTGTGCGAGGTCGATTTCTGCTCGATCGCGATCGCCGGCGACAGGCCTTCGATATGGTCGACGTCGGGCTTTTCCATCACGCTGAGGAACTGCCGGGCATAGGCCGACAGCGACTCGACATAGCGACGCTGGCCCTCGGCATAGATGGTGTCGAACGCCAGCGACGACTTGCCGGAGCCCGACAGGCCCGTGATCACGATCAGCCGGTCTCGCGGCAGGTCGAGATCAATGTTCTTGAGATTGTGCGTCCGCGCGCCGCGGATGCGAATGGTGTCCATCGCCATCAGGGGCAGGTCTCGATATTCCAGCAGGGAGGGAAGCCCGGCCGCAAGGCGCGGAGCAACAGGAGAGCGTAGCGAGCCATCCAGTTGGGGGCAAATGGATGGTTTTGCCAGTCTGGGACGGCGCCATCACAGCGATTGCGACCCGTTGAGGGCCGATTCGTTCAGCCAGGCGGGGCTGGTTAAGACGGCGGGTCCTCCGCAGCCGCATCCGGTCGACCCCGGCCGGCGGCCACCCGTGTCGCTCAAGAGTCCGGGCGCGGCGCCAGTTGACCGTAACTAGCTGAAACCTCTACAATTCCGCTTCTGTCGGCCCTCGATGGCTGGCAGGCGACCAAAAAATAACTACAGAGGAATACTGGTCATGTACGCAGTTGTTGTTACTGGCGGTAAGCAATACCGCGTGATGCAGGGCGAAAGGCTCCGCGTCGAATTGCTCGATCTGGAAGCCGGCAAGGATGTCACGTTCGACCAGTTGCTGATGCTCGGCGACGGCGAAGGCGTGAAGCTGGGCGACGCGCTCAAGGGCGCAAGCGTCACCGCCAAGGTGCTCGGCCACGGACGCGCCGACAAGATCCGCATCGTCAAGTTCCGCCGCCGCAAGCACCATCGCAAGCAGATGGGCCATCGGCAGCACTACACCGAAATCGAGATCACCGGCATTGCCGGTGGCGACAAGACCGATTCAAATAAGAGCTAAGGAGCGCACTCATGGCACATAAAAAGGGCGTAGGTTCCTCGCGCAACGGCCGCGACTCCAACCCGAAATACCTCGGCGTCAAGATCTACGGCGGCCAGGCGATCGACGCCGGCAACATCATCGTGCGCCAGCGTGGCACCCAGTTCCATCCGGGCATGGGCGTCGGCCTCGGCCGCGACCACACGCTGTTCGCGCTGATCAACGGCAAGGTCGAGTTCTCGGTGAAGGGCTTGAAGAAGCGCCGCACCGTGAGCGTTGTGGCTACCGCGTAATTTCCGCGGCATCGCAGGAAAGCCCCGCGCTGCGGGGCTTTTTTGTTTGTGCCGTCACTTTGCTTCCTATCTAATCGCATCCCAATGAAACTCGTCGACGAAGCTGAAATCACGGTCACCGCAGGCAATGGCGGCGACGGCTGCATCGGCTTTCGCCGCGAGAAATTCATTCCGCTTGGCGGCCCCGACGGTGGTGATGGCGGTGGCGGTGGCGCCGTCTGGCTGCAGGCCGACGAGAACCTCAACACGCTGGTCGACTTCCGCCACCAGAAGCAGTTCAAGGCCCAGCGTGGCGAAAATGGCATGGGCCAGCAGCGTTACGGTAGAGCCGGCGACGATGCGACGATCACCGTGCCGGTCGGTACCGTCGTGATCAATGTCGATACCGACGAGGTGATCGGCGATCTCACCGGGCATGGCGAGCGTCTGCTCGTTGCCAAGGGCGGCCGCGGCGGACTCGGCAACATGCATTTCAAGAGCTCGATCAACCGCTCACCGCGTCGCGCCACGCCGGGCACCGAAGGCGAGCAACGCATCTTGAAGCTCGAACTGAAGTTGCTCGCCGATGTCGGCCTGCTCGGCTTCCCCAACGCCGGAAAATCGACGTTCGTTCGCGCAGTTTCGGCAGCGACGCCGAAAGTCGCCGACTATCCATTCACGACCTTGTATCCGAACCTCGGCGTGGTCAGCGTCGAGGTCGGTCGCAGCTTCGTGATCGCGGACATTCCCGGCCTGATCGAGGGCGCGGCTGACGGCGCCGGACTCGGCAGCCTGTTCCTTCGCCATGTGCAGCGCACCCGGTTGCTGCTGCATCTGGTCGACATCGCGCCCATGTCTTACGAAGGCATGGAGGGTGGGGTGGAAGTGCCGCCAGCCGAACAGGTGCGCGCGATCGAGCACGAGCTGCGCAAGTACGACCCGGGGATGCTGGAAAAACCGCGCTGGCTGGTCCTGAACAAGGCCGACCTGCTGTTCGAGGACGAGGCCCGCGAGCGCGCGCAGGAAGTCATCGCCGAGCTGGGCTGGACCGAGCCATGGTTCCTGGTGTCGGCGATCGGCCGCGAAGGCACCTGGCCGATCATGTTGGCAGTCCAGGCGTTCTTCGATCGGCTGCGCGAGGATGCGGCGGAACTCGCCGCCGCCCAGAGCGGGCAAGTCCTTGGCCAGCAGCCGCAGGACAAATCGCTTAGCGGCAGCGATGCTGTCTGACCTGATCCGTCAGGCATCAAAAAACCCGGCCGGAGCCGGGTTTTTTGCACATGCTGGTCAACAGCATTCTGGTGAGCAGCGTGCCAACCAAGTCGCTTCAGGCAGCTTTGAGCGCCTTGATGCGGGCGGTCAGGCGACTCTTGTGGCGGGCGGCCTTGTTCTTGTGGATCAGTCCACGCGCGCTGAACCGATCGAGGATGGGTTGTGCGACGGCGAACGCGGCTTGCGCGCCAGCGGCGTCGTTGGCGTCGAGCGCCTTCAGCACCTTCTTGACGGCGGTGCGCAGCATCGAGCGCTGACCGGCGTTGCGGGCGTTGCGCACGACAGCCTGTCTGGCGCGCTTCTTGGCGGACTTGATGTTGGCCACGATGGAATCCTGAGAATTTGGTTGCGGAAAATTTGGTTGCAGAACTGGATCGGAAGAGCGGGTATCCGACCCGGTAGACAGGAAAGTATGGGCGATTCAGCCACTTGCGTCAACGTCGGAAGCCCCGGAAATCGGGGGCCGCGCCGATGACCCGTCCCAACATGCTCCGGGGGCTGCTGTCATTCGGCAGCATGACCATGGTCAGCAGGGTGTTCGGGCTGCTGCGGGACATCGTGATCAGCAGCGTGTTTGGCGTCAGTGCCGCCACCGATGCGTTTTGGGTGGCGTTCCGGATTCCGAACTTCATGCGACGGTTGTTCGCCGAAGGCTCGTTCACCACCGCGTTCGTGCCGGTGTTCACCCAGATCAAGGAAACCCGTCCGCACGAGGATTTGAAGGTCCTGATCTCGCGCACGGCCGGGACCCTGGGCGGGGTGCTGCTGGTGATCGTGGGCCTGGGGATGATCTTCACGCCGCAGGTGGTGATGTTGTTCTCACCCGGCGCGATGGTCCAGCCGCAGAAGTTCGATCTCACCGTTCAGTTGCTGCGGCTGACGTTCCCATTCTTGCTGTTTGTCTCGATGACTGCATTGGCGGGCGGGGCGCTGAACAGCTTCCATCGCTTCGGCATGGCGGCGCTGGCGCCGGTGATCCTCAACCTGTGCATGATCGCCAGTGCTCTCTGGCTTGCGCCACTGCTGCAGACCCCGATCCTGGCATTGGGCTGGGCGATCCTGTTCGGCGGCGTTGTGCAGTTGCTGTTTCTGTTGCCGCAGTTGGCGCGACTGGACCTGCTGGCGCTGCCGCGCTGGGGTTCGAAACATCCGGACGTGCGCAAGGTGATGCGGCTGATGGTGCCGACGCTGTTCGGCTCATCGATCGCCCAAATCAATCTGTTGTTCGACACCGTGATCGCCTCAGTGCTGGTCACTGGCTCGCAATCCTGGCTATCCCAGGCCGATCGTTTCCTCGAATTGCCGCTCGGCGTCTTCGGGATTGCGTTGGGGACGGTAATCCTGCCGACGTTGTCCCGCCATCATGTCAACACCGACCACGCTGGCTTCTCGAAGGCGCTGGACTGGGGCTTGCGCACGACCCTGATGATCGCGCTCCCGGCGATGCTGGGGTTGATGTTGCTGTCGGTGCCGCTGGTGGCGACACTTTTCCAGCACGGGCAGTTCACTGCATTCAGCACGCGGATGGCGGCGTTGTCGGTCTTCGGGCTGAGCTTCGGCCTGCCTGCATTTGCGCTCGTCAAGGTCGTACTGCCAGCGTTTTACGCGCGGCAGGACACCAGGACGCCGGTGCGTGCAGGCATCGCGTCCCTGATTGCGAACATGCTGCTCAATGTCATCTTCCTCGCGATCCTGTATCACCTCTGGGTACCCGCCGCGTTGCAACAAGGCTCCGTCTGGATTGCGCTGTCAAAGGTTCCAGGGCTGCATTTCGCGCTCGGACTCGCAAGCGCGGTCGCGAGCTATCTCAACCTGGCCCTGCTCTGGCGCTGGTTGAAGCAGGCGGGCGTCTACGAACCACAGCCGGGCTGGGGCCGGTTCCTGCTGCGGCTGCTGTCCGCATGCGTGGCGATGGCAGCGGCGGTGCTGCTCGGGCTGCACTGGGCGCCGGATTTCACCCAGGTCGCACTGATGCAGCGCATTGTCTGGCTGGGGTTGCTGGTGGTCGGTGGCGCCTCGATCTACCTGCTGGCGATGCTGGTGGTGGGCTTCCGCCTGCGCGATCTGCGCGAACATTGAGTCTTGGCTACGGTGGCTATACTTCAGGGTTCAATGAACAGGCTGTTCCGTGACGTCGAAGGCGGGCTGTTGTGCCCCCGAGGCAGCGTGGTCTGCATTGGCGCTTTCGACGGCTTGCATCTGGGCCATCGCGCGCTGGTGCGCCACGCCGCTGCGCGTGCGCAGAACCTGGGCGTGCCGGCTGTCGCGGTGAGTTTCGAGCCACTGCCACGCGAGTATTTCGCGCAGGCGACGCCGCCGCCACGACTGACGCTGCCGCGCGCAAAAATGGAAGGCCTGCGCGAAATGGGCATCGACGTGCTCGGCTTGCTGCGCTTCGATGCGCGACTTGCGGCGATGTCGGCGGAAGACTTCGTGCACAAGGTGTTGGTCGACCGGCTATCTGCGCACGAAGTCTGGGTTGGCCCGGGTTTTCGTTTCGGTCGAGACCGTGCGGGTGACATCGGCATGCTGCGCACGCTTGGTCGGGGGCTCGGGTTTTCTGCCGACGATATTCCGCCGGTGTCCTCCGATGACGAGCGCGTATCGAGCACGCGCATCCGTGCGGCGCTGGTCGTCGGCGACTTCAAGGCGGCCGCGCGTTTACTCGGGCGCGCCTATGCGATCGGGGG
>JANMAO010000197.1:0-2336 GCA_031359875.1 Lysobacter sp.
GACTGAAAAAACGTGAAAAAATGTGAAAAAAGCGGCCAGGTTGGTTCGCGGTGCGCATCGCATCGATCGCGATTCACAAGTGGAGTCAGAAAATATTCAAACGCAACGAGGCTTGCGAGTACGTTGAGGAGGTTTTACCCGCTAGAGTGCCCTGACCCACGCCCTCCCGCCCTGTCCTCGTCGATGCCCAAGCTACTGCGCGCCCGCCGCTACTCGCTGCTTGGCGTCACCGCCCTCGCGGTGGCGCTTGCGGGGTGCGTGCACCTGCCCGCGGTGGTCGTCCCACAGGCCGCCGTCGGTGCGCAAGGCCTGGTGGTGTTCGACATCGACGGCACCCTGACGCCAACCGTGGCGCGGATTTTCTCCGTGCGTCCCGACGCGTCCGCCGTCGCGCGGCGTTATGCGGAGCAGGGTCACCAGATCGTTTACCTCACCGCGCGTGCGCCGGTGCTGCAGGGCATGTTGCCCGGGTTCCTGTCGCGTCATGGGTTTCCTCCGGGCGCCCTGGTGGCGCCGACCAGCCGGGCCGAGCACCGGGCGCCGGCGGCGTTCAAGGCCCGCGTGCTAGATGACTTCCGCGCGCACGGCTGGGACATCGCTGCCGCATACGGGGATTCCTCAAGCGATTTCGCGGCCTATGCGCGCGCGGGCATCCCGCGCGAGCGGGTCTTCGCGCTTCGTCGCGTCGGCGCCGCGCATTGCCAGGCCGGTGCGTGGATCACCTGCCTGCCAGGCTGGACGCCGCGGCTGGAAGCGCTGTCCAACGCCCCGTAAAAACGCGCGAGTGAACATCAGGAGGCGCGCCATCCTGGTCATTGGGTAAAGTTGGTGCGTGGACGGAACAGTGCGATGCGCCGCGGGAATCGGGCCGCGCAAACGGGGGCTCGATGGAAGAAGCTGCTCGACGCAGTCCAGGGGCTGTGGCTGACGCGCGCTCAACGCCGCCGCTCACGCGGCAGGTGGCTGCCGTGTGCGTCGGCAATGCGCTGGAGTTCTACGACTTCGTGACGTATGCGTTTTTCGCGGCGCAGATCGGTCGTACCTTTTTCCCTTCCGACACGCGCGGCGCCAGCCTGCTGGCGTCGCTGGCGACTTTTGGCGCCGGCTTCCTCACCCGGCCCCTGGGCGCGTGGGTGATCGGCCGCATGGGTGACCGGGTGGGGCGCAAGCCGGCCATGCTGCTGTCTTTCGCGTTGATCGGCATCGCGACGATCGGCCTGCCATTGACGCCCTCGTATGCATCGATCGGCGTCCTCGCCCCGGTGCTGGTGGTCGGGTTTCGCCTGTTGCAGGGGTTCGCCCTGGGCGGGGAGGTGGGCCCGAGCACCGCCTTCATGATGGAAGCTGCTCCGCCGTTGCGGCGCGGGTTGTATATCTCGCTGCAATCGATGAGCGCCGATGGCGCGGTGATGGTCGCGGGACTGGTCGGCTTCGGATTGGCCAACTCGATGGATGCAGCGTCGCTCGATCGCTGGGGCTGGCGCGCGGCGTTGCTGGTCGGCGGATTGATCGTGCCATTCGGGTTGTTGCTGCGTCGCAACCTCGGCGAAACGCTGCGCACCGACCCGCAGCCCACAAGCGGCCACGTGGCCGGGCGCCGTAGTTACCGCCAGATCGTCGCCTTGAGCCTGGCGATGCTCGCCGCTGCCACAACTACCAATTACATCCTCGACTACATGACGACCTACGCCGGTTCCACCCTTGGCATGCCGGCGAACCTGGCCCTGGGAGCGACTGCCGTCGTCGGTTTGTGCGGAGTCGTCTGCGATCCAATCAGCGGTTGGTTGTCCGACCGCTTCGGCCGCAAGCCGGTCATGATCGTGCCGTGGATCGTGCTGCTGCTCGCGATCTTTCCCTCGTTCTGGCTGCTCGCCAGCCTGCGCACCGGCGCAGCACTCTACGGCGCATCAGTGATCCTGGCGGTGGCGTCCACGCTTTCCAGCGCAACGGTGCTGGTCACCATCACCGAATCGCTACCGCACCGGGTGCGTGCGGGCTCGCTGTCACTGATTTACGCAATCGCGATTTCCATCTTCGGCGGATCCACGCAGTTCATGGTGAACTGGCTGACGCACATCACCGGCAACAATCTGGCGCCTGCGTGGTACATGGTCGGTGGCGTCGCGTTGGGATTGGTCGCCATCGTGCTGATGCCGGAAACAGCGCCAATCAAAAACCCGCGTGCGGCGGGCGTGAGCCTGCCTTGAGGCGCGGCGAACAGCGGTCAGCGTCGAGCTATCGCTGATCCAACTCATGGTGGATCAACACAACGCATTGCGATGCGAACAGCATCCTCGACCCCAGCGTGATCTTCTTCGCGCCCAGGCGCTCGAGGC
>JANMAO010000093.1:0-26304 GCA_031359875.1 Lysobacter sp.
CGGTTGCGCGTTTCCAGCTCGGCGACCAGCAGCGGCTGCCCGGTGTCGACCGCGTGTTCGGCGAGCAGGCGTTGGCAGAAGCCATGGATGGTGTGGATCGCGGCCAGGTCGATGTCGCGCGCGGCGCCAGCCAGGCGCTGGCGTAGCGCCGGCAACGTTTCGCGTCCTAGCGCGAGCGCGTCATGCAGCAGGCGCCGCAGCAAGGCGGTTTCGGCATCGTCGCCATCGCGCAGCGCCGGGTCGCCGTTCTGCCATTGCGCGGCGAGTTGCGCGGCCTGCTGCAGACGCAGGCGCACCCGCGCGCGCAACTCCTGGGTGGCGGCCACGGTGTAGGTGACGGCCAGGATCTCGGGCACGCGGCGCCGGTCGAGCAGTACCGCGCGTACAAACAGCCCGGCCAGCGCGTAGGTCTTGCCGGTGCCGGCGCTGGCCTCCAGCAGCGTGCGCGCGTCCAGGCGGGTGTCGAAGATGGGGTCGCTCATGCCAGCACTGCGTCCGCGTCGAACGGCGTGCCTTGCGTCAACGCGCCGAAGATCGTATTGCAGGCTGCAATGAATGTCGCGCGCGATGCCAGGTCGTTATCGACAAATGGATCGCGACCGCGCAATGCCAATTGCGTGGAGGCGTCGGATTCGGCGTGCGCGTAATCCCCGCCCACCCACTGCATGCGTGCGTCGCGCAGTCCGCGTTCCGGGGTCTCGGCGCTCCACAGCGCGAAACCGCTTTTCGGCAGGAACGGCAGTGGCGCCAGACGCATCCTGCGCTGCAACGCGACCAGGCTGCGCAGCGCGGCGCGCGCGTCGTCCGCCGGCAGGCGCAGCAGCGTGTCGAGTTCGGGCGGGTCATCCTTGCTCTTCGCGCCGCGCAGCTGCTGCACCGACAGCCCGAGCACGGAGGCGACCAGCGCATCCAGACGATGCCGCAACACATGCCCGCCATGCACGCCGCCATTGCACAGCGCGACCCGCAGCGCGCCCTGCGGATACACGTCGCGCAGGCGTCCGACCAGGGTGACGTCACCCAACGCCAGTTCCACCGGAATCGATTCCCCGGCGCCGCGGAAACCGGCGGCGAGCGCCGCCTGCGCGAACGGCGCGATCACCTCCAGCAGCCGCGCCAGCGTAGCGCGCCCGTCGGCCCCCGGCGCGACCTGCGCACGCGCGAGCAGGTGCGCATGCAACGCCGCCACGTCCGGACGCTCGCCGGCGTGCAACCACGCCGCGAACACCTGCGTGCGCAGGCCATGGGCGGCCAGCCCATCGGGTTCGCCGAACGGTTCGTGGTCGGCGAGCGGCGGTTCCTCCTCGGGCAGGCGCAGGCCGAGACCTTCGCGCAGGTACAGCGCCTGCGGCTGCGTGAACGCATGCCGCAGCGCGTCCAGGCCGAGCACCGAATTTGCATCGACGTGCACGGCGTCTGCGTGTGCCGGAATGTCTGGCGCCGCGAACACCGGCAGCGAAGACCGTGGCGGCGTCGCCGACAGCGCCCAGCGCGCATCAAAGCTGAAGCGGCGCGGGTCGCCTGCGGATTCATCGACGTGCGCTGCGCCGAACGCGGCGGACGAGAACGGCTGCAACGCATGCCGCACGACGAGTTCCGCGCGGACGTCATCGGTATTGCCGGTGTGGTAGCACGCGGCAGTGTCCAGCAGTTCGGCGACCACCGAGGCCGGTGCGCGCGCGCTGCCGTCGCGCGGATGGATGCCTTGCCAACTGAGGTAGAAGTTGCGTCCGGCCGAGGCGAACAGCTGCAGGAACAGATAGCGATCGGCGTCGCGCCGCGACGGATCGCCGACGCGGCGCTCGGGCGTGGCCAGCGCCTGCACGATGCGGTTGAGCGGATCGCGCGCGTCGCTGCCGGGAAACGCGCCATCGTCCATCCCCAGCAGGCAGATCACCTGGAACGGGATCAGCCGCATCGGCACCATCCGCCCGAAACAGATGCCGCCGGACAGGAACGGCGCACGCGCATCGCCGGCGCGCAGCTCGGCGAGCAGCTGGTCGCGCACCACTGCGTGCTCGACCGGCAATACGAAACCTGCGTCGGTCGCGCCTTCGGCAAACGCGGCGATCGCGCTGCGCAGGCGCGCCAGCGTTCGCACGTCACGCGGGTCGCGCGGCTCCTCGCCGAACAGCGCCAGCAGCAGCTGGTCCAGGCGCGCCGCCCACTCCTGCGGCGGATGCGGCCCGGCCAGCGCGCGTGTCGCCTCGCGCAGGCGTGCGATCACCCGCAGCAGCGCGTCGAGCGCGAGCGCCGACTGGCCTTCCAGTTCCGGCCACGGCGCAATCGCCCGTCCTGAGCCTGTCGAGGGGCCGGCGATGTCGCTGTCGTCGCCCGAGGCGTAGCCAAGCAACAGCCGGTCGAGCGCGAACGCGAAGGTGTAGGCGTTGTCGTCGCCGCCTTCGCCGGTGACAGCTTCGCCGGCATCGAAGCCGCAACGCGCGCCGGCGGCCTGCAGCCAGCCCTGCAGGCTGCCGCGCATCGCATCATCGATGCCGAAACGTTCGGCGATCGCGGGCACCGCCAGCAGGTCGATCACGTCGGCCAGCGACGGCGCGCGCAGCGGCAGGTCGAGCAGGCGCGCGAACGCGTCGGCCAGCGGCTCGCTGGCCAGCGGGCTGGTATCGGCGATCGTGTACGGCAACTCGCGCGCGCTGCCCAGCGCGCCGCCGAACACCGCCTCGATGTGCGGCGCGTACAGGTCGATGTCGGGCGCGAGCACCGCGATCTCGCGCGGCTGCAGGCGCGCGCCGCCATCGGGCGCGGGCGCCTCGAGCAGCGCGCGCAGCTGGTCATGCAGCACCTGCACTTCACGGACGCGGGTGTGGCAGGCGTGGAACTGCAGGCTGGGGTCGTCGCGATGAACCGTTGCGCGCGGCCAGTGCGAATCGCCGCGCAGCGAATCGACCGGATCGAGGTTGTCGAGCACGTCGGCCTGCAGGCGACCGAGCAGGGTCGTGCGTGGCGGTTCGACGAACGCGGGGGTTTCGTAGTCCGCATGCACCGCTTCGCCACTGCCCAGCGCAGCGATGAAGTCGCGTTCGGCCCGGCCCCAGCCGGCGAGCAGCGGATTGCCGGTGGCGAACGCGCCGTCGTCGGCCGGCACGTAGTCCTGTGACCAGCGCGCGAGGTCACCCCAGAACGCGCGACTGGGCGTGTGCAGGTAGAACTCCTGCAAGCCGGCGCGCGACTGGCTGGCGATCACCTGCAATACATCTGGCGAGACGTTCTGGCAGGCGAACACCGACAGCCGCGGCGGCAGACCGGAAGGCACCTGCCCCCCGTCCGTGCCGAAACGCGCCAGATACTCGCCGATGCGGCGCGCGCGATGCCCACGCCCGGCCGCGAGCTGACGCCAGAGCTGCGCCTGCGGGTCGTCGGGCTCGGCGCCGGCTTCCCAGCGCAGCAAGAGGTCGCGCCGCCAAGCCTGGTATTTTTCGAACGTGGTCGCCAGCGCGCAGGCCAGCGACCACGCGCGGCGGCCGCCATCGGCGATGCCGTCGCCGGCGATGAAGCCGCGCCACGCCGGCGGCGGCGCCGCCCACAGCCGTTGCAGCAGCGACCAGCGCAGTGTCTGCGGCCGCAGGCGCGCGTCGCGGGCAGCGGCGCCGAGGTTGGCGTCCAGCGCCGCGTCGACGAATTCGCCCGGGGTCAGGAAGCGCACGTTGGCGCAGATGCCGCTGTGCTCGGCGAGGGCCTGCTGCAGCCAGCGCCGCATCGAGGCCTGCGGCACCAGCACCAGTTCCGGTCGCAGCCAGTCGTCGCCGGCCAGCGGCGCGCGCAGGCGCGCGGCCAGCACGCCGGCCAGCACGTCCAGTGCGTTGGAATGGATCAGGCGGAACTGGCGGACGCCGGCGGCGTCCGCGGGTCGGGGGATCACCACGGGCGTCGGGGCGTGGATTGTCGGGGCGGGCGCTGCTGCATCACTGCATGATGCCGGAGCGACGTCGCACGGCGCGATACGCGTGGCCGACCCGGCGGCGTGCCGCCCGGATGCGATAATCCGGCGCGCGCCGGGGCCGCCACTCCGGCCCTGTTCAGCAGGCGGCCGCCAAGCTGCCACGCGTTTGCGCTCCGCCTGTGCCCTTGCCCCGGTGTCCTTGCCGATGATCATCGATTCCCCCGCCGTCCGCCTGCGCGCCGTTCGCCTCGAACGCGGCGGCCACGTCGTGCTCGATGGCATCGACCTGGTGGTGCCGCGCGGCAGCGTGACCGCGGTGCTGGGTCCATCGGGCAGCGGCAAGTCGACGCTGCTGGCGGCATTGACCGGCGAGCTGGAGCCGGCCGCAGGCACGATCGAGATCCTCGGCGCGCCACTGCCGCGCCAGCAACGCGCACTGCTGCAGTTGCGCAAGAGTATTGGTGTCCTGCTGCAGGGCAACGGCCTGCTCACCGATCTGAGCGTCGCCGACAACGTGGCGCTGCCGTTGCGCACCCACACCACGCTGCCGGCGCCGGTGATCGATCGCCTGGTGGCGATGAAACTGCATGCGGTCGGCCTGCGCGCCGCCGCCGAGCTGTATCCGCGCGAACTGTCCGGCGGCATGGCGCGACGCGTTGCCTTGGCCCGCGCGCTGGCGCTGGATCCGCCGCTGATGATCTACGACGAGCCGCTGACCGGACTGGATCCGATCGCCAGTGGCGTGATCATGAGTCTGATCGCGCGCCTCAACGCCAGCCTCGGCCTGACCAGCATCATCGTCACCCACCATGTCCACGAAACCCTGCCCATCGCCGATCGCGCGATCGTGATCGCCAACGGCCGCATCGTGTTCTCGGGCACGCCGGCGGAGCTGTGGGCGACCAGCGATCCATTGGTGCTGCAGTTCCTGCGTGGCGAGCCCGATGGCCCCATCGCCTTCGATAGTGGTGCCGCCTTCGACGCCAGCGCGCGCGCCGCGGCCGCCCTGCGACCAGCGCCTGCGGCGCTCGGCCCAGGACCCGCCTGATGCCCTTCGTCGCCGCCACCCGCTCGCTTGGCCGCGCCGGCTTGTTCTCGCTGTCGGTGCTGCGCGCCTCGACGCCGACCCGCGATTTCTTCGCCGAGCTCATCCGCGAGATCTACAAGATCGGCGCGCGCTCGCTGCCGATCATCGCGGTCGGCGGCGCCTTCGTCGGCCTGTCGGTGACGCTGCTGGGCTACCGCGCGCTCGAGACCTACGGCGCCAGCAACCAGATCAGTGCGCTGGTCGGGCTCGGGCTGTATCGGGAGCTCGCGCCGGTACTGACCGCGCTGTTGTTCATCGGCCGCGCCGGCAGTTCGATCGCCGCCGAGCTCGGGCTGATGCGTGCCACCGACCAGATCACCGCGCTCGGGTTGATGGCGATCGATCCGATCGCGAAAGCGGTGGCGCCGCGATTCTGGGCGGCGGTGATCTGCGTACCGCTGCTGACCGGTTTTTTCTGCAGCCTGGCGATCAGCGCCAGCTATTTCGAGGCGGTGCACGTGATCGGCATCGATGCCGGCACCTTCTGGCAGGTGTTGAAAGACGCGGTGGATTTCCGCCATGACTTCCTCGTTGCGCTGGAGAAGTCGGCGGTGTTCGGCGGCACCGCCGCGCTGGTCGCCTCCTATGTCGGCTACCACGCCGAGCCGACCGTCGAGGGCACCTCGATCGCGACCACGCGCGCGGTGGTGAATGCCTCGCTATTGGTACTCATGTTCAATTTCGTGCTGTCCGCCTTCCTGTTCGGCAAGTGACTTGCCACAAAATGACTTGCCCCGGAGTCCACCCATGAGCGTTCGCGGTCCCCGTCTTGAGTTCGCCGTCGGCGCCTTCCTGCTGCTGGCGCTGGCTTCGCTGCTGGTATTGGCCGTCGCCACCACCAACGGCAAGTTCGGCTTCGGCCAGCACAGCTATCCGCTGAAGGCGCGTTTCACCAACCTCGGCCAGCTGCGCGCGGCCGCGCCAGTCAAGATCGGCGGCGTCGTGGTCGGCACCGTGGCCGACATTCAGCTGGACCCGGTCAAATTCGATTCCATCGTGACCCTGGCCATCGACGACCGCTACAAGAACCTGCCGGCGGACACGGCGGCGGGCATCCTCACCGGCGGCCTGCTCGGCGAAAGCTACATTGGCCTGCAGCCCGGCGGCGATCCGCAATCGTTGAAACCGGGCGACGAGATCGCCTTCACCACCCCTGCGGTCGACCTGATCCAGATGGTCGGCAAATACATGTTCGGTGGCGGCGGCAAACCCGCGGCGCCGGACGCCGCCAGCACGCCACCCACCACCGGCTCGACTCCGCCCCCTACGGAAGCACCCACCCCATGAAACGCACCCTCCTGTCGTTTGTCATCGCCTCCGCCCTGGTCACCGGCGCCCTGATCGCGGCGCCTGCAATGGCCAAGAAGCCCGCCATTGCCGCCATCGCGCCGGCACAAGGCTCGCCCAGCCAGCTGGTGCTCGACAACAGCCAGCGCGTGCTGACCACGCTGGAAAAGCGCCGCCCCGAGTTCACCAGGAATCGCACCGCGCTGCGCCAGTTCGTGTCCAGCGAATTCAGCCAGATGTTCGACCGCGACTACGCCGCGCGCCAGGTGCTGGGCCGCCATGGCCGCGGCGCCGACGATGCCGACGTCAAACTGTTTGCCGACGCACTCGCCGACAACCTGATGCAGCGTTACGGCTCCTCGCTGCTGGACTTCAACACCCAGTTGCGGGTGCGGGTGAAGTCGGAGACGACGCTGCCGCGCGGCCTCGGGGTCAAGGTCGCGAGCGAGATGTTGCGCAGCGGCGGAGAGCCCATTCCGGTCGACTACCTGATGCGCAGGTCGGGTGGCACCTGGAAGGTGTTCGACGTGATGGTCGAAGGCGTGTCCTTCGTGCAGACCTTCCGCCAGCAGTTCGACGGTGAATTGACCCACAAGTCGATCAAGCAGGTCGCGGACGACCTGCGCAGCGGCCAGCTGCAGGCCGATGCCAAGCGCTGAGTCCGCGTCAGGCGCACCGCCGTCCTTGCAGCGCGAGGCGGAGAGCTTGCGCTTCCAGGGCGACCTGGTCGCGGGCGCCATCGCCGGCCTGTGGAAACCGGCGCTGGCGCTGCTGGCCGGCGTGCGCCGCTTCGACCTGGCCGGCGTTGGCCGGGTCGACAGCGCCGGGGTCGCCTTGCTGGCCGAATTGGCGCAGCGCGCGGGCGCCGTCGCCATCGAGGGCGACCCGGCTGGCCTGGCGTCACTGCGCGCGGCCTACCGGCTGAGCCCGGCGTTGGACTACGCGACGTGATTCCGGCGCGGACGGGCAGCCACTACACTGCGCGCATGACCACCCCCACACCGACCCGGCTCCTGCTGGCGCTGGCGCTGTTGACGACGGCGGCCTCCGCGCATGCGCAGGCCCCCACAATGCCCGCCTCACCCGCAGCGGCGCCAACGCCCGCGACACAGCAGGCGGACCCGCGCACCCAGGCGGAGCAGGACTACGACGCGCTCCACGGCAACGCAACCCAGGACTACAACCCGGTCGCCGATCCGACCCTGCCGCCACCGGCGGAATTGCCGGCCAGCTACGACCCGTGGGAACCGCTGAACCGGCGCGTGCACGCGTTCAACAATGTCATCGACCACCGCATCGCCACGCCGCTGGCCAAGGCCTATGTCAAGGTCGTGCCGCGGCCGCTGCGCCTGGGCGTCGGCAACTTCTTCAGCAACCTCGGCCAGCCGGTCAGCGCGGTGAATTCAATGCTGCAAGGCCAGCCGAAGCAGGCCGCGCAGGCCGCAGGCAGGTTCGCGCTCAACCTCACCCTGGGCATGGGCGGCCTGCTGGATCCGGCCAGCGACGCGCACCTGCCGCATCACAGCGAGGACTTCGGCCAGACCCTCGGCATCTGGGGCTGGAAGCGTTCGCGCTATGTCGAGCTGCCACTGTTCGGCCCGCGCACCGTGCGCGACGTGGTCGGGTTGATCGGCGACTCGCCGCTGGCGCCGCTGCGCCAGGTCAACGACGCTCCCGCCCGCGCCTTCCTGCAGGGCCTGCAGCTGGTCGACGTGCGCACCCAGTTGTTCGCGGTCGACAGCATGCGCGAAGGCGCCACCGACGAATACGCACTGTTCCGCGATGCCTGGATGCAGCGGCGGCACTACCAGATCTTCGGTGATCGCCAGCAGAAGAGCGACGACGCGCTGCCGGCGTACCTGCAGGACGATTCGACGACGCCGGCAGACGTCATGCCGAGCAGGATTCACTGAGCGTCTCCGGCGCCCGCGCGCAGCGCCCTGTTCGGTTGACGCACTCCAGGTAGTTGACCGCTGAAGGGAGTCGGGTAGCGCCCGGCGCTGCACCGTGGCTCAGTTCTCTTCGGCAGCCAGTCCGAGCAGTGCCTGGCTGTCCTCGTCCGGCAGCGATTCGACGTCGCGCAATTGCCGCTGGATCGCGCGCGTGCGCACGCCGGTCTGCTCGATCTTGTTGCCGGCTTCCTCGAGTTTCTTGCGGACGCCCTCAAGCACGTCGCCGAACTTGCCGAACTCGGTCTTGACCACGCTCAGCGTGCGCCAGACCTCGCTGGAGCGTTTCTCGATCGCAAGCGTGCGGAACCCCATCTGGAAACTGGTCATCAGCGCGAGCAGGGTGGTCGGGCCGGCGACCGCGATCCGGCAGTCGCGCTGCAAGGCCTCGACCAGGCCCGGCCGCCGCAACACTTCCGCATACAGCCCTTCGGTCGGCAGGAACAGGATCGCGAATTCGGTGGTGTGCGGCGCGGCGACGTACTTGTCGCAGATGCGCGCAGCCTCCAGCCGTACCCGGCGTTCCAGTGCATCGCCCGAAGCGCGGGCGGCATCGACATCGGCGCGTTCCTGCGCATCGAGCAGGCGCTCGTAATCCTCGCGCGGGAACTTGGCGTCGATCGGCAACCAGACCACGGCATCGGCGGTGGAACCCGGAAACCGCACGGCGAACTCGACCCGCTCGCTGCTGCCGGGAATGGTCGCGACATTGGCCGCGTACTGGTCCGGCGCCAGCACCTGCTCGAGCAATCCGGCCAGCTGCACCTCGCCGAACACGCCGCGCGACTTGACGTTGGTCAACACCCGTTGCAGTCCACCGACATCGGCGGCGAGTTTGTTCATGTCGCCCAGACCCTGGTGCACCTGCGCCAGCATCGTGGTGACATTGCCGAAGCTTTCGGTCAGGCGCGTCTCCAGCGTCGCGTGCAGTTTCTCGTCGACGGTGGCGCGCATCTGTTCGAGCTTTTGCGCGTTGTCGGCCTGCAGCTCGCGCAAGCGCGCTTCCAGGGTGACCCGCATTTCGCCCAGCCGGGCCTCGTTGTTGCGGGTCAGTTCGCCGATGCGGTGGTCCAGCGCCGCAGCGAACTCGCGCAACGCCAGCACGTGCTCGGCACGCGCCTTGCGGGCGTCCTCGTTGAGGGTTTCGCGCAGCAGGTCCAGGCGGGCGCCGAAGCCGTCGATGCGCTGCTCCTGCTGCAGCGACAAGCTGTCGAGCTGCTGGCGCAATTCGCTGCGGCCATCGCGCTGCTCGGTGCGCAATGCCTGCTCCAGCGCCACCCGGTGGCTTTCGAGCAGCGTTTCAGGGCGGCGGCGCAATAGCGCCACCAGGAGCGCGATCACGATGATGACCGCGACCAGGAGGACCAGAATCAATGTCGTGATGGGCATGTCGCCAGTGTAGCCGCCGCCGTCTCATGGACTGCGCCACTTCATCACCCGCACACCTGTCGCGCCCTAGCATCAGCCGGCATGGAATCCGCAACTGCGCAAACTGCGTTGAAGATGCCGCCGTTTCACCGTTACCTGAACCAGGGCGGTCATTCCGGAGTGGTGGCTTACGCGGTGATGGCCGACGCCATCGCGATCGAGTTCGTCGATGGCAGCGTCTATCTGTACAGCCACGATTGTCCCGGGCGGCGCCACGTCAGCCGCATGAAGGTGATTGCGCGCGCAGGCCATGGCTTGAGCACCTACCTCAGCCGCCATGTCGGCAACCGTTTCGCCACGCGGATTCGTTGAGATCATCGCGACGGCTCCAACCGTGGCATCAGCCCGCGGCGGCTTTCCCCGGCACCCTCAATCCAGCACCCGGCAGAACGCGGCCTTCAGGTAGCGCGATTCCTGCACGTCCGCCAGGAATGGATGATCGGGCCCGGCGCCGGCGATCTTCAGGATCTGCACTTTGCGTCCGGCATAGAACGCGGCGCGGCGCAGCATGCCGAGGAATTCCTCCTCGCTGACCAGGCCGGTGCAGGAAAACGTCGCCAGCAGTCCTCCCGGCTTGACCACGCCGAGCGCGAGCTTGTTCATGTCCAGGTATTTCTTCAGCGCCGGGATCACCTGCTCGCGGTCGCGCGTCAGCTTGGCGGGATCGAGGATGACGACGTCGAACAAATCGCCGCGATTGCCGGCATCGCGCAGCCAGGGGAACAGGTCGGCCTGCACGAACTTGACTTGGGCGCAGCGTTCGAACGGCATGTTGAGTTTGGCATTGCCCTTGGCGATCGCCAGCACGTCCTCGTCGATGTCGATGCCGACGACTTCGTCGGCGCCGCGCACCGCGGCGTACACGCCGAAGCCGCCGGTGTTGCAGCATATGTCGAGCACGCGCTTGCCGGCGACGTGCTGCGACAGCCATTGCCGATTGTCGCGCTGGTCGGCGAAGAACCCGGTCTTGTGGGCGCCGGCCGGATCGGCGCGGAAGCGGATGCCGTGCTCGGTGATGATCGCGGGTGCCGCGGGTCCGCTGCCGGCGCTGTTCCAGGGCTTGAAGTCGAAACTCTCCTGCTTCTGCACATGCTCGTCGGCGAAGGCGTGGAAGCGGCAACCGGGAAATTGCTGTCGCAACGCCTCGTAGATCCATTCGCGCTGGCGGAACATGCCGGCGCTGAAGTATTCGACCACCAGCAGGTCGCCGTAGCGATCGACCACCAGGCCGCTGAGGCCGTCGCCTTCCGAATGCACCACCCGCCACGCGTTGGACACCGCATCGAGTTGCAGCACATCGCGCCGCAATGACACCGCCGCGGCGATCTTGCGCGCGAACCATGCCGCATCAACCGCGACGTCGCGGTCGGTCTCGAGGATGCGCAATGCGATGCGCGAGTGGCCGTTGTAGAAACCGCGGCCGATCCATTCGCCATCCACGCCGATGATCTCGACGATGCTGCCGGGCTTGGGCTTGGCGACCGGTTTCTCGACCAGCTTCTGGAAAATCCACGGATGGCTGGAACGCCAGGCGTTGCGCAGGCGGACCGTCGGCAGTGCGTCATTCATCAGCGCATTCTACGCGGCGGCTTTTCTCTTGCCGGCCACGTCGGGGCAGGGACGCACCTTGCATCCGCGCGTTCCGCCGCCATCCTGCCGTCATGCACCTGTCGACGCCCGAGCCCATCCCCGACACCCCGGCCCAGCGCGCCCTCGACCGCCGGCGCCTGCAGCGCGCGCTCAATGCAAGCCTGGGGTTCGTGCTGCTGCTGGCGGTCGTGTTCGCGGCGCAGCATGCGTTTGACTGGAGCAGCTTGGCGATTGCACCGCAAGAGTGGCGCGGCCTGCTCGGGGTGCTGACGGCGCCACTGCTGCATGGTTCGCCCGAACACCTCGGCGCCAACGCGGTCTCGCTGCTGCTGCTCGGGACCCTCGCCGGCACCGTCTACCCGCGCGCGACGCTGCGGGCGCTGCCGCTGTTGTGGATCGGATCCGGGCTCGGCGCATGGCTGCTCGGCGAGGCGGGCACGCATCACCTCGGCGCCAGCGGGCTCACCCACGGATTGATGTTCCTGGTGTTCACGCTGGGGCTGCTGCGCCGCGACCGCCCGGCGATCGCAGCAGCGATGATCGCGTTCTTCCTCTACGGCGGGATGCTGCTGACGGTGTTGCCGCACGAGCCCGGCGTGTCGTGGCAGGCGCACCTGGGCGGCGCGTTGGCCGGTGTCATTGCGGCGCTGTGGTTCCGGCGCAGCGACCCGCTGGCGCCGCGCAAACGCTACTCATGGGAGTTGGAGGAGGAAGCCGCCGCGCAATCGGCGCGCGAGAAGCGCGATTCGCTCGAACCACCGCGACCGGATGACGTGCCGGTGCTGTGGCGCCGTCCGACCCCGCCGGAAGCTGGCGTCGTGCTGCGTTTCCCACGCGACGACTGAGCGCTTTCGCACGCCGTCATTTTCAGGTCCGCGCCACGCGTCGGCAAACCCGCCTGTGCTAGCGTCGCGCAACTCTTGCGGAAGGCCACCATGCCCATCGCCCGCCACGTCGAACGACACCGCCCGCGGTTGCTCGTACTCGGCTTGCTCGCGCTCGTCGCCTGCCAACGCACGCCCGCCACCGCGGCAACGCCGGCCACGACGCAGGACCCGGCCGCCACCCGCATCCAGGCCGACGTGCGCGCGCTCGCCGACGATGCGATGCAGGGTCGCGCCACCGGCACGCCCGGGTTCGAGCGCGCGGCGGACTACGTGGTCGCGCGCTTTCGTGCGCTCGGGCTGCAACCGGCCGGCGACAGCGGCACGTTCTCGCAACGCGTGCCGCTGCTGAGGGCGACCAGGCTTGCCGACGGCGCCCGCTTCGACGTGGTGCGCGCCGATCGCACGATCACCCTGCGCTTCCGCGATCACTTCCTGCCGGAACCTGATTTCGACGCGGCCGAGAGTGCGGTGCGCGCGCCGGCGGTGTTTGTCGGGCAAGGAATCTCCGCGCCGGAACTCCAGCACGACGATTTGGCCGGGCTCGACCTGCACGGCAGGATCGCGGTGGTGCTCGGGGGCGCGCCGCAGCGCTTCGATATCGATCGCCGCGCGTTTTATGCGTCGAACGCTGAAAAACTACGGGCGCTGGCCGCACGCGGCGCGATCGGCGTGGTGTTCGTCGACACCGCCGAGGATGAGGCGCGCACGCCATGGGCCGAGCAGGCCGGCCACTGGCAGCGCCCCGGCATGCGCCTGCGCGGCGCCGACGGCCACGGCATCGATACCTTGCCGCAGCTGCGGGTGGTCGCCCGCCTTAGCGCCGCGGCCGCCGACCTGCTGTTCGACGGCAGCGGCCATACCGCCGCGGCCCTGGCCAAGGCCGCACAGGCCGACCAGCTGCACGGCTTCGCCTTGCCGGTGACGCTGGTGCTGGCGGCGCGCAGCCACATCGAGCCGCTCGACAGTCGCAACCTGGTGGCGCGGCTGCCCGGCCGCGACGCCGCGCTCCGCGCGCAGGCCCTGGTCTTCAGCGCGCACCTGGATCACCTGGGGATCGCAATGCCGGTCAGCGGCGATGCGTTGCACCCGGACAAGTCGCATCCGGACACGATTTTCAACGGTGCGCTCGACAATGCGCTCGGGGTGTCGATCGTGCTGGAAACCGCGCGCCAGCTGCGCGACAAAAAAACGTCACCCCGGCGTTCGCTGCTGTTCGTCGCGTTGACCGCGGAGGAGCAGGGACTGCTCGGCGCGCAATGGTTTGCGACCCATCCGCCGACGCAGCTGGTCGCGGACATCAACCTCGACATGCCGATGCTGCTGGCACCGACCCGTGACGTGGTGCCGATCGGCGCGACCCATTCGAGCCTGCAAGCGGCGCTAGCCCAGGCCGCTGGCGATCTCGGCGTGCGGGTGTCGGCGGATCCTTTTCCGGAGGAGGCGGTATTCGTGCGCAGCGACCAGTACGCGTTTGTGCGCGCCGGTATCCCGGCACTGTATCTCGACGGCGGCATCATCCCGGCCGCGTCCAGCGCCGGCAAACCCGCCGACGTCCACACCCTGCCGAAGCTGGCGCAGCGCGAATTCCTGCGCCGCTGCTACCACCAGCCGTGCGATGACATCCTGCAGCCGATCCAGTACGGCGACGCGGCGCGACTGGCACGCCTGAACGCCCGGCTTGGCCTGCTGCTGGGCAATGCCGCCACGCCTGTGCAATGGAACGCCGGTGACTTCTTCGGCGCGCGTTTTACCCATCCCTAGCGTTTGGCCTTGGCCTTGCCGGTCTGCGCCAGTGCGCTGCCCGCCGCGGATTTGGAGGCGGCGGCGGTACGGCCATCGCGCAAGGTCCTGGAAGCGGCCGTCGCGGCCTTGGCGCCAGTGTCCTTGCCGGGGCTGCGGCTTTGCGCCAGTGCGCTGCCGGCGGCGGACTTCGAAGCCTTCGCGGTTTCGGTCGAACGCAGGGTTTTTGCAGCTGCTGCAGCCGGTCCCGGTTTCGTGGTCTTGGCAGTCGCCATGTGTGCACTCCTGACAGGTTGAGAAGGCGCCGATCGTGCGCATCGGTCCACACCGCGCCGCAGAGTAAACTGCCGGCTCGCACCTGAGGATGCAGTGATGAACGTAACCGGTGATACACCCGGGCATGTCGAGCACCAGCACACCGACAAGGGCTACGTGCCGGTTTACACCACCGCCGTAATCGAACAACCGTGGGCCGCCTATACCGCGGTCGACCATGCCGTCTGGGCCCAGCTGTTCGCACGCCAGCGCAAGCTGCTGGTCGGCCGCGCCAGCGATGAATTCCTGGTCGCGCAGGATGCGATGGGAATGACGCCCGATGCGATCCCGAAGTTCGACGCGCTCAACACCATCCTGCAACAGGCCACTGGCTGGACCCTGGTCGGGGTCGAAGGCCTGCTGCCAGAACTGACCTTCTTCGAGCACCTCGCCAACCGCCGCTTCCCGGTGACGTGGTGGATCCGCAAGCCCGAGCAGTTGGACTACCTGGCCGAGCCCGACCTGTTCCACGACCTGTTCGGGCACGTACCGCTGCTGATGAACCCGATGTTCGCCGATTACATGGCCGCCTACGGCCGCGGCGGCGTCAAGGCACACGCAATCGGCCCCGAAGCGCTGGTGAACCTGACCCGCCTGTACTGGTACACGGTCGAATTCGGCCTGATCCGCCAAGGCAACAGCGGGCGCGCCGACGACCTGCGCATCTACGGCAGCGGCATCGTCTCGTCCACCGGCGAAAGCCTGTATTCGCTGGAGTCGGACGCCCCCAACCGGATTGGCTTCGACCTCGAGCGGATCATGCGCACCCGCTATCGGATCGACACCTACCAGAAGACCTATTTCGTCATCGACAGTTTCGAGCAGCTGATGACGGCGACCGCGCCGGATTTCGGTCCGATCTACGCACGTCTGGCAACGGACGACTCCTGCCCGGCTGGTGCGGTCCTGGATTCCGATCGCGTATTCCAGCGCGGCAGTGGCGCGGGCTGGGCCAGCGACGCGGATTTCTGAACGGGGCCGTGAACAAACCGCCGGTCTCGACCAGGCGTACACCGGGCGCTCACCCGCCGCTGCTGATGATCTGATTCCCTTTCGCAGGCGGTGCGACTCGCGCGCACCAAGATCACCCCGCATGGACTACGCCGCCGACGAACTACTGGAAGAACTCGCCCGCATCGACCTGCTCATGCGCGAGGTGGAGCGGCGGGCCGGACAAGGCTGCGGTCCGGATTTCGAGCGCAAGCTCGACGGCTGCGTACGCAGCTTGCGCCCGATGCTCGCCGAGGATGACCTGCCGGCCGCGATGGATGCCATGGAAGCGGCGCAGCGGGTGATGGTTTCCGCCGACCCGGCCGCGCCGCTGCTGATGCTGGCGATGGCACGCCAGACCCTCAACGGCGTGATCCACCGGCAGGCACGCAACCAGCGCCTGCGCTCGGCCGCCTGAGCACGCGCCGCGGCTGTGGTAGCGCGATTACGGCAAACACCCGATTCTCCCAAACGCCGTCGCATCACAAGAGCCGTCGCATCACAAGCGCCGTCGCCTCCCAAGCGCCGTCGCGCAAGCCCGGCGCCGCGGTTCACGCCCAGGCGGAGCAAGATCGCGTGGGACAATGGCGCCCCGTTCGCTTCCGCCTGCGCCATGTCCAACCCTGCTGTCTCCCCCAGTCCCATCGCGCTGACGCCCTGCTCCCTGACACGATTCCTGATCGAGGAAAAGCGCGCCGGCCGCATCAATCCCGACCTGCGCCTGCTGATCGAGGTCCTCGCCCGCGCCTGCAAGACAATCGCGGTCGCCGTCGGCAAGGGCGCGCTCGGCGGCGTACTCGGGGATGCGGGCACTGGCAACGGCGCGTCAATCAACATCCAGGGCGAGGCGCAGAAGAAGCTCGACGTCATCGCCAACGACGTACTGCTGGAGGCCAATGCCTGGGGCGGGCACCTGGCGGCATGCGCGTCGGAGGAGATGGAGCACTGCCAGGCGATCCCGGATGCGTATCCACGCGGCAACTACCTGCTGCTGTTCGATCCGCTCGACGGCAGCAGCAATATCGACGTCAATGTCTCGGTCGGCACCATCTTCTCGGTGCTGCGCTGCCCCGAGGGCGTCACCGCCGCGCGCGACGAGGACTTCCTGCAGCCGGGCAGCGCGCAGGTCGCCGCCGGCTACTGCATCTACGGGCCGTCGACGATGCTGGTGCTGACGATCGGCCACGGCACGCACGCCTTCACCCTGGATCGCGAGCAGGGTTCGTTCGTGCTGACCCAGCGCGATCTGCAGGTGCCGGAGCAGACCCAGGACTTCGCGATCAACATGTCCAACCAGCGCCACTGGGAAGCGCCGATGCAGGCCTACGTGCACGACCTGCTGGCGGGCAGGCAAGGCGCGCGCGGCAAGGACTTCAACATGCGCTGGATCGCGTCGATGGTGGCCGATGTGCACCGGATCCTGACCCGCGGCGGTATCTTCATCTATCCGTGGGACCGGAAAAACCCGGCCCAGGTTGGCAAGCTGCGGCTGCTGTACGAAGCCAACCCGATGGCGCTGCTGGTCGAGCAGGCCGGTGGCGCCGCGACCAACGGCCGCACCCGCATCATGGATCTCGCCCCGACCCGGTTGCACCAGCGGGTGCCGGTGTTTCTGGGCTCGCAGGCGGAAGTCGCCGTCGCCACCCGCTACCACCGCGAGCACGACGCCGCGAGCACCGTGCAACCCATTCAGGCATGAGTGCCCACGCATGAGCGCCGTAGCTGGCGCCGACGACGGCGCCGATTTCATAGCGGTCTACGACAACGCGCTCGACCGTGACGCCTGCGCGGCGATCGTCAAGCGCCTGCAGGCCAGTGCCGCCTTGCGGCCGGGCCGCATCGGCAGCGGCGTGTTCCCGGAGCTCAAGCACAGCCGCGACCTGGCATTGCCGGGCAAGCCGGAGTGGGCCGATGTCGAAGCCGCGCTCAACCAGGCCGTGTTCGGTGGTTTGCTCGCCTACGTGCGCCGTTATCCGCAGGCGCTGATCGCACCGTTGATGCTGCAGCAGCCCGATACGCACGGTGGCACCCGGCGCCTGGATGCCGACGCGATCGCCGCGCTGGACGACACCGCACTGGCGCCGTTGCTGCAGGCCTGCCTGCGCCCGGGCGCGATCAACCTGCAGTGGTATGCGGCCGGCGCAGGCGGCTATCCCTACTGGCATTGCGAGCTGTATCCGCGCGATCCCGGTTGCGAGACCCTGCACCGGCACCTGCTGTGGACGCTCTACCTCAACGACGATTTCGACCAAGGCGAAACCGAGTTCCTGTTCCAGCAGCGCAAGGTGGCGCCGCGCACCGGGAGCCTGCTGATCGCGCCGACGGCATTCACCCACACCCATCGCGGCAACCGGCCGCAGCGCGGCGACAAGGTCATCGCCACCAGCTGGATCCTGTTCCAGCGCGCCGAACAATTGTTTCCGGCGCAGTGACGGCCGCGCCCCGTCTGCGCTTCGAGAGCGACCGCCGCCGCAACGACCGCCGCGCGCGATGAGATCGGTTTTGCGGCTTACCCGCCGCCGTCATGCGGGTGGTTGAGCACCAGCCAATACAGACCGACCTGTTTGACCGCCCACACGAAGCGCTCGAAGTCGACCGGCTTCTGGATGTAGCTGTTGACGCCGAGTGCGTAGCTGGCTTCGACGTCGAACGGTTCGGCGCTGGTGGTCAGCACCACCACCGGCAGACTGCGGGTGGTCGGGTTGCTACGGATCGCCTGCAGCACTTCGCGGCCGTCGAGCTTGGGCAGGTTGAGGTCGAGCAGCACGATCGACGGCAGGTCATGCGGGTCGCGATCGGCATACGTACCGCGGGCGAACAGGTAGTCCAGCGCCTCGGCGCCATCGCTCACCACCGTCAAGCGATTGGCGATGTTGGCCTCGCTGAAGGCGATCCGGGTCAGCTCGACGTCGTCCGGATTGTCTTCGACCAGCAGGATTGCTTTGTTGGAGCTGTCCTTGTTGGAGCTGTCCTTGTGCATCAGGTCGTGCTCCCGGCATTTGGGGGAGGATGTTGCGCGGGTCACTATGCAGCGTCGGCCGCCGGCAGGTCGAAATGAAAGGTGCTGCCGACGCCCGGTTCCGCCTCCGCCCACAATCGGCCGCCGTGTCGTTCGACGATGCGTTGTGCAATCGCCAGGCCGATGCCGTTGCCGCCGCCCTGGTCCAGTCCGTGCAGGCGCTGGAACGGCTCGAACAACCTGGGCGCATAGCGCATGTCGAAACCACAGCCGCGGTCGCGCACGCCGATGTGCAGACGCTCGCCGACGCGCTCGCCGGTGACATCGATGCGGACACAGTCACGCTCGCGCGAGAACTTCCAGGCGTTGTCGAGCAGCTGCCCGAGCAGCAGCTTCAGCAGGCGCTCGTCGCCGAGCACTTGTAGCTGACCCGCCGCTTCGATCGTCGCCGGCCGCCCGGGCTCGGCTTCCTGCAACTCGGCCCCGACCCACTCGGCCAACAGCCCGAGATCGACCGCTTCGGATTTGAACTCGGCGCGATTGACCTGCGACAGCTCCAGCAGCGCCTCGATCAGCCCGCCCATGCGCGCGCTGGCTGCGCGCACGCGCGCCAGTTGGCTGCGCGCGGAGGCATCGAGCGAAGCATTGCCGGCGATCAGCGCCGAGAAATTGTCGATCGCGCGCAGCGGTGCGCGCAGGTCGTGGGAAATGCCGTGGGCAATGATGGCCTGCTCGTGTTGCATTGCCTGCAACTCGGCACGGCATTCGGACAGTTGCCGCTGCACGGTGGCGACGTCGGTGCAGGCGCTGTCCGCGGACAGGCGGTCACTGGATGCCTCGTCCGTGGGTGCGGTGTCGATGGAAGTGGACATGCTTTGACGGTGGCACGTGCAACCGCACGCCTGCAAGAGCGGCCTCCATGAAACTTGAAAGCCGAGTGCACGCCACGTGAAAGACCCATGCCGCACAATGCTGGCATCCCTTACGCCCAAGGCATCGCGCGATGGCGTTGCAGCAAATCCTGTTCCTGTTGATCCTCGCCGGCGCGCTGTACTTGTTTGTCAGCGAGCGCCTGCGCGTGGATGTCACCGCCATGCTGGTGTTGCTGGCGCTGGTGCTCAGCCGCGTGCTCAAGCCCGAGCAGGCGCTGTCGGGATTCGCCAGCGAGCCGGCGATCATTGTCGCCGCGGTGTTCGTGATCTCCGGTGGCCTCGCGGCGACCGGCATTACCGAGCGCCTCGGGCAATGGATCGGGCATGCCGCGGGCCGCAGCGAAGCCCGCTCGGTGGCAGTGCTGATGCCGGCGGTGGCGGCGCTGTCGGCCTTCACCCACCACGTGATGGTGACCGCGATGATGCTGCCGATCACCCTGCGCCACGCGCGCGAGCGCAAGCTGCCGGCATCGCGCCTGCTGATGCCGATGTCACTGGCCGCCTCGCTGGGCACGACCCTGACCCTGGTCAGCGCGCCCGCGTTCCTGCTCGCCAACGACCTGATCAAGCGCAGCGGCGGCAAGGGCCTGGGCATCTTTTCGATCACCCCGATCGGGATCGCGTTGGTCGTGGTCGGCATGGTCTACATGCAGCTGACGCGCTGGTTGCTGCCGCGACGCAGCGGCGCCCATGGCGACGAGGGTTACCTGCGGCTGGATCGCTATCGCACCGAGCTGTTGGTGGTCGAAGGCTCGCGCTGGAGTACGCGGCCGCTGGCGGAGTTGCAGAAGGCGCTGGGCGACCGCTTCCGCCTGCGCGGCTGGTTGCGCGACGGCAAGCCGCGCGACGACCTCACCGCGGCCAGCCCCTTGCTGGTCGGCGACGTGTTGCTGGTCGAGGCCTCGGCCGACGATTTGATGTCGCTGCACGACGATCCGGGCCTGGATCTCAACGCGATCGCGCGCTTCGGCGATGCCCTCACCGGCGAAGGCGAGCCGCAGCTGGTGCAGGCGGTGGTGGCGCCGGGTTCGGAGTTCATCGGCCGCTCGATCCGCGCGCTGGATTTCTCGCGCCAGTTCCAGGCGGTGATCGTCGGGCTGTGGCGACGCTCCGGCGAAATCGGCGATCGCCTGGGCGATGCGCGCCTGCAGGAGGGGGATCTGCTGGTGCTGTACGGCCACCCGTCGCACTTCAGCGATCTCGCGGCGCATCACGGCTTCCTGATGCTGGTGCCGTTCGCCGGCGAAGGCAAACGCCGGCTGCGTGCGCCATTGGCACTGGTGATCCTGGGCCTGACGATTCTCGCGGCGGCCACCGAGTGGCTGCCCGCGTCGCTTGCCTTCCTGCTCGGTGCAGTGGCGATGGTGGCGACGCGCTGCGTGGATATCGAACAGGCCTATCGCCAGATCGACGTGCGCATCTTCGTGATGATCGCCGGCGTGATCCCGCTGGGGATCGCGATGGAAAAGACCGGCACCGCGCGCCTGCTCGCGCATGGCCTGTTGCCCCTGGTTGCCCACTTGTCGCCGTTGGGAGTGTTGTTGCTGGTATTCACCATGGCCGCGCTGTTGACCCAGGTCATGTCGGACGCGGCGACCACGGTCTTGCTTGCCCCGATTGCGCTGTCGCTGGCGAGTTCGATCGGGTTGCCGCCGACGCCGTTCGTGGTGTGCACCGCGCTGGGCGCGGTGGTCGCGTTCCTGACCCCGATCGGGCATCACGGCAACCTGCTGATCCTGGGGCCCGGGCAATACCGCTTTCTCGACTTCCTGCGGGTGGGACTGCCGCTGACGGTGCTGATTGCGCTGGTGAGTGCGTGGATGGCGCAGTGGTTGTGGTTGGGGGGGAAGCTGTTACCGGCGATTGGCGGCTGACCACGCACGCGCGCGATGAACTCTTCGCGAGATGTGGACAGTGCGCATGCCGAAACGTAAATTCCTTTTCCCCGCGTTGTTGCGGGAGAAGGTGCCGAAGGCGGATGCGGGGCGCTTTTGCGCTTGCTCGTCATTCCGTGAAAGGTGGCTTTGATGTTGGGTTTGAATCAAACGCTCCGCCGTTGGCGGGTCACTTTTTTCTTTGAAAGGCCGCAAAGAAAAGTAACCAAAAGAAAGCGGCCTTTCCCGACAGGGCTCACCAGAAGGTTCATTCTCCTCGATGATTTTCAGACTCGCCATCCATGGCTCGGCTGCGGCTGTTAATTAAGAGCGGGGCGCACATCCATGTGCGCCGCCCCGTTGGGGTCTTACGAATAGTCTCGTCAGTCATTTGCACCTCGAGTCAAGAGCAAAACAAGGCAAAGGCACATCGGCAGCTCCATTGTTATTGGCTGTTGACTCTAAAAATGCTTGAACACAGCTGCGTTCCGCAGACCCGGAGGGCGCCGCACAGGATGTGCGGCGTTTTCCGACCGAGCCATGGATGGCGAGTCGGAAAATCGCTTTACAACCCATACACCGAGTGAGCTGTGTTGGGGAAGCGCCCTTTCTTTTGGTTACTTTTCTTTGGGCGCTATCAAAGAAAAGTGACCCGCCAACGGCGGAAACGTTTGCTCTGGCGAGCACGCAACGCAAACAGGCCATCAAAACAGATCGCCCTGCGGCGATGGCGGGCGCGGCGCGACGAACCGCGTGCAATCCAGCGCCGGCAGCCGTCCGTAACCCAGCCGGGCATGCGCCTTGGCGAAGCGCTGCGCGATCAATTGCGCGAACGGCCCCTCGCCACGCATGCGCGTGCCGAAGCGGCTGTCGTAATCCTTGCCGCCGCGCATCTGCCGGATCAGGCTCATCACGTGCGCGGCGCGCTCGGGGTAATGCAGCTGCAGCCATTCGCGCCAGATCTCCTTCAGTTCGTGCGGCAAGCGCAGCAACACGTAGCTGGCGGCGCGCGCACCGTGGGCGTGCGCGGCCTCGAGGATGTGCTCGATTTCGTTGTCAGTGAGCATCGGCACCACCGGCGCTACCATCACCCCGACCGGGACGCCGGCGTCGCTGAGCATGCGCATCGCCCGCAACTTGCCGTGCGGCGCGGTCGCGCGCGGCTCCATCTTCGCTGCGAGGTGGTTGTCGAGGGTGGTGATCGAGAAATACACCGTGACCAGGCGCTCGCGCGCCATCGCCGCCAGCAGGTCGAGATCGCGCGTGATCAGCCCGCTCTTGGTGACGAAGCTGACCGGGTGCCTGCATTCGGCCAGCACCTCCAGCAGCGAACGCGTGATCCGGTAGCGGCGCTCGATCGGCTGGTAGGCATCGGTGTTGATGCCCAATGCGATCGGCGACGGCACATGCCCGGGCTTGGCGAGCTCATGCCGCAGACGCTCGGCGGCGTTGGTCTTGGCATACAACTTCGTCTCGAAATCCAGGCCCGGCGACAGGTCGAGATACGCATGCGATGGCCGCGCGAAGCAGTACACGCAGCCGTGCTCGCAACCGCGATACGGATTCAGCGACTGGCTGAAGCCGATATCGGGTGACGCGTTGCGGCTGATGATCGAACGCGCGCGCTCCTCGGTGACGTGCGTGTCCGGATGCGGCGCAAGCGCCGCGCTGCTGCCGTCATCGAGCCGGCTGTCATCGAGTGTGCCGTCATCGCGCATGCCGTCATCGAGCGTGTCGTCATAGACCGAACCCCAGCCGTCATCCTCGCCGTGGGCGATGGTCTTCTCGAACCGGCCGCTGACGTACGACGCGGCGCCGCGCCCCTTGATCGGCCCGAGCGGTCTGCGCGCAGCAGGCGGGCGTGCATCCTCCATCGCTACAGCCTACGCTGGGCACGTCGCAATGCCTGCGACCCGCGGCGGAATTCTTCATGCTCGATGCGCTGCACGTCGCCTGGCTGTGGCTCCATGGCTTCCGTCATTTCACCGTGTACCTGACGCTGGCCTGGATCGGCTACGTGCTTTGGCTCGGCGGCTGGATCGTGCTGCAAAAGCGGGCGCCGGCGGCGACCCTGAGCTGGTTGCTCGGCCTGGCCGCGCTGCCGTTCGTGGGCTTCCTCGTCTACCAGGTGTTCGGTCCGCAGCGGATCAAGCGTCAGCGCCTGCGCCGCGCCCGCACCCACGTCGGGCTGCCGGCGGCCGAGGGCACCGCGACGGATGGCGAAACCGCCGAACTGATCAGGCTCGCGCAAGCCACGACCGGCCTGCCGGTCACCACTGCGACCGTGGCGCGATTGCTGGTCGATGGCGCCGCGACCTACGACGCGCTGCTCGCCGACATCAGAACGGCGCGCCAGCACATCCATCTCGAGTACTACATCTACGCCGCCGATCAAACCGGCACCGCGCTGCGCGATGCGCTGGTCGAGCGTGCGCGCGCCGGGGTCGCGGTGCGCCTGCTGCTGGACGCGGTCGGTTCGTCGAAATGCCCGCGCCGCTTCTTCGCACCGCTGCTCGCGGCCGGCGGCGAACTCGCCTGGTTCCATCCGATGCGCTTCGGCCGGATCTGGAAACGGCCGTGGCTCAACCTGCGCTCGCATCGCAAGATCGTGGTGATCGACGGCGCCGTCGCCTTCACCGGCGGCATCAACATCACCGACGAGGAAAACGAACGCCTGCGCAGCGATGCCTACCGCGACCTGCACCTGCGCCTGGAAGGCGATGCGGTGCGCTCGCTGCAACTGGTCTTCGTCGAGGACTGGGCATACGCCACCGGCAGGCGCGAGTTCATCTCGTCGGTGGCCAAGGCGATGCCGCCCGCAAAGCCCGGCGCGATCCAGGCGCAGGTGCTGACCTCCGGGCCGGATTCGCCCTGGGAGGCCATCCATCGCCTGCACGTCGCCGCGATCTATGCCGCACGCCAGCGGGTATGGCTGGTCACCCCGTACTTCGTGCCCGGCGGCGCGGCGATGATGGCGCTGACCTCGGCCGCGCTCGGCGGGCTCGACGTGCGCGTACTGGTGCCGCGGATGGGCGACAGCCGGGTGGTGACGTTTGCGGCGCGTTCCTATTTCGACGAACTGATGGCGGCCGGCGCCAAGATCTACGAGTACGGTCCGCGCATGCTGCACACCAAGGCGCTGCTGGTCGACGACGACGTGGCGATCCTCGGCAGCGCCAACTTCGATGCGCGCAGTTTCCGGCTGAACTTCGAGGTGTCGGTACTGTTCCACGATGCCGCGATCGCCGCCGCGCTGGCGCGACTGATCGAAGGCGAGTTCGCCAGCGCGCCGCGGGTGCGCGAACAGCGTTCGCGCGGGTTGTGGACGGTGCGCCTGCCCGAAGCGCTGGCGCGGCTGATGTCGCCGTTGCTATAGCGCGCCGCTCACAGCAACGGCAACCCCGGAGTAAGCTTGCCGCCAGTCGCATTGCGTGCGCGCCCTGCGACCCGGTGCGACCCGATCCCCTGCCAGTGCCTTCTTCTGATGACCATTCCGAACACCGCCGCCGCCTTGCCCACGCCTCCGGATGTCGCGCAACAACCGCACCAGGTGGTGACGCCCTTCGGCGCCAGCCGCAGTGACGAGTACTACTGGCTGCGCGACGACAGCCGCAAGCAGCCGCAGATGCTGGCCTACCTCAACGCCGAAAACGCCTACGCCGACGCGGTCATGGCGCCGCTGCAGCCGTTGCAGACGCGGCTGTATGACGAGATCGTCGGTCGCATCAAGCAGGACGACAGCTCGGTGCCGTATCGCGAGCGCGGATTCTGGTACTACACGCGCTTCGAGACCGGCCAGGATTACCCGATCCATGCACGGCGGGCCGGCAGCATGGACGCTCCCGAGCAGGTGCTGCTCGATGTCAACGCGATGGCGGCGGGCATGGACTATTTCAGCGTCGGCGATTTCGAGGTCAGCCAGGACAACCGGCTGCTGGCGTGGGCCGAGGACGCCGTCGGTCGCCGCCAGTACACGATCCGCTTTCGCAACCTCGACACCGGCGAGCTCTATCCCGATGCGATCGCGGGCGTCGCCGCCAACCTGGTCTGGGCCGACGATAACCGGACCCTGTTCTACGTCGAGAACGATCCGGACACATTGCTGACGGTGCGGGTGAAACGACACGTGCTCGGCACGCCCGTCGCGGATGACGCGCTGGTTTACGAGGAGCACGACGACAGCTTCTACATGGGCATCGACCGCAGCCGCGATGACGCGTTCATCTGCATCAGCGTCGAGAGCACCGTGTCCAGCGAGCTGCGCTACGCGCCGGCAGCGGACCCGCGCGCGTTCGTCGTGCTGGCGCCGCGGGCGCGCGATGTCGAATACCAGGCCGATCACCTCGGCGGGCGCTGGGTGATCCGCACCAATGCGCCGGATGCGGATGGCGCGCCGGCGAGCAACTTCAAGCTGATGACGGCCGACGACGACGTGCGTGGTCGCGCCGACTGGCGCGAATGGGTCGCGCATCGGGACGAGGTCTTCATCGACGGCTTCGAGCTGTTCGACGGCTTTACCGCGATCGCGGAGCGCGCGCAGGGGCTCGAGCGCCTGCGGTTGCTGAAGCCGGATGGCGGCGAGGACTACGTCAAGGCCGACGAGCCCGCGTATTCGATGGGATTGTCGACCAACGCCGAACACGACAGCGACTGGCTGCGCTACAGCTACACCTCGCTGACCACGCCCAATACCACCTACGAGCTCAACACGCGCAGCGGCGAGCGCCGCCTGCTCAAGCGCGATCCGGTGCTGAACTATGATCCCGGCAAATACACCACGGAACGGCTATGGGCGACGGCGCGCGATGGCACCCGGATCCCGGTGTCGCTGGTGTATCGCAAGAGCTTCGAGAAGGACGGAACCGCGGCGCTGCTGCAGTACGCCTATGGCAGTTATGGCCTGTCGATGGATCCAGCCTTCAACCTGCCGGTGGTGAGCCTGCTCGACCGCGGCCTGGTCTACGCGATCGCGCACATCCGCGGCGGCCAGGAAATGGGCCGCAAGTGGTACGACGACGGCAAGCTGCTGCACAAGCGCAACACCTTCACCGACTTCATCGACGTCACCGCGTTCCTGGTCGCGCACGGTTACGCCGCCAAGGATCGTGTCGCTGCCCATGGCGGCAGCGCCGGTGGCCTGCTGATGGGCGCGGTCGCCAACATGGCGCCGGACAAATATCGGGTGCTGCTGTCGCAGGTGCCGTTCGTGGATGTGGTGACGACCATGCTCGACGCCAGCATCCCGCTCACCACCAACGAGTACGACGAATGGGGCAATCCGGAGCAGCCCGAGTACTACGACTACATGCTGGGTTACTCGCCCTACGACAACCTGCGGGCGCAGGCGTATCCGGCGATGTTCATC
>JANMAO010000104.1:0-19214 GCA_031359875.1 Lysobacter sp.
TAGCCGCGAGCTTCCCGATCACGAGCCAAAGAGCTCGCGGCTAAAGCCGCTCCTACACGAGTACCGCTTCGAGCAGTTTGCGGATCACCTGTTGCGTATCGCGCGCCTTTGTTTCGTCATACGCAAACGTATCCTCGTCCATGTAGATGCGCTGGCTGATCTCCAGCTGAACCGCGTCGATGCCGCTGTCCGGATCACCATGGTGACGGGTGATGTAGCCGCCCTTGAAGCGGCCGTTGACGACGAAATCGTAGCGGCGCTGCGATGCGAGCGCGGCCTCCAGCTTCAACTGCAGCGCGGACGAACAACTGGCGCCGGCGGCGGTGCCGAGGTTCAGGTCGGGCAAGCGGCCGTCGAACAGGAATGGGCATTCGCCACGAATCGAGTGACCTTCCCAGAGAACAGCCCGCCCGTGCTGCGCGCGCAGCCGTCGCAACTCTTCGGACAGCGCCGCGTGGTATGGCCGCCAGTAGGCGTCGACCCGCGCGGCGATCTCCCCTGGTGCGGGCTGCTGGTCGTCGCGATACACAGGATCGCCGCTGAACTGGACGATCGGGCACAGGCCCGTGGTGTTCTGCCCGGGATATAGCGAGACGTCATCCGGCGAACGGTTGAGGTCGACCACGTAGCGCGAATACCTGGGCACCAGTACCGAGGCGCCGAGGTCGCGAGCAAACGCATACAGCCGCGCCACGTGCCAGTCGGTATCCGGCGCAGCGCGCGCCGATTCGGTCATGCGCGCAGCCATCGCATCGGGAATCACGCTGCCGTCGTGCGGCAGGCTGACCAGCAGGGGCACGCTGCCACGGTGCAGCGAAAATGTCGCGTCATGGAGCGATGCTGTCATCGCATCAGCACCAGTTCTTCCGCGGACGTGGGATGGATGGCGACCGTGTCGTCGAGGTCGCGCTTGCACAGGCCACGTTTCATCGCCACAGCGAAGCCCTGCAAAATTTCGTCAGCGCCTTCACCCAGCAGATGGATCCCGACCACGCGCTCATCCTCGCCGACGCAGACGAGCTTGAACACGCTGCGTTGCGGCGAATCGGCAAGCGCATGCAGCATCGGACGGAAGCCTGCGCGATAAACGCGCACCGTGTCGCCGTGCTGCAGGCGCGCTTCGGCTTCGGTCTGGCCGACCATCCCCAGCGGCGGATGCGAGAACACCACCGTGGCGATATCGGCGTAGTCGAGCGCGGCCTCGGGCTGGCCGCCGAACAAGCGGTCCATCAGTCGCCGCGCCGCCGCGATCGCCACCGGTGTCAGTGCGATTTTCGAACTGACGTCACCTAGCGCGTAGAGTCCCGCGACAGTGGTCCGCTGCAGCTCGTCAACGACGATATGGCCGCTCGGATCAAGCTCGACGCCGGCGGCTTCGAGCCCGATGCCGTCACTATTGGGGCGGCGACCGGTGGCGAAGATCAGCGTGTCGAACGGTTCGGTTTCCCTGCCCGCGGCATCAAGCAGGATCACCCCGCCATCCGCCTGCGCGCGAAGCGACTGCAGCGTGTAGCTGAAATGCGTGTGGATGCCGTGCTGGCGCTGGTCCTCGACAAGTTGTGTCGTGAGGTCATCATCGAAACCGTCGAGCAGACGCTGCTTGCGCACGAACAACTCGACCCGGCTGCCAAGCGCCTGCAACACGCCGCCGAGTTCGACCGCGATGTAGCCCCCGCCGATGATGGCGACGCGGTGCGGCGCGGCGCACAGATGGAAGAAGCCGTCCGAATCAATACCCAGTTCCGCCCCTGGGATCGCCGGCCGTTGTGGACGACCGCCGGTGGCAATCAGGATCTGCGGCGCGCGCAGGCGCACGCCGTCGCTACATTCGACCGTGTCCGCCGAGAGCAGCCTGCCGCGCTGTGGCAGCAACGCGATACCGGCGGCATCGAGCCGCTGCTGGTAGCTGGCGTGGATATTGACGATGTAACGCTGGCGATGGGTGATGAAGGTCGGCCAGTCGAGTACCAGTGGCGACTCCGGCAGGGCGAAGCCGAGCTGCCGCGCCAGCGCCATCTTCTGCGCCAGCTCGGCCGCCAGCCACATCGCTTTTTTTGGCACGCAACCGACATTGACGCAGGTGCCACCGAGCGGACCGGCGGCAAGCAGCGCCACGCGCGCACCGTAGGACGCAGCGCGGAAAGCTGCGGCGAGGCCGCCGGAACCGGCGCCGAGCACGATCAGGTCGAAATCAGCTTTTTTGGAGCCGGCCTGGCTGGAGTGGTCCTGCTTGGGGCTGTTGGCGCTCATGCAAAGCGTTCCACGCGATAAGGCGCCGGGTCGATGGCGGGCGTGCGACCGATGACGAGGTCGGCGACAAGCTGTGCAGTTGCGACACTCATGCTGACGCCGAGCATGCCATGCCCCGTCGCCAACCACAGATGCGGCTGCCCGGGCGCGCGGCCGATGATCGGCAGATCGTCGAACGTCATCGGTCGCCAGCCGAACCATTCCTCGCGAATGGCGGGACCTACCGGCTGATGCAGATACTCGCGCGCGCCGCGTACCAGCGCATCGAGGCGGCGACGGTTGAGCGTGTCGTCGTACCCGGAAAACTCCATCGTGCTGCCGAGGCGGAAACCGTTTTCCCATGTGGTGACGCAGACGCTGCGCTCGTGCAGCACCAGCGGGCGTTGGGGTGTCAGCGCGGGACGCTCGTAGGTGATCGAGTAGCCCTTGCCCGGCTGCATCGCCTTGCGCAGCACGGTGAGCATTGGCGACAACGACTGCGCCAGGCGTGGCGACCAGGCGCCGGTCGCGAGCAGCACGTCCCGCGCCCGATGCATGCCCCGCGTACTGTCGACGCGCATCGTGCCGCTTTCCGCAACGATGCCCCGCACCTCGCAGTGCTCGACGATCTCGCCGCCGGCGGCCCGCAGTGCGCGCGCGAGTTCGGCAACATAGCGATCAGGGCGAAGATTGGCATCGCCTGGAAAACGCACCGCGCCGACCACGCCATCACGCAGCGCCGGTTCCTGGCGTTGATAGTCGGCACCATCGATGCGCTCGCAGGCGATGCCGAATTCGGCCAGCGCCTGCAAGTCCTCGTCGAATCCAGCCAGCGACTTCGCGCTGCGGAAGACATGATCCATGCCGGACGCAACGAACTCGCAATCCAGCTGATGTCGGCTGATCCAGTCCGGCATTGCCTGCCGCGAGGCTTCCAGGATCGCCGTCTTGCCCGCGGCGGCCCGCAGCCAGTCGTTGCGATTGCAGCGACCGGCGAAGCGCAGCAGCCACGACCACAGCACCGGATCGATGCGCGGTGTGATGTAAAGCGGCGCGTCGGGACTCAGCATCCAGCGCAGCGCGCGGCCGATGGTGCCGGGCGCGGCCAGTGGCATGGCGTGGCTGGGGGTGATCGTGCCGCAGTTGCCGTGGGAGCTGCCGCAGCCGACGGTGCCAGTGTCGAGCACGCGCACCTGGCGTCCAGCTTCCTGCAACGCGAGCCCGCAGGCGAGGCCGATCACTCCTCCGCCGACGATCAGGACGTCATCACGCTCGCGCATCGGCAAAGTCTACGGCAGGGCAAAAACACCGACGGCCCGCAATGCAGGCCGTCGGGACGCGGTGCGGCGGTCAGTGCTGGTGGCCGCCGTCGCCATGCACATGCTTGTGCTCAAGCTCCTCGGCCGTCGCCTCGCGCACTTCGACGATCTCGATCTCGAAATGCAGGTCCTTGCCGGCCATCGGATGGTTGAGGTCGACATCGACCACGCTCATCCCGACCTTCCGGATCGTCACCGCGCGCTGGCCGAAATCGGTGTTGAGCACGACGTGCATGCCCGGCTCAAGGCGCTGGCCGCCGAAGTGCTTCTTCGGCACGCGCTGGCCCAGACCGTCGCGCTTCTCGCCATAGGCGTCGGCAGCGACCACATCGGCGCCGAACTTGTCGCCAGCCTCATGTCCTTCCATCGCCTTTTCCAAGCCTGGGATGATGTTGCCGTGACCGATGAGGATCGCCAGCGGCTCACGGCCTTCGGAGCTTTCCAGCGAGTCCTCGCCCTGCTCGGCAACGCTGCTTTCAGCTACGGTGTAATGAAAGCGGACGACGCGGTCTTTCTCGATCTTCATGGCGGCACTCGGTGATGGCCGCCGTGGCGGCTGGAAAAAGCGGCGAGCCTTGCTGGCCGGCGTCACGCCAATCACAGCTTGTCGTCGCGCCGTGAAGGCGCCAAGCTGACAGCGTGACGAAGCCTGCCTTGAGCCCAATCCGAAGGGTCGCGCATTATCCCGGCTCCCCCCGCCCCGCGCCAGCGAACGCGGGCCGGCGTCTGTCTCGCCTCGTTTTTATCGCCGCCGGCCTGCTCGTGCTCGCCGCCTGCGGACACTCGCCCGTGCGCCCGGCGTTGCACCCCGCGCACCCGTCGCAACATCAATGGCACAGCCTGCCCCCGGCCGATCCGGTCGCCGCCAACGCGGTACTGATGCGGGCAATCAGCCTGGTCGGAACGCCGTACCGCTACGGTGGCAATACCCCGGAAGGTGGCTTCGACTGCAGCGGCCTGGTCAACTACGTCTATCGCGACATGCTCGACTTGCGCCTGCCGCGCAGCGCGCGTGAACTCGCCGCCTGGCAGGGACCGCGCATCGACCAGGATCGGCTCACTGCCGCCGATCTGGTCTTCTTCGGCAGTGGCGGCGAGGTCAGCCATGTCGGGATCTATGTCGGCGAAGGCCGCTTCGTGCATGCCCCCAGCACGGGCGGCATGGTTCGTCTGGATCGGCTCGATGGCGCCTATTGGCGCGACCACTACAGTGGCGCCAGGCGCGTACTGCATTGAAATGAATAGGCTTCTTCGTCGAAAACGTGGGCGAGGTCACACTACCCTTCACGATTAATTAACGGAATTTGAACCCACTGGCCGGCTTGCTGGGGCACCATCACGTCAACCTCACTCAAGTGAAATCCGCGTGACGCCAAACGAATTTGCTACTGGCCGCCCCGCCGCCCCCCGCCGCCCCCTTTCGGGCGTGCTTCGTTTTTCCTCGCGTCTGCTTGCCTGCGCCCTGCTCTGCGCTGCAGCGTTGCCCGCGTTTGCGGCCGCGCCGGTTGCCGAAGTTGCAACCCTCAACGCATCGAACCTCGCCACATCGAGCGCGACGCCGGCCGTCAGTGACGCGATGCGCTTGCCGGACCGCGCGATGATGTTCGCCGGTGATATCAACCGCCTGATCGGTTCGCAGCCACTGACCGCGACAAGTGTCCAGCCTGCTTCCGGCAGCCGCGTCCAGAACCTGCTCCAGCACGCGCTCGCCCTGCTCGGGACGCCTTACCGCTGGGGCGGCGCCGGCACCGACGGCTTCGATTGCAGCGGCCTGGTCGGCTACGTATTCCACAGCGCGCTGGGTATCGAATTGCCACGCGTCTCGCGTGAAATGGCCACCAGCGGTGAACTGATCAGTGATCGCGCCCAGCTCTCGCCGGGCGACCTGGTGTTCTTCGGCCACCGCGGCCGGGTCAGCCATGTCGGCATTTATGTCGGCGAAGGCCGCTTCCTGCATGCGCCCAGCACCGGCAGGGACGTCATGGTGTCGAGCCTGAACAACGGCTACTGGAGCGGCAAGTACATGCAAGCGCGCCGCGTCGCCGGCATCTGACGCCGACACCACACCGTGCACTGCAGGAAAGGCCGCTACCCAGCGGCCTTTTCCATTTCGGCATCGCGATACCTTCGCAACCGCTCGCTGGCTCCGCCCTGCCGCGGATCGCGCGGCATACTCGACCGCAGCCTTGGAGAGCGAACCAACGATGTCGACGCCCCGCACGCTGAGCTTGGCCTGTCTGTCTGTCCTGGTGGTCGGCTGTGTCAGCGCAGCGCCATCCCGAAGTACTGCGGCGGCAATACCGCAGGTCCAGGTTCCTACGATCCACCACCCCGAGGGTGAAACCGCCGCCTGGTGGTTTCGCGATGGCGCGGCGCAGGCGGCTGCGCGCGGTGCGATGCGTGGACACGCTCGCAACGTGATCCTGTTCATTGGCGACGGCATGAGCCTGCCGACGGTTGCCGCGGCGCGGATCTTCGATGGCCAGCGCAAGGGTGGCTCGGGCGAGGAGAACCGGCTGGCGTGGGAGACCTGGCCGGCGACGGCCTTCAGCAAGACCTACGAAACCGATTCGCAGACCCCCGATTCGGCCGGCACGATGACGGCGATGGCGACCGGGGCCAAGACCCGCATCGGCGTCCTCGGCATTGGCCAGCAGGCGAAGCGCGGCGATTGCGGGAGCGCGCGCAACGCGCAGCTGCTGACGTTATGGGAACTGGCGGCGACCAGCAACATGGCCACCGGCGTGGTGACGACCACGCGCGTGACCCATGCAACTCCAGCCGCGACCTTCTCGCACGCGGCCGACCGCAACTGGGAGAACGACACCGAACTGCCGCCCGCAGCGAAGGCAGCCGGATGCATCGACATCGCGCGGCAGATGGTGGAGTCGCCCTACGGCAGCGGTCCCGACGTGCTGCTGGGCGGTGGCCGCAGCGAGTTCATGTCGGCGCAGCAGCGCGATCCCGAATACCCCGACAAGACCGGGCAGCGTGGTGACGGCCACGACCTGATCGCCGCATGGAAACAACGCCATCCCGGCGGCGCTTACATATGGAATGCGGACCAACTCGCCGCGGCGCCGAAGGATGCCGCGCTGCTCGGATTGTTTGAACCCAGCCACATGCAGTTCGAGCACGACCGCCCCAGCGATCGCGCCGGCGAACCCAGCCTCGCCGACATGACCCGCGCCGCGATCCTGCGCCTGGCGCGCAATCCGCACGGCTACGTGTTGCTGGTCGAAGGGGGCCGCATCGATCACGCCCATCACGCCGGCAACGCCTATCGTGCGCTCACCGACACCATCGCCCTCAGCGAAGCGGTCGGGACTGCCGATGGCATGACTTCGGCCGACGACACCCTGATCGTGGTCACTGCGGACCACTCGCACACGCTGACCTTCGTCGGTTACCCGGTGCGCGGCAATCCGATCCTGGGCAAGGTGCGTGGCACCAGCGGCGAGGAAAACGGTGCCGGCGACTACGCGCGCGACGCGCTCGGGTTGCCTTACACCACGCTGTCGTATGCCAATGGACCCGGATACACCGGCGCCAGCGCGGATCAGGCACAAGGCCCGAAGCGGCATCCGCACGCCGGCAAGCAATACAAGCCGAGCACTGGCCGTCCCGACCTGACCCACGTCGACACCGAAGACGCGGATTATCTGCAGGAATCGACGGTGCCGTTCGCCAACGAATCGCACGGCGGCGACGATGTCGGCGTCTGGGCGCGCGGCCCCGGCAGTGATGCAGTGCGCGGCAGCCTCGAGCAGAACGCGCTCTTCCACATCCTGCTGCAGGCCACGCCGCGATTGCGCGAGGCGCTATGCGCGAAGGGCGACTGCGACGCGAATGGCGTGCCGGTGACGTTGCCGACACCGGGGGATTTCACGGCAACGCGGTAACTGTTCTTGCAGGAGGGGCGCAAGCCGCGACCGGACACAAGAGATCGCGGCTTGCGCCGCTCCTACGAAAGCAATCGCCGCTCACCCAGAATGCCAGCAGCGAGCCGCGTCACCACCCGCCTGCGAGCGCGTGCAACGCGCCGCCGACGCCCGCGTGGCCTTCAGAAAGGCTTGGCGAGCACGAGATACACGATCGCCACCAGCAGCAACACCGGCAATTCGTTGAACCAGCGCAAGGTCGTCGCCGATGGCAGCGAACGCCCCGCAGCGACGCCCTTCAACCAGCGGCCGGCGACGATGAAATGCGCCAGCAACAGCGCGACCAATGCGAGTTTTGCGTGCAGCCACGCGACAGGCACGAACATCAGCGGCAACCCTTGCGGGAACAGCCGCCACCCCTGCCAGAGCAACAGGCCGAGCACCACCACGAAACCAAACATGACGTGGCCAAAGCGATAGAGACGTCGCCCCATCAGCAACAAGCGCGCGCGCACCGCGGGCTCGTCGCCGGCTTCGGCCAGGTTTACCAGGATCCGCGGCAGGTACAACACCGTCGCCATCCACGCCATCACGAAGACAAGATGCGCAGTCTTGAGCCAGAGATAAGCCATCGCAAACCCCGAAGAATGTCCGGGCAAGGCCCGGCAGCGGCCGCGCCGCATACCGAGCATGCTACCGGCTTCGGCTTTGCGCATCACCCAAGGCAACTCACCGCTCTTCAGCATCCTGCCGGGACGCATCGGGCTTGTCGCGCTGCTCGTCTTCTGGCGGATTGTCGCGACTCTCGCGGGCGTGGTCGCGCGGGGTCTCGCCCAGCTTGCACATCTCGCGCGCACGGGTGTTGGATGGATCGGTCTCGTCATCAACCTGCGGCGGTTTCTTGCCGGTTGTAGCTGCACGGCATCATTGGACGCCGGCTCCGCGCCGCGGTCGCGCTTCTCGTCATCTACCTTCTTGTCGTGGGTGATATTGCGTTCGTCGGTCAAGCGTCTTTCCTGATCCAGTGCGGAATGCGAACATGCCTGCCCATGCGCAGCGGGCGCATGAACCAGCCGCGCCCCATGACCCATCCAGCTGCCGCCGACCCCAAGCGCTACGACCGCGACTACTTCGACCAGTGGTATCGCCGTCGCGGTATCGGTGGCGCACAGCGCCTCGCGCGCAAGGTCGCACTCGCGATGGCCGCGGCCGAATACCACCTCGAGCGCCCGCTTCGCAGCGTGCTCGACATTGGCTGCGGCGAAGGCGTTTGGCGTGCGCCGCTGCGCAAACTGCGACCGGATGTGCGTTACCTCGGCTTCGACAGCAGCGAGTACGCAATCGCCCGCTACGGCCGCGCGCGCAACCTGCATTTCGCGCGCTTCGGCGACTTCGCCTTGCTGCGGCCGTGCCCGCGGGTCGACCTGCTGGTCTGCAGCGACGTGCTGCATTACCTGCCGACGCGCGAACTCGCTCGCGGCCTGCCCGGTCTCGCCGATCTGTGCGGCGGCGTCGCCTTCCTGGAGACCTTCACCCGCGAGGACCGCGCCGAGGGCGATGAGCACCAGTTCCAGTCGCGGCCGGCGCGCTTCTACCGGCAGCGCTTCGAATCCGCCGGATTTGCCGCGCTGGGTTCGCATTGCTGGCTGTCCCCGGCTTTGCGCGATTCAACAACCGCTTTGGAGTCCCCGCGTTGAAATGAGGCGCCCGTCACGCTTTGCCGGCGCGGCATACGGCCGACGCTGAGCTATGCTGCGACGCAGCACTGCGCCTTGACAGTGTCGGGGATCCGCATGTTGCTGGCAGGTAATGGGCTTTATCAGTTCCACGAACTCTGGCGCGCCGGAATGGCGCCCTATACCTACTGGGCCGAAGCCGGCGCCAAGATGTTCTCCGCGCCCGGCAGCTGGTTGGCGGGCATGCCCGAGGCGGCGCGTGTCGCTGCCGGCTACGAGTTGATGTACCGCGCCGGCAAGGACTACGAGAAACCCGAATTCAACCTGCACACCGTCGAGATCGATGGCGAGCAGTACCCAGTGGTCCAAAGGGAAGTCCTGCGCACGCCGTTCTGCCGGCTGCTGCGCTTCAAGCGCTACAGTGATGACGCCGACAACATCGCCGGCCTGAAGGATGATCCGCCGGTGCTCGTGGTCGCGCCGCTGTCGGGCCACCACGCCACGCTCCTGCGCGACACCGTGAGCACACTGCTGCAGGGCCACAAGGTCTACATCACCGACTGGATCGACGCGCGCATGGTGCCGGAGGCCGATGGCGCCTTCACCCTCGACGACTACGTCAGCTCGATGCAGCGCTTCATGCGCGAGATCGGTGCTGAAAACCTGCATGTCATCAGCGTCTGCCAGTCGACGGTGCCGGTGCTGGCGGCGGTCTCGCTGATGGCCGCGCGTGGCGAACCCACGCCGCGTTCGCTGGTGATGATGGGCGGCCCGATCGACACCCGCGAATCGCCGACAACCGTCAACAACCTCGCCACGCAAAAACCGCTGTCGTGGTTCGAGAACAACGTCATCCATGCCGTGCCAACGAATTATCCGGGCCGCGGCCGCAGCGTGTACCCGGGCTTCCTGCAGCATGCCGGTTTCATGGCGATGAATCCCGAACGCCACTTCCAGTCGCATTGGGATTTCTACCAGGACCTGCTCAAGGGCGACCTCGACGACGCCGCCGCGCATCGCCGTTTCTACGATGAATACAACGCCGTGCTCGACATGCCGGCCGAGTACTACCTCGACACCATCCGCATCGTGTTCCAACAGCACCTGCTCCCGCGCGGTTTGTGGGATGTGGCCGGCGCGCGGGTGACGCCAGCGGCGATCAAGGGCACCGCGCTGCTGACGATCGAAGGTGAACTCGATGACATCTCCGGCCAGGGCCAGACCCGCGCCGCGCATGCGCTGTGCACCGGCATCGCCGAGGCAGATCGTGCGCACCTGACCGTCATGGGCGCCGGCCACTACGGCATCTTCAGCGGCCGCCGCTGGCGCACCGAGGTCTATCCGGCGGTGCACGCCTTCATTGCGAAGCACGCCCGGTAAATTGGTAGCCATTGCTGCGCACGACGGTATCCATTCGTCGTGCGCATGGGGCGCGATATGGATATCAGCTGTATTGCGCCGACTTCACCGCACCGCGATGCAAATCACTTCTGCAGGAATCCGCATCGCGCCGCAGCGCGCCTGCAACCACAACCGCGGGCTGTCATCTCAACTGTATTGCGCGGACTTCACCAAAAGATGCTTGGCGAGCTGGCCATGCCATTTGCCGATGAATCGCGCGACGTGCAAGGTCACGAACACCAGCAGGAAGCCCGCCACGAAGACCAGCGGCAGTTCCCACGGCCGCAATGACGTCGTCATCTGCCAATTGTCGATATGCAGGACCTGCCAGCCGTCGACGGAGACGCTGGTGGACGCTCCGCCGAACCACACCGCCAGCGGCGCGGTGATGAATGCTATCGACAACGCCAGCAGGGTCACCGCGATCGTGAAATAAACAATACCCAGCGGCAGCATCAGCAGGAAGTACAGCTGTGTCGACCACGTCCGCGGATCCACGAACATGTCCTTGATCCGCTCCAGCCACGGCTTTCCGCGCGCGCTGTACAACGGCCGCCGCGGCATGCGCTCGCCGAGCATCACCTCGACGAGGCGGCCTTCGACCAGCGACAGCATCCGCACCGAACCGAAGTACAGGATCACGAACGGCACGCCGATGATCAGGACCGCAAACCCGGCCGACATCGAAATGCCAGTCACCACCCAGGTGAAATAGAAAATGCCCGTCGCCATCGCCAGCACCATGTAGAACAGCGCGGCGTAAGTGCGCGGTTCCGCGATGACGCCGAAAAACCTGCCGAACCATGACTTGCGCGGCGGCGGCGGCGGTGCGCGCAGCGCGGTCTGCACCGTGACCTCGGTGTCGCGGTAGATGTCGGCGACTTCTTCCGGCGCGCCGTAGCTGCCGGCGACCGAGGCGATGACGTCGGCTTCGGACTTGCCGGGTCCACCCTGCGCCGATTGCTCGGCGAGTTCGGAGCGCAGGTATTCCTCGGCGTCGTAGAGCGCGTCCTGGATCAGCGCCTGGTCGGAGCCGGCAAGGGCGGCACGCAACTGCTCGAGGTAGGCCGGGATGGTGGTTGGCATGGATGCGGGTATGGCATTGGGTGTGCTGTTCATGGCGCGAGCCCCTGGAGGACGGAATCGACGGAATCGCGGGTGGCACGCCAGGCAGCAGTCCAGGCGCGCAGGACCTCCTGACCGGCCGCGGTCATGCGGTAGTAGCGGCGCGGCGGACCGGCGATCGAAGGCTCGACATGGCTTTCGAGCAGGCCCGCGCCCTCCAGGTTGCGCAGCACCGGATACAGCGCGCTCTGCTTGCCGGCGAGCACGCCGTCGCCGATCTGCTCCAGTCGCTTGGCGATCTGGTAGCCATACATAGGTTCTTCCCCGGCCGCACCGAGCACAGCCAGCAGCGCCAGCGACACCGTGCCGGCGCTGAGTTCCTTCTGGAACTTGCGCAGTTGCAGGTCGACGAGTTCGGAGGAGGCGGAATTGGTCACGGCGGCAGCCAGCTAGGTTGCAGGTGACACTATTCGCAACTTGGCACTAGTGAATGTGCCGCTAGTCATGGCCCCACAAGGACCATGACCAGGAAAGTCGCATTCACTCCAGGTCGGCAACCGCTTCCTCCAGCCTCGTCTTCCACTCAACATCCATCTCGGTGGCGATCAGATCTTTCAGGATGGCGATCTGTGCAACGTCAAGCGCCTTCTTCGCCGACGTCGCCACATTCGGCGTCACGCCCACGCCTTCCCAATCGGTATGCGTGACCGGATTGATCGCGCGGCCGTCGGGCACATTCATCGTGAAATGCGCGCTCAAGCGGTGCCTGTTGCCCGGATGCGCGCCACCACCCGTCGTCTCGCCGACCACGGTCGCGCGCCCGTTGTTCTTCAACGCATAGACAAAGTCTTCGCCTGCGGAAAACGTGTCCTGGCTGGTGAGGATGTAGACCTTGCGGGCCTCGCCGTATCGCTTGCCGGGAACCGTATCGGTGGTCCATCGCTGTTCGGTGCGATTTTCATCGCGCCAATAGATGTCGTTGAGATGGGTGCGTTTGTCGTACAGATAACTCGCAAACAGCATCACGGTGTCCGGATCGCCGCCTTCGCAATGACGCAGGTCGATGATCAGGGCCTTGGTGTCGGCCATCAACGCCATCGCGGCGGCGATCCGTTCGGCTGCACCTTGTGGTCGCGAGAACTGATGCAGTTCGATGTAGCCGATGTCGCCGTGCAGGCGACCCACATTCGCGAAGCCGAAGTTGAAGCGCTGCTCCTTGAGCAATTCCGCGGCTTTATCCTCAGCCGAGTCATCCTGGCCGGGCGGGATCACGGGGACAGGCTTCTCGAAGTAGCGGACTTCCAGGTGCTTGTCGTGGCTGTCGTTCTGCAGGGCCTCGGTTACCGCACCGGCCAGCTTCTCGGCGCTGGTGACGGAATCAAAGTCGCCATGCTGCATCCGCGCGCGCAGCTGCTTTTCCATCGCCGCGGCCTTGTCGGGATATACGTAGTATTGATTGAGATTGGCGATCGCGGCGTCGAGCACTTCATTGCGCACGGCCTTGTCGACCGCCATGTCGTTTTGCGGCGGCCCATCCTGCGGATGGGGCATGGCGAACAACGCGAATCCCAGCGCGCACAGCGCGGTGGCGCCGGTCGCGGCGGCGATACGGATCAACTTTTTTTTTCTGCTTTTGTCCATGACACGTCCTCGCTGGTGGGGAGAATCCGTCGGCTTCCGACGAACACAGCGTGGGCGGGCAATGTGGAGACACCATGGATCGAGCACACACTTACAGGTCGACGCGATATCCAAGTCCGTAAACAGAATGGATGACATCGACATCGGGCATGACTTCCGCGACTTTTTGACGCAGGTTCTTGATATGGCTGTCGATCGCCCGGTCACTGACATCGAGGCTGTCGCCATGGGCAAGATCCAGCAGTTGCGCGCGCGTATGGATCGCCCCCGGCCGCTTCGCCATCGCTGCGAACAGGTTGAATTCGGTCGGTGTGAGGTCGAGAGGCTGCGAGCCCATGTGTACTGTGCGCGTTGGTTCATCGACTTCGATCAACCGCATGGAATCATCCGGTTTGCGCTGCCTGCGCAGGATGGCCTGGATGCGCGCAACCAGTTCGCGTGGACTGAAAGGCTTGCAGAGATAGTCGTCGGCACCGACTTCCAGGCCCAATAGTCGATCGATCTCCTCGACCTTCGCCGTCACCATGATGATCGGCACATCGGAAAATGTGCGCACCGTCCTGCACAGCGATACGCCATCCAGCCCCGGCAACATGATGTCCAGCACGATCAGGTCCGGCGAGCTGCGCTTCACGCTCGCCAGCGCCTGGCGGCCATCGGCGATGACTTCGGCTTTGTAACCTGCGGCTGTCACGTAGTCGGCGACGATGGCCGACAGCTCGCTTTCGTCTTCAACGATCAGAATGGTCGCGGTCATTCAGCTTTCGACCTTCAACACGAGGGTGGCGCGCAAGCCGCCCAATGGCGACGGAGTGAATTCAAGACGTCCGTCATGCGCTTCAAGAATCTGCCTGCACAGTCCCAGCCCCAGTCCCGCCCCGCCAAGATGCCGATTGCGCGATGGCTCGACGCGAAAGAAACGCTCGCCCAACCGGCGGAGCGATTGCTCGGGCACGCCCGGCGCGGAATCATCGATCGCTATGCGCAACGTATCGCCCGCGACGGTGCCCTGCACCTCGATGCGTCCGCCCGCATCGGTGTATCGGACGCAATTCTCCAGCAGGTTCGCCAGCACCTGGCGCATGCGATCGGGATCGCAATGCACGGTCGTGCGTGCCGGTGGAACACCGATCTTCGCAGCAAGCTTGGCATTGCGGAATTTCCCGGAGAACGCATCCAGCGTCTCCACGACAAGCGGCCACATGTCGACGACAATCTTGTCGCAGGACAATTGTCCGATGTCGGCGCGCGCGAGTGCGTGGAGATCATCAACCAGTTTCGTCAACGCGTGAACCTGCGCCAGCATGATCGCGACGTTATCGGGTGTTGCGATCCGCACGTCGTCCTGCAAGGCCTCCATCTGTCCGCGCAGCACCGACAGCGGCGTGCGCAATTCGTGGGACGTATCGGTGACCCATTGCCGGCGCGAGCGCTCCGTATCTTCGAGTTTCGCGGCGAGATGGTTGAAGGTGGCTGCCAGCTCGCCCAGTTCATCGCTGCGCTGGATCGCCAGTCGCGCATCCAATTGTCCGGCCTCGAGCCGCCGCGCAACCTCGACCAGTTGCCGGATCGGCTTGCGGAAATGCGTGGCCAGCCACGCCGCGGCCAAAGCACTCAGCAACACGCTGATCGCGGCAACGATGAAAATGTTCTGCTGCTGGTCGATCAGGAAGGCAACCGCGAGTGCATCGTCGGGATTCTGCGGTCTGGCCACCACAAGGTATCCAATGGTCCTGCCGTCGATCACGAGGGGCCGTTGCACCCTGTCAATCGACGCAAACATGACCAACAGCGGGCTCGCGATCGCACCCGCCAGGTAGCGCCGATTCCTGTCGAGCAGACCGATCCTATGGCCCAGGCTCGACTGGCCAAGGATCGACTGGCCCAAGTTTGACGATAGTGACGAATTGCCGCGTTCCGCATCCAGTGTTTCCTGCATGTCCACCAGTTCGTGCAGTGCAGTCTTGCGCTGTTCGGGTTCGACCGGCAGGAACGACCAGTCGTGGTGCTGTCGGTAGCGTGTCGCCAATGCATCCATCAGATCGGCCAGGTGCTCTGGGTCGGGTGTGTCCGTCGCCGGTGCGGAGAAATTGTCGAACAATTTCCAGCGCGTCAATTCCACGCCGACAGCCGCAACGACAACAATCGACAGCAGGACCGTCAGGAACAGGCGATGGCCGATGGAGAACTTCAACAGTGCCGCCCAGGAAACCAGAATCAGCTGACGCTAATGGAGATCGCTGGGGCAGGCAAGATAAAACCCGTTGCAACACTATTTCGCACAAAGACCCGATGGACGGATCCTGTCTCCATCCTTCCTCCACAATTTGATGCAATGCGCTTGGGGGGAGTTCCAGCTTCGCTACGCAGGCTGTGCGCCACCGTGCTGTGCGCCAAGGTGTAGTGACCCATTCTTCACTTGCATGGATGTCCAATGGCGTGCCACGAAAACAACACAGGAGGCATGCCATGCCACGCGGCGACAAATCCAGTTACACCGACAAGCAGAAACGACAGGCCTCGCACATCGAAAGCAACGAGGAAAAGGAAGGCCGCTCGAAGACCGATGCCGAGCGCATCGCCTGGGCCACCGTCAACAAGCAGACCGGCGGCGGCAGGAAATCAAGCAGCCGCAAGCCCGAATCCAGGCACTAGCGCACGCACTCTGCCCGCGCCGGCTGGCACGGCTTCATCATCGAAACTCTTTCCCCGCCAGGACGACTTCAGCGAATTCATCCGCGGCGACTACACTCGGTTGACCTGACTGAAGGAATCACCGATGCGTGTTGCCCTGCTGTCCGCCTGCCTGATGGTTGCCGCCACTGCTTCCCTCGCGGCGACGCCGACGAAACCCCCGGTTAAACCCAAGTCGATGCAGGAATTGCTCGACGCCTCGCAGCCCACGGATTGGCGCACGCCCGAGCCCGCCAGCACGCTTTATCTCGATCTGGCAACGGGCCGCGTCATCATCGAACTGGCACCCGATTTCGCGCCGGCGCACGTCGCCAACATCCGCACGCTTGCGCACGAGCATTACTGGGACGGGTTGAGCATCAACCGTTCGCAGGACAATTTCGTCGTGCAATGGGGCGATCCCGCCGAAGACGACAAGACCCGCAAGTCGCTTGGCACCGCGAAGGCACATCTGCCGGCGGAGTTCAGCCGCAAGAGCGCCGGTGTGCCGTTCGTTCGCCTGCCCGACCACGACGGCTGGGCGCCGGAGGTGGGTTTCAGCGGTGGTTTCCAGGTGGCCCGCAATCCGAAATCCGGCCAGGCCTGGATGGCGCATTGCTACGGCACGGTGGGTGCCGGCCGCGATACGGCCGCAGACTCCAGCAACGGCACCGAGCTGTACGTGGTCGACGGCCAGTCGCCACGGCAACTGGATCGCAACATCACCGTAGTCGGCCGCGTCGTCCAGGGCATGGAACTGCTGTCCGTGCTGCCGCGCGGCACCGGACCGCTTGGCGTATATGAAAAAGCCGAACAGCGTGTGCCGATCAAATCGATCTCGCTCGCTGCGGATGTGCCCAACGCACAGCGCACGCCGCTGCAACTGCTGCGCACCGATACGCCGTTGTTCACTGCCGTCGTCGAAGCACGCCGCAACCGCCGCGACGACTGGTACAAGGTGCCGGCCGGGCATATCGACCTGTGCAACGTGCCGCTGCCGGCGCGCACACCACCAAAGCCGTAAGGGCGATTCCCGCAAACAAAACGCCCGCTTGGGAGCGGGCGTTTTGCTGCTTGGCGATGGTGCGTTTCGCTAGAAGTCCTGCGAGAACCGCACTCCGATCGTGCGCGGCTGGGTGACGACCGTATACGGCTCGGCACCACAGGTTTCGATCTTGCATTCGGTGAAGCGTGCGAGTTCCGCACGGTTGTTGAATGCGTTCTTGAGGAACACGTCCACCGACCAGTTGCTCTTGCGGAAACCTGCCGACAGATCCGCCAAGGTGTAGGCCTTCAGGTCGCCAACCGTGTTGTCCTGCGTGACCCGCAGGTCGACCCGGCGACTGCCCTGGTGGATCACCGCCGCCTGACCGAAGGCTTCGCCGCCCCACAGGTCGAAGGTATAGCGCGCGGTGAGGTTGCCCTTGAACCGCGCCGTCACCGGCAGGCGCGTCCCCGACGGCGCCTCCGGGCCATCCGGGAAAAAGATGCCATCGACCGTGCTTCCCGCCGGGCAATTGGAGATCGGCTTGCCAGTCACGGGGGACAGCTTCCCGCAATAGGGTTGCGTCAGCTTGGAATCGTAGAACGCCGCACCGCCGGTGAGCGCCAGGTTGTAGGTGGCGGCCCAGCGCAGGTCGGTTTCCAGTCCGCGGATCTTCGCCTGCGCGGCGTTGCGGATCTCCGTCAGCCCGTTCTGGCCGAGGTAGGAGAACTGGAAATTCTTCCAGTTTTCCTGGAACACCGCGCCATTCCACGACAGCCGGTTGTCGGCCCAGCTGGTCTTCCACCCCGCCTCGTAGTTGGTCAGGAAGTCCGACGTATACGGCGGGATGGTGCCGCGCCGGTTGATGCCACCGGGGCGGAATCCTTCCGACCAGGTCGCATAGACCATCTTGGTGTCGTTGATCTGCCAGGTCAGGTTGAAGCGCCCCAGCGAACCGCTTTCGCGCGTGGATTTGTCGAGATTGACGCAGGGTGCGCCGTGGAAGTGCTCGCTGGAAAAACACGCGGCCTCGCCGGTGGAGCTGCTGAACCCCGGCCCGTAGCCGAAGAACCCCTTGAGGCTGTTGCGGGTGCGGAAGAAACGCCCGCCAGCGGTTGCGGTCAGCCTTGGCGTGATGTCGAAGGACAGCTCGCCGAACGCTGCCTCGTCATGGTCGTTGCGTTGCTGCGCGGTCAGCCAGATGGTCTGCGGGTACCCCGTGACCGCCAGCGAACTGGCCAGGCCGTCGACCCGATAGCGCTGGAAGATGTCATGGCCCTGCTGCTGCCAGAACAGGCCGGTGACGAAACGCCAACGGTTTTCCTTGGGCGATGTCACCCGCAGTTCGTGGCTGGTCTTGGTGTACCCGTCCTTGGCGTGGATGCGCTGCGCCGACGGGATCAGCGTGCCGGCGTCGTCGGTGAAATACGATCCATAGGCGGCGTCGTAGAAGAAATAATCGCTGTAGTCGGCGTCGGAATCGACGTCACGGCGCAGGTGCGAGTAGGTGTAGTTCAAGTCGAAGCTGCCGATCTTGCCCTGCACCGACAATGCCGCCTGCGTCCAGCGATCGTCGGAGTGTTCGGGAAAGTAGTGATGCAGCGCGAGGTCGCCGATCTTCGGCTCGTAGGCTGCACTGCCGTTGGCCTCCTGGTGCTGGCCCATGATCGTCGGGGTGACCGACCAGTTGTCGTTGAGGTCGATCTTCAGCGCAGCACGCGCACCGGTGGTGTTGGCCCAGTTGTAGTTGTCCTTCACCAGTGCGGCGTTGTCCATGGTCACGCCGGAGGTCGGGAACAACCGCGTGCCATGGACGTTGTCGATGTAGCCGGCGTCGCGCGTCTTCCAGCCCACCAGCCGGATCGCGGCGGCGGGCGACAACGGCGCATTGACGAAGCCCTCCGCCACATAGCCGGTGCCACCGCCCTCGATGGCGTTGGCCTCGAGGCTGTAACCCGAGGCGAACCGGCTTGGGTCAGGCTTGTTGGTGATGATGCGCACGGTGCCGGCTTCGGAACTCGCGCCGTACAGCGTGCCCTGCGGCCCGGCCAGCGCCTCGATCCGCTGGATGTCGAAGATGTGGATGTCGAGCGAACCCTGGATGGTGGTGATCGGCTGCTCGTCCAGGTACATGCCCACGCTCGGCTGCGGACCCGAATGGTTGCCATCGCCGCCGCTGGCCACGCCGCGCATGTAGACCTGCGCGAAACCGGGCCCGGAGAACACACCGCCGCCGGTGGTGCCGTAGGATAGGCTCGGGATCAGCTTGGCGTAGTCCTTGAAATCCAGCACGTCCTGCTGCTTGAGCTTGGTCTCGCCGAGCACCTGGATGCTGATCGGTACT
>JANMAO010000159.1:0-9818 GCA_031359875.1 Lysobacter sp.
CCGCTGCTGTTGACGCGGCTGTCCGCCGCGCAGCGCAAGCGCAATGCCGAGATCGCGCTGGAACTGGTCGGCCTGAAGGACCGCGGCAAGCATCGCCCGGCTGAACTGTCCGGCGGCCAGCAGCAGCGCGTCGCCATTGCACGCGCGATCGTGTCCGACCCGATGCTGTTGATCTGCGACGAGCCGACCGGCGACTTGGATCGCCAGTCCGCCGAGGAGATCCTGGGCCTGCTGCAGACGCTCAACCGCGAGCACGGCAAGACCATCGTGATGGTGACCCACGATCCGAAGGCGGCCGAATACGCGCGGCACACGCTGCACCTGGACAAGGGCACCCTGGTCGAACAAGTGCAGCACGCGGCCTGAAGGAGGCAAGCATGAAATACCTGCACCTGATCTGGGCCGCGCTGTTCCGCAGCAAGACCCGCACCTTCCTCACGCTGCTGTCGGTAGTGGCGGCGTTCCTGCTGTTCGGGATGCTCGATTCCGTCCGCGTGGCCTTCAATTCCGGCGGCAGCGCGACCGGCGCCAACCGCATGGTCGTGGCCTCGCGGCTGTCGATCACACAGATGCTGCCGTACAGCCTGGACGCGCAGATCGCGGCCACGCCAGGGGTGAAGAAAACCGCGTTCGCGGCCTGGTTCGGCGGCATCTATCGCGACCCGAAGAATTTCTTCGCCAACTTCTCCGTTGGTCCCGGTTACATGGACCTGTATCCCGAATTCGAGCTGCCGCCCGCGCAACGCAAGGCTTGGGACGACGACCGCACCGGCGCCATCGTCGGCGAAACCCTGGCGAAGAAATTCGGCTGGAAGGTCGGCGACACCATTCCCTTGCAGGCGACGATCTTCCCCACCAAGGGCAGCAACGACTGGCAGTTCCGCCTGGACGGGATCTTCAAGGTCAACGATCCGAAGCGGAAGGGCCAGGAGCAGATCCTGCTGTTCCACTGGAACTACTTCGATGAGGCCAACGACTTCGTCAAGGGCCGCGTCGGCTGGTACATCGTCAAGCTCGACAACGCCAATTCCGGCAACCAGGTGTCAAAGACCATCGATGCGCTGTCGGCCAACTCCGACCACGAGACCAAGACCCAGACCGAGGAAGCCTTCAACCAGGCATTCGCCAAGCAGTTCGCCGACATCGGGCTGATCGTCACCGCGATCATGGGCGCGGTGTTCTTCACCCTGCTGCTGCTGACCGGCAACACGATGGCGCAGGCGGTGCGCGAACGCACCCCGGAACTGGCGATCCTCAAGACGATTGGTTTTTCCAACCGCAGCGTGCTGTGGCTGGTACTGGGCGAAGCGGTGCTGCTGATCGTGATCGGCGGCGCAATCGGGCTGGGCATCGCCGCGCTGTCGATGCCGGGGCTGAGCGCAGCCAGTGGCGGCGTGATCCAGCTGCCGAGCGTATTGCCACAGACCTGGCTGGTGGGCTTCGGCCTGATGCTGGCAATCGGGGTGATCGTCGGCGTGCTGCCGGCATTACGCGCCATGCGCTTGAATATCGTCGATGCACTGGCCGGACGCTGACAAAGGACATGACATGAATCGCATCAGGAAATGGCTCGGCAACATCGGCGTGGTGCTCGCGCTCGCCGCCGGACTGGCGGCATGGATCTACCTGCCCTGGCCGGGCGTGCTGGCGGCGGTGGTGCTGCTGGTGCTGTGGCTGCTGCTCACACGCAGTGGCCGGCTGGCACTTGCCGCCGCGCAGATCGGCATTGCCGGATTGCCGCAGCGCTGGGGCGCCTCGTCGGTCATTGTTATTGGCATCGCCGGCGTGGTCGGCGTGCTGGTGGCGATGCTGGCGATGGGCGCGGGCTTCAAGGCCACGCTCGACCGCACCGGCAGCGACACCACCGCGATCATCCTGCGCGGCGGCTCGCAGGCCGAGACCAACTCGGTGATCACGCGCGACCAGTTGCCGTTGATCTCGGCGCTGGACGGCATCGGCAAAGGCGGCGACGGCAAGCCGCTGGCGTCGCCGGAACTGTCGCAGGTGGTCAACCTGCCGAGCAAATCCGACGGCACCGATGCCAACGTGCAGTTCCGCGGCGTCGGCCCGGATGCGTGGGCCCTGCGACCGGGCCTGAAGATCGTCGAAGGCCGCAGGTTCGGTGCCGGTCTGCGCGAGCTGGTGGCGGGACGTGGCGCACAGAAGCAGTTCCGCGGTCTGGAAATCGGCAAGCAGCTCAAGCTTGGTAACCAGATGTGGACGGTGGTAGGCATCTTCGCCGCCAACGACTCGCACGATTCGGAACTGTGGGCCGATGCGGAAGTGCTCGGGCCTGCGTACCAGCGCAAGGCGTTCCAGTCGATGACCGTCCGGCTCGATGGCAAGACCGGCTTCGCGCGGCTCAAGGCCGCGCTCGCGGCCGATCCGCGGCTGAAGCTCGACGTGCAGACCACCCACGACTACTACGCCAAGCAGTCCGAGCAGCTGACCAAGATCATCACCGTCCTGGGTACCGTGATCGGCGCGATCATGGCGATCGGTGCGGTGTTCGGCGCACTCAACACGATGTATGCCGCGGTGGCCGGACGTGCGCGCGAGATCGCGACCATGCGCGCGCTCGGCTTCCGCGGCCTGCCGGTGGTGATGGCGGTGATGCTGGAGACGATGCTGCTGGCGCTGCTCGGCGGCCTGCTCGGCGCCGCGATCGCGTGGCTGGTGTTCAACGGCTACACGGTGAGCACACTGGGGCAGAACTTCAGCCAGGTGGTGTTCCAGTTCCAGGTATCGCCGGCGCTGTTGTGGAGCGGCCTGAAATGGGCGCTGGGGATTGGTCTTGTGGGCGGTCTGTTCCCCGCGCTGCGCGCGGCGCGTCTGCCGGTGACCGAGGCCTTGCGCGCGGCGTGAGTCAGGTGGATGCGGACGCGGCTGCTGGCTGCGTCCGCAGCCGCCACAAACCGTCGCCGGCAAAGATCACCAACGCGATCCAGATGAAGCCGAAGCCGACCGCGCGCGTGCGGTCGAAGGCTTCGCCGAACACCAGCACCCCGAGCAGGAACTGCAGGGTCGGCGCGATGTACTGCATCAGCCCGACCACCGACAACGGAACCCGCCGCACCGCGTAGGCGAAACCGATCAGCGGCAACGCCGTGAGTGCGCCGGCGAGCACCAGCAGCGCGTCCAGTCCAAGGCCCCAGCTGTCGATGCCGCCAAAAGGCATGAAGCCCCCGCTGCCGTGCGCCTCGCCCCACAGCAGCACCGCCAGCGCTGGCAGGAACAGGTACACGCTTTCAACGCCGAGCCCGGGAATCGACTCGACCGCCGCGAGTTTGCGGATCAGTCCGTACAGCGCGAACGACAGCGCCAGGCCAATCGCGATCCACGGCGGGTGTCCGTATTGCACGGTCAGCCAGAGCACGCCCACGCTGGCGAGCGCAACGGACAGCCACTGCGCGCGGGTCAGTCGTTCGCGCAGGAACAGCACGCCGAACAGCACGTTGACCAGCGGATTGATGAAGTAACCGAGACTGCTTTCAACCACGTGGCCGGCGTTGACCGCCCAGATGTACAGGCCCCAGTTGAAGGCGATCAGCACGCCACTGAGCGCGAGCATCCACGCAACCCGCGGCTGCGCCAACGCGACGCGCAACCAGTCGCGGCGCTGCCAGCTCAGCCAGCCGACCACCATCAATGCACTCCACACGATCCGGTGCACGACGATCTGCAGCGACGGCACCGCCGTCAGCAGGTGCCAGTACAGCGGCATCAGGCCCCACAGCACGAACGAAGCGGCCGCGACCCAGAGTCCGCGCCGGGCATCCAGATGCGATGCGCTCATGTGCGATGCACTCATGCGACCGGCTCGGCCGGCATTTTTGCCGCGCGCGTTTTGGCCAGGGTGATGATCACCACGCCGACCAGGATGACGGCCATGGCACCGAGGTCATGCACGCTGAAATGCTCGCCCGCGAGCAGCGTGCCGAACAACACCGCCAGCGGCGGATTGACGTAGGCGTAGCTGGTCGCCAGTGCCGGCCGCACGTGGTGCAGCAGCCAGATGTAGGCAGTGAAACCGAAGATCGAGCCGGCGACGACCAGGTACAGCATCGCCGCGGTCGCGCCCAGCGACGGCACGGCGGTGAAGCGCTCGCCGGTCACCAGCGCGGCGCCGAGCATCCACGCGCTGCCGGCCAGCATCTGTCCACTCGCGGCCATGAACGGTTCCGGCAGGTCGAGCTCGCGGCTCCAGATCGAACCCCATGCCCAGGCCAGCGGCGCGATGATCAGGCAGATCAAGCCGAGGGTCGAACTGGACAACGCACTGCCGGCGTGCAGCCAGATCACGCCGGCGAAACCGACCACCAGACCGACCCATTCGAACTTCGACGGATGGCGTCCACGCAGCATCGCGAACACCCCGGCGAACAACGGCATCGACGCCACCGCAATCGCCGCCAGACCGGAGCCGACCTGGGTCTCGGCGAGGTTCACCAATCCGTTCGACAGCAGCACCATGAAGATCGACAGCACGATTAACGTGCGCCATTGCTTCGCAGTCGGTGCCTTGGCGCCGCGGCGACGCAGCACCACGTACATCAGCGCGCCGGCGAGGAACATGCGGATCGCGCCAAGCAGGAACGGCGGGTAGCCCGGCAGCGCGAAGCGGATCGCCAGATAGGTCGACCCCCATAGGATGTAGACCGCGGCCAGCGCCAGGCCGATGGAGAGGCCGCTCGCGGACGCAGGTCGTTCGAGGCCTATCGATGCGGTGCTCATGGCCGGAGATCCGTGGACAATAACGAAAGCCTATCGGGGCGGCGAGCGTCGTGGTTGATTATTCATGCGCCAAAACGCAAAATTATTGCGTGGCTACGCCGGCAATCCTGGACGACTTCGACCATCGCCTGCTGCAACTGCTGCAGCGCGATGGCAGCGCGACGTTGACGGTGCTGGGCGAGGCGGTCGGCCTGTCGCCAAGCGCGGTCCAGCGCCGGATCACGCGTTATCGCGCCAGCGGATTGCTGCGGCTGGTCGGCGTGGTCAATCCCAAAGCACTGGGCAACACCACGCTCGCGGTCGTGTCGGTGGCGATGGAGCGGGAATCGGCCAAGCGTCACGCCGCGTTTTGTGCGCGCATGCGCGCGGCTCCCGAAGTGCAGCAGTGTTATGTGTTGGCCGGCGATTGGGACTATCTGGTGATCCTCGCGGCCACCAGCGTTGCACATTATCGCGAAGTAGCCGAGCGCCTGTTCATGGACGAAGGCAACATCCGCCGTTACGAGACACGACTGGTGTTCGACATCGTCAAGCACGGACTGGAGTTGCCGACGGCACCATCGCCAAAACGTCGAAAAAAGCAATAACCCGTTCCTTGCTGCAACGGTCCTTGTATTGCCGCGCTTGCTCGGCATCAACACACGCGCCGCCGGCGTGGCACGGTTGCCGAGCGAGCTCGGCACTACACCGCTCACGCCACGCGCTCACGCTGCAGCAGTTGTTGTTTGAGCGGCAACCCCCAGCGATACCCACCCAACGAGCCGTCGCCGCGGATCACGCGATGGCATGGCACCACGATCGCAACGCGGTTGTGCGCGCAGGCGCTGGCGACCGCCCGCGCCGCGTTCGGCTGGCCAAGTTGGGCGGCGAGTTCGGCGTAGCTGCGGGATTCGCCCGGCGGAATCTTCATCAACGCATCCCATACTTTTTTCTGGAACGCGGTGCCAATGAGATCGACCGGCACCTCGCCGCGCTGGCCGGCGAGACGCGCCGCCACTGCCTGCAGACGCGGCGCGAGGAATTCATCGCGCCCGGCGTCGACGCGTTGCAGCTGCGCATGCGGGAATTCGTCGCGCAGTTTTGCTTCCAGTGCGGTGGCGGGGTCGCCAGCCGCGTCGACGCCAATCTCGACCATGCAGATCCCGCGCTGTGTGGTCGCGACCAATGTGGTACCCAGCGCGGTATCGACCAGGCTCCAGCGGATGGTTTCCCCGGCCCCGCCAGCGCGATAGCGCGCGGGGGTCATGCCGAGCCTGGCGGCGCCTGCTTCGTAGACCCGCGACGGCGAACCGTAACCGGCGTCGTATAGCGCCGCGCTGACATCGTTGCCGTCGCGCAGCGCCGACTTCAGCGTGCCGAGCTTGCGCTGGGCGAGGTAGGCGGCCGGACTCAGGCCGAAACGCGCGCTGAACTTGCGCTGCAGGCGCGAGGCGCTGATGCCGACGGCACGCGCGAGTTCGTCGAGGGTCGGCTCACCGCCCTCGAGCAGTTCGCGGGCGCGCTGCAAGCCTCGATCCAGCACGGTTTGATCGAGCAGGCTTTGATCGAGCGCGTATTGATCCAGCGAGCATTGATCAAGCAATCTGTCGTCGGCGATGTTCATGGCCCAGACGATAACGGGCGCCCGAGGCGCCCGCTATCCGATTCCTGCCTGGCTTGCTCCCTGCCTTCATAAGCGCAGGGAGCAGTCCTTCACTGCGCCCAATGCGTCGCGATCTTCGTTTCCGGTAGCACCTGTGCTGTCAGCTTCTGGTCGTGGACCAGCAACCCAGTGGCATCGGCGAGGATCGATGCGGACTCGCGCAGCAATGGATCGGGGCGCTTGCCGGCGAGCTTTTCACGCGCCGCATCGGCGGCAATGTCGCGCTCCCCCGACTGCAATCCGTCATCCGTGGCGACATCGGCCAGCGGATCCAGGTCCAGGCCCAGCGTCTTGCGCTCGGCCTGCCGCTGCACGCGTTTGGCATCCTGCTTGTCGCGCTCGACGCGGCGCTCGGCCTCGTTGAGCGAGATGTACTTCTTCGCCTGTTCGGCATGGAACTCGGCCACGTCCTGCGACCACCACTGGAATTCCTTGTCCTTGGCCACGCGTGCGCCGTGCAGCGCATCGAGCTGCGGCAGCATCGGGGTGAAGTTGCCATAGCGCACATGCGGCACCGCGGCGATCCGCGTCCATGGCAGTGCATTGTCGTAAGTGCTCTCACCGTACTCGGTGGCATCGACCGAGACCGGGAAGCGCACATCCGGCACCACGCCCTTGTTCTGGGTGCTGCTGCCGCCGGGCAGGAAGAACTGCGCGATGGTCAGCTTGACCTGGCCGAAGTGGGTCTGCTCGTTGGACGGCCAGCGGTCGAGGTCGACCAGGTTCTGCACCGTGCCCTTGCCGAAGGTGGTCTCGCCGATGATCAGGCCGCGGCCGTAGTCCTGGATCGCGCCGGCGAAGATTTCCGACGCCGAGGCCGAGCCGCGGTTGGTCAGCACCGCGAGCGGCCCGTCCCAGGCCACGCCGGACACAGTGTCGGCGTTGACGCTGACACGACCGCCGGATTCACGCACCTGCACCACCGGGCCTTTGTCGATGAACAGGCCGGTGAGCGCGACTGCTTCGTCGAGCGAACCGCCGCCGTTGTTGCGCAGGTCCATCACCACGCCATCGACCTTCTGCGTGCGGAACTGCTGCAGCAGGCGCGCGACGTCGCGCGTCGCCGATGCGTAGTCGCCCTTGTTGCTGCGACGGCCTTCGAAATCCTGGTAAAAACCGGGCAGCTTGATCACGCCGATGTGCCTGGCGGGCGCCGCACCCAATGCAGGAACGGTGATCGTCTCGGCCTTGGCCGCATCCTCTGACAGCTTGATCTTGTCGCGGGTCAGCACGATCCGGGCCGGTTTGCTGTCCAGGCTGGCTTCAGGCGGGATCAGGTCGAGTCGCACCTGGGTGCCCTTGGCGCCCTTGATCTTTTCGACCACGTCATCGATGCGCCAGCCGACCACGTCTTCCATCACGCCGTTGCCGCCCTGCCCGACCGCGACCACGCGATCGCCGGCCTTGAGCTTGTTGCTGCGCGCAGCGGGGCCACCGGGCACGATCTCGCGGATCACGACCACGTCGTCCTGCTTCTGCAGCACGGCGCCGATGCCTTCCAGCGACAGCGACATCGACTGGTTGAAGCGCTCCGCGGTGCGCGGATTGAAATAGTCGGTGTGCGGATCGATGGCGCCTGTATAGGCATTGAGGAAGCTCTGGAACGCATCCTCACCGTTGAGTTCGCTGATCGACTCGGCCAGATTGGCATAGCGCTTGTCCAGCGTCTTGCGGATTTCATCCGGCTTCTTGCCGGCAAGCTTCAGCCGTAACCAGTCGTTGCGGACCGATTGCTTCCACAGCGTATCGAGCGTTGCCGGATCGGCAGCCCACGCCGCGTGCTCGCGATCGTAGTACCAGCGGTCGTTGCCGCTGAAGTCGAAGATGTCCTGCTTGAGCAGGCCGCGCGCATAGGCCGAACGCTCACTGACCCGTTGCTTGTAGATCGCGAAGATGGCGTAGGCCGGCTCCATGTCGCCGCTCTTGATCGCGTCGTCGAGCGTGGCCTTGTACGGCGCGAACCTGGTCACGTCCTGCGCGGAGAAGAACAACTTGCTGGCATCCAGCGACTCTAGGTAGCGCTTGAATACATCGGCCGACAATGCATCGTCGAGCGCGCGCGGACGATAGGCGTAGCGGCTGTCCGACAGCAGGCCGTAGACCAGCTTGGCGGTGGTCGCCTGCGCCGCGGTCGGACCCGACAGGATCGTGTTGCCGTGGCCGGTATCGGTGCCACTGCCGGGCGCGCGCGCCAGCAGCGCCAGCGGCGCAGCGAGGGCCAGGAACAACAGGGAGTAATGCGCTTTCATGATGCTCTCGGGCCCGGCAGGGTCGTTGATGTGGGGATAACTGAGGCTGCGGACTGGAGTGACAGCGCGACAGTGCCGAAAGTTGCGCTGCCGCAAATGGACGCTAGTCGCGGCAAATTGACTGTAACCGCGGCCCATGGCGCGCATGTGAACGCAGACTGGCCACGCGCCTGTTCATGCAACGAAACGTTCAGGCAGCGACGCCGGCTTCGGTTGCTTGATGATCGGGGGGCAAGCCCGCCTCGGCAGCCTGGCGGTCGGCATGGTACGAGGAGCGCACCAGCGGCCCCGAGGCGACGTGGCTGAAACCCAGCGCCATGCCGAACTCTTCCAGCGCCTTGAATTCGTCCGGCGTCCAGTAACGCAGCACCGGATGGTGGTGCGGGCTGGGCTGCAGGTATTGGCCGATGGTGATCATGTCGACGTCGTGCGCGCGCAGGTCGCGCAGCGTGTCCTGCACCTGCGCCAGGGTCTCGCCCAGGCCGAGCATGATCCCGGACTTGGTCGGCACCTGCGGATGCTGTTGCCCGAACTTCTGCAGCAGGGTCAGCGACCATTGGTAGTCGGCGCCCGGCCGCACGTTCGGATACAGGTCGGGCACGGTTTCGACGTTGTGGTTGAACACGTCCGGCGGCGCGGTCGCGAGGATCTCCAGCGCGCGCTCCATGCGGCCCTTGCCGCGGAAGTCGGGCGTCAGGATCTCGATCCTGGTCTTCGGGCTGTCGCGGCGGATCGCGGCGATGCAGTCGACGAAATGCTGGGCGCCGCCATCGCGCAGGTCATCGCGGTCGACGCTGGTCACGACGACGTACTTCAGGCCCATGTCGGCGACGGTGCGCGCGAGGTTGGCCGGTTCCCCGGCATCCGGCGGCTTCGGCCGACCGTGGGCGACGTCGCAGAACGAGCAGCGCCGAGTACAGACCTCGCCGAGGATCATGAAGGTCGCGGTGCCGTGGCCGAAGCACTCATGAATGTTCGGGCAGCTCGCCTCTTCGCACACGGTGACCAGGCGGTTCTCGCGCAGCTTGGCCTTGAGCAGCGCCACCGAATTGCCCGACGGAATCCGCACCCGGATCCACGACGGCTTGCGCAGCACCGGGACGTCGGCGAACGACACCGGCGAGCGCGCGATCTTGTCGCCGGCGACCTGCTTCACGCCGGCCTCGAGCACGCCCGGGTGGGGCGCGGCCGGC
>JANMAO010000174.1:0-3295 GCA_031359875.1 Lysobacter sp.
CTCAAAGACATGGTCTATCGATCAACCTTCCTATCAGGAGTCCCCGATGTTGAAGAGAACAATACTGTCCAAGAGCTTGCTGATCGCGTTCAGTGGTACCGCCGCCGCGATGGCTGGCGGCGCGGCGTTCGCGCAGCAGGCTGATCAGGCGCCGGTGAAATTGGAGCGCGTTGAAGTGACTGGCTCGGCGATCAAGCGCATCGACGTTGAAACCGCCGTGCCTATCACCATTCTGAAGTTTGACGATTTGAAGAAGGAGGGCATCGTCACCGTTGAGCAGGTGCTCAATTTGATCGCCGGAAATCAGGCGCTGCAAGGCACCAGCCAATCGGTCGGTGCCAGTACCGGCGGGGCGTCGTTTGCCAATCTTCGCGGCTTGGGACAGAACAAGACGCTCGTTCTGCTGAACGGTCGGCGTATCGCGAACAACTCGTTCGACGGATCGGCGCCGGACCTGAACATGATCCCGTTCGCGGAACTTGAGCGTGTCGAGGTGTTGCGTGACGGCGCGTCAGCACTTTACGGATCGGATGCGATTGGTGGCGTGATCAACTTCATCACCAAGAAGGACCTGACGGGCGGGTCGATCACCTTGGGCGCCGATGTGCCTCAGCATTCGGGTGGCAAGTCGACCAATGCCAATATCGGCTTTGGCTTTGGCGATCTGGCCAAGGATCGCTACAACGTGATGGGTTTCGTAGACTTCCAGAAGCAGGACGCCATCTCTGCACCCCAGCGACCGTTTGGTAGTACGGGCCTGGTGCCATCGCAGGGCATTGCGCGGTCATCAGGTACGCCCGACCCGGCAAACTATTCCCAGACCTCCACGACTGTTCGAGCAATCGACCCCGCCACCGGTTTGCCCGCCGTCGATAAGAATGGCGCTCCGATATTTAAGACGTTTTCTGCCAACCCCAGTGCTCCGAACTGCAATGCACCCTTCGGATTCAGTAGCGGCACGAAATGTCGCTACGACTTCCCGCGATGGGTCGACCTTATCCCCGCTACCCAACGTACCTCGGCGATGCTGCAGGGTACCTTTGCATTGACCGACGACACCCAGATTCGCGCAGAGTATTTCATCACCCAGGACAACAACAAGACCGCAATCGCGCCAGTGCCGTATGCCGCGCTGTCGATGAACCCGGGGACAGCGTTCTTTCCAGGCAACGGAATCACGCCGGCACCGAGCAATTTCGCGATCGAACAAGCTCCGATCAATGTGCAATGGCGCACCGCAGCTCTGGGTGCGCGTACGGACAGCTCTGACAACACGCAGCAGCGCTTTGTGTTGTCCTTGGATGGTGCCGCGGCGGGTTGGGACTATACAGTTGGCGCGGCGTACAACCAGAACCGCGTGGTTGAAAGCCTGACGGGCGGCTACAGCAATGGGAACATCATCACTGCTGGCGTTCTCAACGGAACCCTCAATCCGTTCGGCGCGCAGTCTGCGGCTGGGGCCGCGGTGCTTAATGGTTCGTTGGCAACCGGTACGTTGCTGACCGGACGCGGCACCGTGTCGTCTCTCGACGCCCACGCGAGCCGGGAGGTGGGTGACTGGCTGGGCGCGGGACGCCAGGTGGCCTTGGCCGTCGGCGCCGAACTACGGCATGAAAACTTCTCGTTCAAGGCCAACGCACCGTTCGCTGCAATCGTGGTTGCGAGCACCGGTGTAGATCCGGGAACCGACAGCGTCGGCAGCCGGAATGTTTATGCTACATATGCGGAATTGAACGTGCCGATCACCAAGAAGTTGGAGATCACCGCATCGGCGCGCTACGACAAGTACAGCGACTTTGGCAGCACCGTCAACCCAAAGCTCAGTTTCCGCTTCCAACCAATAGACCAAGTGTTGTTCCGTGGTTCGGCGTCGACAGGCTTCCGCGCACCGTCGCTCTATGACCTGCACGCGCCGCTGATCTACACGAACACGCCGAACGCCTGGGACGATCCACTTGCCGGTTGTGATGCTAATGGCAATCCAACAAACGCAGGATTCTTGCCGACTGCTTGCGGTCAGCAGTTCATGGGCGCTAGCGCCGGCAATCCGAATTTGAAGCCGGAAAAGTCGAAAAACCTGACCTTCGGTCTGGTTCTTGAACCTGTCAAGGATCTGACCGTTGGCTTGGATTTCTGGTGGATACGTTTGACTGACGCCATCAGTTTCTTACCCGACACCACGATCTTTGGCGACCCGGCCAAGTTCGCGTCATTGTTTGTACGAAATGCCGCCGGACAACTGTCCTTTGATGGCACCCAATGCCCGGGTGCCAATTGTGGCTACGTCCTCCAGGCTCAAAATAATTTAGGCGGCGTCAACACGAATGGCATCGATTTGTCAGCAAGCTATCGCTTACGCACCGCGATAGCCGGAACGTTCAACTTCACGTTGAATGGCACCTATGTGAGCAAGTACGAATACCAGACCGAACCGGGAGGTCCGTGGATTCAGAATGTGGGCATCTATTCTGGTAATGGACCGATCTTCCGCTGGCAGCAGACCGCCAACGTGCAATGGAATTATGGTGCCGTCGGTTTGGGTATCACAAACCGCTACAAGTCCGGCTACGTCGACCAGAACGACCCGAATCAGGTCGCAGCCTGCTGCACGAACCATCGTGTTGACGCTTATTCCGTTTGGGATGTGAACGGCAGTTGGGCGGTAACAAAGGCCTTCTCGCTCGTAGCTGGAGTGCGCAATGTCTTGGATACCAATCCCCCCTTCTCCAACCAAGGCGCGACGTTCCAAGTTGGTTACGACCCGCGGTTTTCGGATCCGACGGGCCGTGCCTACTACGTCCGCGGTACCTACAGCTTCTGATCGCGTGGGCTTGTTTCTTCGGTAGCTCATGAGCTGAACTAACGGCCCATCGACGATCGGTCGACTTTCAGAAAGAGTGGCAGCGATGAGCTGCTACTCTTTTTTTTTGAGTTTCCACGCCGCGAAGGCCTACTTCAAGCAGGGCAAACAGCGCGTTGGCGACCGCGGGTTTGCCGCAGGTCAGGTCAAGCCGGAACGACTCTTGCACATGGCTAGAATGCGGCCCTGCACAAAGGCCCGGTTCTCCAGAAGCCGTTGCCTGGCCGGCCACAAGCCGGTGCGTTCCCTGGTCCGCTTTTCACAGTTACGTGCTCACCCTCTGGAGATCCCAGACCATGAATTTTTCGCAGCGACAAGCGGACCCACGCCGCCACTTGGTGGGGTTCACGTTTGTCATCCTGTTGCACGTGTTGATCGTGTACGCCCTCGTCACGGGGCTGGCCAAGAAGGTCGTCGACGTGGTGCGCGCACCGA
>JANMAO010000179.1:0-7094 GCA_031359875.1 Lysobacter sp.
GCGTCCGCTCCATTGGCTGGTTAGGCACAGAGTTTTTTGAACTGCTGTCCTGTAGCTTTACGTTGCGGCGCGTCGTCATTTCGCTTTCTCTGCCTTCTTTTTCGAATTGGATCGCGTTTTCGAAGCACTCGCCTTTTTCCGGGTCTTCAGGGCCGCATCTTGTTTCGCGGCCAGCAGCGCTTTGGCTGCCCACAATTTCATGGGTACGCGTCCGTTGAACACTTCGGGCGGAGCCTGATAATACTGAAGCGTGGCTATTCCGCCTTCCTTCAGGTAGGAAAAGATCGGCAACCCTCTTGTGACGAAATCGGCCGCCGTGTTGGCATTCGCTTTGAAATAGAGCGTGTCGTCATGAATCGTGGCGATGAATAAATCATCGCAGTAGATATAGACGCCCCCGAACATTTTGCGCTGACGGAGCACGCCCATTCCCGACAGGAGGTCGAGGACCGTGCTTAACAAGGTCGCGTCAGTAGTCATAGTTAGTTATCGCGCACATACGGCAGGCTGCCCTTAGTGCTACTGGTGACGCCTAACGTAAAGTTGAGGGGCGCCGCGCTTTTGCGGCGTCCCGCTCGAACGTAGGGTTAGGCCTGTCCCCACTCTTAACGGGGGCGTCTCCGGTTAACCTTCGACACCGGAGACTCCGGCCAAGCGCTCATTGCAGCGCCGATTACTGCATTGAGCTTGGCTCGTGTGCCGCCGGCCTTGGCGAGTATGCCCAGACCGGTGAGCAGCGAGGTGAAGAACGCGGCCAAGTCTCCGGCACTGATATCTGGGGCAAGTTGCGCATCGCGCTGTGCACGCACGAACTGTTTGTGCAACCTTGCCTCGCTACCCTGCACCGCTTTACGCAACGCCAGTTCAATCGCCGGTGGCGTGGAAGACATGCCGCAATCAGCCATGCCGTTGACGATGAGGCAGCCGCATGGCAGCGTTGGGTCAGCAAGCAGCGTTGCCATGGCGCGTAAAAAATTTTCTAACGCCTGCCGCACATCCGGTTCGGTATCGAAAATAGCAGTATGTTGCGCGATTTGTATTGCCACATAGCGGTCGAGCGCCTGCAAATACAGCGACTCTTTATCGCCGAACGCGGCGTACAGGCTGGGTTTGCTTAGACCCATCGCTGCCGTCAATTCGGCCAGCGATGCGGCCTGGAAGCCGTGCCGCCAAAAAACTTCAAGCGCACGATCCAATGCCGTGTCGGGGTCAAAGTTGCGCGGGCGACCGCGTCCAGGGGTCATCGGATGCTCCCGATTAAAATAAATTGACAATTATTATACCGCTCGTTATATTAGATACCAATCGGTATATAAATTGTGTCGCCGACGCAATTCTCTCAACTAAAGTTACCAAAAAGGAAAAGACCATGACATTAAAACGTATCGCTTATCTTTCAGCCATGCTCTCTGCGCTCACCATTTCAGGAGATGCAATGGCTAGTGCGGACGGAGCATCGAATGTAGCCGCCAAACCCAATGTCAACATGCCGGTGACGGAGCTTAAATGGGGCTCGACCGGGGTTATCGGTTCCAACGGGATCGGCACTTTGCAAGCTGCCCACGCTTACGGCGATTCATCTAAAGGTGCGCACGCAACCTTAATCAAAATGCCGGCGGGATTCGTGAGCACGATTCACACCCACACGCATGACTACTATGCCGTTGTGATAAACGGGGTGGCAGCGAATGCGTCAGTAGGCGAAAAGGATGTTCCTCTTCCTCCAGGTTCTTATTGGTTTCAGCCAGGCGGCAAGCCGCATGTGACCAAATGTATTTCCACAACGGAATGCATTTTTTTCATCAGCCAAGAAGCAAAATTCGATTACTTGCCAGTAGCACACTAAAAGTTGATTGTATTTTTACCATTGTAGTTTTTGAACTTTAACCGCCTGAAATACGGCACAAATAAAGAGCATCATCATGGCAAGACTAACAGGCAAGACCGCGCTGATCACCGGCGGAACCACCGGGATCGGTTTGGCGACGGCAAAATTATTTCTGCAAGAAGGCGCGCGCGTGGCGATCACCGGGCAAGATGCCGGGCGTGTAGCAGAGGCGGGTGCGATGCTCGGCGCGAACGCCATCGCCATACGTGCAGATGTTTCCTCAGCAACCGAAATGGCGGCAGTCGCGGCGCGCCTCAAGAAAGAATTTGGCGGGCTGGATATCGTTTTTGCCAACGCCGGTATCGCCAAGCCGATGCCGTTCGCGGAGGTGGACGAGGAAAATATCAACTCGCAAATCGGCGTCATTTTAAAGGGCACGATCTACACCGTGCAGAAGATGCTGCCGATCTTGCGTAATCCGGCCAGCATTATTTTTACTTCAACCACACTCACCGAACAAGGCATAGGCGGCATGAGTATTTATTCGGCGACCAAGGCCGCTGTGCGCTCGCTGGCGCGCACCCTGTCCGCAGAGTTGGTCGGGCAAGGGGTGCGTGTCAACGTCATCAGCCCGGGCCTGATTGAAACACCCATCTACGGCAAGACGGGCATGACTCCGGAAGCGGTGCAGCAGATGGCAGGAATGCTTGTAGGAAAAGTGCCCGTAGGCCGCTTCGGTCAAGCCGACGAAATAGCCAAAGCAGTGCTGTTTCTGGCAAGCGACGATTCGTCTTACATTTTGGGCGAAGAGTTGGTGGTTGATGGGGGTATGGCAGCGATCTGATGTCGAGATGAATGCGGTCGCAGGTGGGTGTTGCGACCGCGTTCCTCAACACTCGATCACATTCACCGCCAGCCCACCGCGGCTGGTTTCCTTGTATTTGTCCTGCATGTCGCGGCCGGTGTCGCGCATGGTCTTGATGACCTTGTCGAGGCTGACCTTGTGCTTGCCATCGCCGCGCAGCGCCATGCGTGAGGCGTTGATCGCCTTGACCGCGCCCATCGCATTGCGCTCGATGCAGGGAATCTGCACCAGCCCACCGATCGGATCGCAGGTCAGGCCGAGGTTGTGTTCCATGCCGATCTCGGCGGCATTCTCGATCTGGCTGGGGGTGCCGCCGAGCGCGGCGGTGAGGCCGCCGGCGGCCATAGAGCAGGCGACGCCGACTTCGCCCTGACAACCGACTTCGGCGCCGCTGATCGATGCGTTCTCTTTGTAGAGGATGCCGATCGCCGAGGCCGTCAACAGGAAATCGAAGATGCCCTGTTCGATGGCGGCCCTGCTTTTATCGTGAGCGCAAAAACGCTCGTAGTAATGCAGCACCGCCGGCACGATCCCGGCGGCGCCATTGGTCGGCGCGGTGACAACCCGGCCACCGGCGGCATTTTCCTCATTGACCGCGAGGGCATACAGGTTGACCCAGTCGAGTACGGTCAGGGGATCCTGCTGGGCACCCTGCGGTTGCGACGACAGTTCCGCGTACAACAGTGGCGCACGCCGGGTCACGTGCAGGCCGCCGGGCAGGGTGCCGCCATTGCGGATGCCGCGCGCGACGCAGCTCTGCATCGCGGCCCACAGCTCGCGCAAGCCGGCATGGATTTCATCCTCACTGCGCCAGGCTTGTTCGTTCGCGAACATCAGCTGCGCAATCGTCAGCCCGCTGCGTTGTGCCTGCGCCAGCAATTCATCGCCGCTGTGGAAGGGGTAGGGCAGCGGTGTGGTATCGGCGACGATCCGGTCCTCCGCCGCCTCGTCCTCGTTGACCACGAACCCGCCGCCAACCGAGTAGTAATCGCGCGTGGCGATCTCGTTGCCGTCGGCATCGTATGCACTGAAGCGCATGCCGTTGGTGTGGAACGGCAGCTTCTGGCGCTTGTTCATGATCAGGTCGCGCTTCTCGTCGAAGGCGATCGAATGCGTGCCGAGCAGGTTGATTCTTTTCTCGCCGCGAATACGTTCGAGTGCGGACGGAATCATGTCCGGATCGATCTCGTTCGGCCAATGGCCCTCCAGCCCCATCAGCAGCGCCTTGTCGGTGCCGTGGCCGCGTCCGGTCATCGCCAGCGAACCGAACACTTCGGCGCGGATCCGCGTGGTGCGCTCGAGGATGCCGTTGTCGGCCAGCCAGTGGCTGACGAACCGCGCCGCCGCGCGCATCGGCCCGACCGTATGCGAGGAGCTCGGGCCGATGCCGATCTTGTAGAGGTCGAAGGTGCTGACGGCCATGCGCAAGAGGTCGAAGTGGCAGGCGGCTATTCTATGCCTCCCGCTGCTGCGTCATCCCGCGATGCGATTCATCCTTTACCAGCGCGACGACTGCCATCTGTGCGACCTGGCGCTGGCCTTGCTGGCGCAGGTGCGGGCTCCGGAGTTCGACAGCGTGTTTATCGATGGCGACGCGGCACTGGAAGCGCGCTATGGGGAGCGCGTGCCGGTGTTGCGAAACCAGGTAGATGGACGCGAGCTTGGCTGGCCGTTCGAGGCGGAGACACTGCGCAACTGGCTGAACCTGTAGCGACCAGGGATTTGCTTACGAAAAGCAGTTACTTCGCAGGTGCGAAGAGCACCTTTGTACTGACCGCAATGTCATTCGGGATCAGACCCGTATCCGCCCAGTCGCCACTGCCCACGCCGAAATCAAGGCGTTTCACCGTGGCCTTGCCGCTCAGCTCCGGTTGCGCGCCCGGCGCCCAGGTAAAGATCAGCGTGATCGGCTTGCTGACACCATGCAATGACAGCGTTCCGTCGGCGGCATAGCGGTTGCCACCGAGGCCGCGGAACCTGGTCGCGGTGTAATGCGCCTGCGGGAATCTGGTCGAGGCAAAAAAGCCCTTGCCGCGCATTTCAGCGTCGTAGTCGGCATTGGCGGTGGTCGCGCTGGCGAGCGGAATGGTGACGTCGAGCTTCGCGGTCGCAAGCCGTTGCGGATCGAACGACAACCGGGTCGCGAATCCCGGGAAGCGACCCGTGAACGCGTCGCCTTGATAGGTGCCGGCAAACACCAGGGACGAGCCAGGCGCCTGCACGTAGTCGGTGGCGAATGCCGGCGCCACCACAAGCAGCAAACTGGAGAGCAGCGCGGTCTTAGGCATTGGGGGAATCCGGTTTGGAGGACGGGACACGCAACCAGTTGCGCGGCAGCATGCGCGCGAGCGTGGCGTCATGCTGGAACAGATGGTGGTAAAACGCGGCTCCGGCATGCGCCACCGCCAGCACGATCAAGGCCCAGAACCCGATCTCGTGCCATTGCCCGGAAAGCTCGCGCAGGGCGGGGTTCTTGCCGATGATCGCCGGCAGGTTGACCAGGCCAAACCATTGCAGGGGAAACCCCGCGGCCGAGTTGAAGACCCAGCCGCTGAGTGGAATTACCAGCAACAGCACATACATCGCGAAGTGCGTCAGTGACGCGATGCGTTCCTGCCAGTTTGGGGTGCCCGACACCGGCTGTGGCGCGCCGGCATAGGCCCTCCAGAGTAATCGCAGCATCACCAGCGCAAGCAGGCTCAATCCGATCGACTTGTGCAGGCTGTAAACCTCGACCTTGTGCGGGCTGTTGGGCAGGTCGGTCATGGTCAGGCCGAGATAGGCCATCACCACGATCAGGATCACGATCAGCCAATGGAGCAACTGGCTGATGGCGCCCCAGCGGTCAGCGGGATTTTTTTTTGTCATGGCTTCGATGAGGTTTCGTCGGCGGGCGGAGGCAGGGTCGTGTCAGGCGCTGGCGATTGTGCAAATGGTTGCCTGGTCTTGCTGTCCGCACTCTCGCCACCGCGGATCGCCTCGGCTTCGATCCGCAATTCGACCTCATCGCCGATCACAGTGGGCCAGGCGTCCATGCCGAACGCCTTGCGACTGAGTGTTGTCGTGGCCGAAAAACCGGCGGTGCGCCGGAACGGCGGCATCGGATGACGCTTGAGCTGGTTGAAGGTGACGGCCAGGCAGACTTCATGTTCAACGCCACGCAGCGCGAGCGTTCCGCAGACCGATGCATGCTGCCGATCCTTGGGCTCGATGCGGGTGGAGACGAAGGTCGCCACCGGATGTTCGGCGACGTCGAGCAGGTTGCGCGCGCTGGCGGCGTGATTCCATTTCTCGTCGCCCAGATCGATCCGGGTCATCGGCATCGACACCGACAGCTTCGCACTCGACCAGTCCTCCGGATCAAACATCAACGTGCCGGTGCTCCCCGACACCGTGCCCATCGCATGCGAAAAACCGGCATGGCTGACCGCGAACAGCACGCGCGTGTGCACCGGATCGAGGCGATAGCCAACGGGCTGTGCGATCGCCGCGAGCGGGAGCGCCCACGTGCAGCCCACCAGCGCGCAGCACAGGAGAAGGCGAGCGTGTGACGTGAAAGCAGGTGACATGGGGGTTCTCCACTGCCGATGCCGGATTCTAGGCCGGGATTGCTGAATGTCTTGCGGCCGCGCCGCTGCATTGCGACCATCCGCAGGCGCGCAGGGACTTGCGCCAAGGGGAAAACCTGGTGAAACGCTGCTCGATCGCAATGTTGCGCGCGGAAATGGTCCTGCTGGGGCTATGCCTTTCAGCGTGCCTTCCGGTTCATGCCGGCCTGCCGGAAACCCCGCAGCCCCAGCAGCTGACGGTTGCCGACGGCTTGCCGTCCAACCGCATCAACGACATCGCGGAGGACGCCTTCGGATATCTGTGGATCGCCACCAGCGACGGCCTGGCGCGCTACGACGGCATCGCGTTCCGGGTCTGGCGGGTCGGCCAGGGGCTACGCGACAACAATGTCTGGGCCGTGCATGTCGATGCCCACAATCGCATCTGGATCGGCACCAGCAGCGCCGGGCTGGCGATGCTCGATGTCGACCGCGGCGCGCTGCGCTACTACGACCGCAAGTCGAATCCGCAGATCGGCAGCGACGATGTCTGGTCGATCGCCTCGATGCGCGACGGCACGCTCTGGTTCGGCACGTCCGATGGCGGTCTGCATCGGTTGGCAACAAATGGCACGGTGACCCGTTTCATGCCGCGACCGGGCGATCCGCGCAGCCTGCCCGATGCGAGCGTCGGCCAGCTCGCGGTCGCCCCCGATGGCACGTTGTGGATTGGCACCAAGCAGGGCGTTGCGCGCTGGACCGGGCACGATTTCGCGCGGTTGCCGCCATCGGCGCTCAATTCGCCGGCGGTCAACGGCCTGACCATCGATACCGATGGCGGGTTGTGGATCGG
>JANMAO010000096.1:0-9045 GCA_031359875.1 Lysobacter sp.
CTGGCCGATTCCCTGGTCCACCTGCTGCTGTGGCGGCTGGTACGTCCGGACGACGTGCTGGATGAAGCGCTCGCCGCCGGCAAGCGTGCATTGGCGCTGGCACCTGACCTGGCGGAGGCGCATGTCGCACGCGCCAACACCCTGTCGTTCGCGGGTGAGGCCGACGAGGCGACCGCGGCGTTCGAGCGCGCGATTGCATTGAACGGCGAGCTTTACGAAGCGCACTACTATTTCGGCCGCCATTGTTATGCACACGGCCTGTATGCGCGGGCGGTGGAGGAATTCGAGGCGGCGCATCGCGCCCAGCCAGACGAGTTCCAGGCGCTGACGCTGGCCGCCAACGCCGCCGATTCCATGGGCGATGGCGTGCGTGCAACGGAGTTGTCGCATCGGGCTTTGAAATTCGCGCTGGCGGAGGCCGAGCTGGATCCGGAAAACGGCCGGGCCCGCTATCTCGCCGGCGGCGTGCAGGTGCGCCTGGGTGACAAGGAAGGAGGCAAGCGCAACGTCGAGGCCGCCTTGCGCCTCCAGCCGGACGACTACGGAACGTTGTACAACGCTGCCTGCGTCTACGCGCAGACCGGGGAGCCAGGACGCGCGCTGGACCTGCTCGATCGCGCGGTCGCTACCGGCTATGGCTTCCGCAACTGGATCGAGCACGACCACGACTTCGATGGCATCCGCGAGTTGCCACGGTTTCGCGAGATCCTCTCGCGCCTGGCCCCGATCGACTAGCCGCGTCCCTGCGCCGCGCCGGTATCATCCTTGGACTATCCGCGGGATCCGCCGATGTTCGATCTTTCCCCGCAACTCGACTGCGCCGGCCGCATCCTGAAACTGGATCGCCCGCGCGTGCTCGGCATCGTCAACGTCACCCCGGATTCGTTCTCCGACGCTGGCGAACATGCGGCGCTCGACGCCGCTGTCGCGCACGGCTTGCGTCTGGCCGAGGAAGGCGCCGATGCGCTCGACGTGGGCGGCGAGTCCACGCGGCCCGGTGCCGACGACGTCTCGATCGATGAAGAACTGCGCCGCGTGATTCCGTTGATTGAACGGCTGGCGAAGGAGACGACGCTGCCGATCAGCATCGACACCTCGAAGCCGGAAGTGATGCGTGCCGCAGTCGCCGCCGGCGCCGGCGTGATCAACGACGTATACGCATTGCGTCGGCAAGGTGCGCTTGATGTCGCCGCCGCGCTTGGCGTGCCGGTGATCCTGATGCATATGCAGGGCGAGCCGCGCTCGATGCAGGAGGCGCCGCAATACGACGACGTCGTCGCCGAAGTGCACCGGTTCCTCGCCGAGCGCATCTTCGCCGCGGAAATGGCCGGCATCGCCAAGAAGAACATCGTGGTCGATCCCGGTTTCGGCTTCGGCAAGACCGCCGCGCACAACCTGCTGCTGCTGGCCCAGCTGGCGCGCCTGACCGAACTTGGTGTGCCGCTGCTGGCAGGGTTGTCGCGCAAGAAGACCATCGGCGACCTGACCGGTCGCAGCGATCCGCGCGCGCGCGCGTACGGCTCGGTCGCCGCCGCCCTGATCGCCGCGCAACGCGGGGCGATGCTGCTGCGCGTCCATGATGTCGCCGCGACGGTCGACGCGTTGAAGATCTGGAATGCAGTCGCAGCGCAGCCGATGCCCAAGGCGAGGGCAGCCACGCCGGCGATTCGCTGGCCGGACGAGGACTGATCGCGCTGCGCCTGCGCTGCCAGCGCCCAGGTCTTCCGTTTTATCCGTGCATCAGGCCGCAGTGGGTTGCAACTGCGTCGGCGTCCACAGTTGCGTCCAGCGCTCGAGCTTTGTCTCGGGTGCCAGCATTTGCGGCGACACCGTGGTTTCGTCGTGGAACTCCACGCGCGCATCGAACGCATTGCGGTTGGTCGCACCGAGCAGGCGACCGTCGTCGCCGCGGGCGATCACCGCCACCAGCACGCCGCAGTTGCGGCAGATCAGGAATTCCGCCTGGCCAGAACCCTGGCGGTAGCGCTGCAGCTGCGCACTGTCCGCATGGATTTGTAGCCGGCCCGCGGGATCGGAGACCCAGGCCGCGCGATGGCGAGAGCAGTAATCGCAGTCGCAGGCGCGCGGGATGAAGGACTGCAGCGGCTGCGCCGTCCCGAATTCCCAGCGCAGTGCGCCGCAGTGGCAGCCACCGGCATGCAGCGATTCGGACATCGGACATCTCCGCGAAGTGGTATGGGCAGCATACGGGGTGGGGCACGGGCTAAGCTTGGTGCAGGGAACGCCCGACTGCCGGGCCTGGGAACTTCGCATGACCGCCAGTACACCGCTGCTCGTGACGTTTGCCATTTACCTGCTTGCGATGATTTCCATCGGATTCATGGCGTGGCGTTCCACCAAAAACTTCGACGACTACATCCTCGGCGGCCGCTCGCTCGGCAGCTACGTCACCGCGCTGTCGGCCGGCGCCTCGGACATGAGCGGCTGGTTGCTGTTGGGATTGCCGGGTGCGTTGTATGCAAGCGGGGTTTCCGAGGCGTGGATCGCGATCGGCCTGATCGTCGGCGCGTGGTGCAACTGGAAATACGTCGCCGGGCCATTGCGCGTCTACACCGAGCGCAGCGGCAATGCGCTGACGCTGCCTGACTATTTCACCAATCGTTTCGCCGATACCAGCAAGCTGCTGCGGATCCTGTCGGCATTGGTGATCCTGGTGTTCTTCGCAGTGTATTGCGCCAGTGGGATTGTGGCGGGCGCACGCCTGTTCGAAAGCGTGTTCGGCTTGCCGTATGCGCAGGCGGTGTGGTGGGGCGCGGCGGCGACGATCCTGTACACGCTGGTTGGCGGCTTCCTTGCCGTGAGCTGGACCGACACCGTGCAGGCGACGTTGATGATCTTCGCGTTGCTGCTGACGCCGGTGGTCGTGGTGTTGAGCAATGGCGGCGTGGGGACGAGCCTGACGTTGATCGACCAGGTCGATCCGGCGCGCCTGCAATGGATCGGCAAGGGCGGCGCGATCGCGGTGGTGTCGTCGATTGCCTGGGGGCTGGGCTATTTCGGGCAACCGCACATCCTCGCGCGGTTCATGGCGGCTGATTCGCTGCAGACGATCCCGAAGGCGCGGCGCATCGGCATGACCTGGATGGTGCTGTGCCTGTTCGGCGCGATGGCGGTCGGGCTGTTCGGCATCGCTTATTTCGGCGCGCATCCGGAACAGGGTGCGATGGTGCGTGCGAATCCCGAGCGCGTCTTCATTTCGCTGGCGACGTTGCTGTTCAATCCGTGGATTGCCGGTGTGCTGCTGTCGGCGATCCTCGCCGCGATCATGAGCACGTTGTCGTGCCAATTGCTGGTGTGCTCCAGTGCGCTGACCGAAGACTTCTATCGTGGCTTCCTGCGTCCGCGCGCGAGCCAGCGCGAGCTGGTCTGGTTCGGTCGCGCGATGGTGCTGTCGGTGGCGCTGATTGCGATTGCGATCGCGCGCGATCCGGAAAGTCGCGTGCTCGGCCTGGTCAGCTATGCGTGGGCCGGGTTCGGCGCCGCGTTCGGACCGGTGGTGCTGTTCTCGCTGGCATGGAAACGCATGACCCGCAATGGCGCGCTTGCCGGCATGGTCGTGGGCGCGCTCACGGTGATCCTGTGGAAGCAGACCGGCTACGCGTTGTATGAAATGGTGCCGGGTGTGATTGCCGCGTCCCTGGCAATCATCATCGTCAGCCGCCTCGGTCGCATGCCGTCGGATGCCGTGCAGACCCGCCACGATGCGGTGCGCGATGAGCTGCACCTGACCGGATATTGACACGTAGGATGGGTTGAGCCGAAGGCGATACCCATCGACCTACGCATCGGTGATGGGTATCGCTGCGCTCAACCGATCCTACGAAACCAATGCAACGCCACGATGACCGCTGACCCCCGCCCTCTTGCGATCGCGCTGATGGGCCCGACCGCATCGGGAAAATCCGCGCTGGCGCTGGAGTGGGCGCAACGGCTCGGTGGCGAGATCGTCAGCGTCGACTCGGCACTGGTCTATCGCGGACTGGAGATCGGCGCGGCCAAGCCGAGTGCGCAGGAACGCGCGCAGGTGCCGCATCATTTGATCGATCTGCGCGATCCGTGGCAGCCATATTCCGCGGCCGAGTTCGCCAGCGATGCGCGAGCGGCGATCGCCGATATCGTTTCCCGCGACAGATTGCCGATTCTGGCCGGCGGCACCGGTCTGTATTTCCACGCCTTGCTGCACGGGCTTTCACCGATGCCGAATGCCGATCCGGCATTGCGCGCACAGATCGCAATCGAGGCAGGCGCGCGCGGCTGGGCAGCGCTGCATGCCGAGCTTGCCTCGGTCGATCCGCAGGCGGCCAAACGCATCCATGCCACCGACGCACAACGCATCCAGCGTGCGCTGGAAGTCTGGCGCCTGAGTGGCAAGCCGATCAGCGCCTGGCAACGCGAGCGCACGGACTCGCCACTACCGCTGCGCGTGCTCAAACTGGTGCTGGCGCCGCATGACCGCGCGGTGCTGCATGCACGCATCGAGCGCCGCTTCGACGCCATGCTGGAGGCGGGTTTTCTCGACGAGGTTCGTGCATTGCGTGAATTGCCGGCCTTGCAGACGCATCCATCACCAATGGAGCTGCCGGCAATACGCGCGGTCGGTTATCGCCAGGCGTGGGAACGTCTGGATGGCGATACCAGCGCTGCCGAGTTCCGGGATCGCGCCATCTTTGCCACCCGGCAACTCGCCAAACGCCAGCTCACGTGGCTGCGCGGGCAGCTCGATGCGCGCTGGTTCGATCCCGCGACGGATAGGACGCAATTGGGCGAAGCGATCGGAATGTTCCTGCGTTGATTTCCCTCTCCCCTTGCGGGAGAGGGACAGCTTCGCGCAGCGAAGCAGGGAGAGGGCGCCGCGGTAACTGCACGTCGGGCTGTCGCCCGCCGCCCCTCTTCCGCCCTTCGGGCACCTTCTCCTGCAAGGGGAGAAGGAAAACAGTCGCTCTCCGCATGGCCTTAACGCGACGCCGTTCGCTATCCCGGCGGCCGCGGTTGTGCAACCATCGGCCCGTCGCCGCCACGGGGAGTGGGTCGGGCGATGCGGAACCAGCACCAGACTGGCCGGAACAACAAAAAGCCAAATTGGGGAAACACCAATGTCCAAGGCACAATCCTTGCAGGACCCGTTCCTGAACGCGCTGCGGCGCGAGCGCGTTCCGGTCTCGATCTACCTCGTCAACGGCATCAAGTTGCAGGGCACGGTCGAGTCCTTCGACCAGTTCGTGGTGCTGCTGCGCAATACCGTCAGCCAGATGGTCTACAAGCACGCGATTTCGACCGTGGTGCCGGCGCGCAATGTGCGCGTGGGTCCGGGCGGTGGCTACGTGCAGTCAGGTGTCGACGGCGAGTCGGACGAGGGCGAGGGCGACGACGAGGCGGAGTGAGTCAGTCTCCGACGGGCGGCCTGCGGCTCGTACCTTGTATATCGCCCGCGCATGCCGCATCTCGACGGAAGAGTTGACGAGCATCGTCATGCCGCCGGAGTACCGCGTCCTTGTTTGAACGTTCCCGCAAGGGCGAAATCGCCCTGTTGATCCAGCCCCATGCCGGCGGCCCGCCGGCCGATGGCGCACTGGAGGAATTCGCCGATCTCGCGCGTTCGGCCGGCGCCACTGTCGCCGCCACGCTCAACGCCCGCATCGACAAGCCCAATCCGGCGACCCTGATCGGCAGCGGCAAGCTGGAGGAAGTGAAGGCAGCCTGCGAGGCCACCGGCGCCGACCTGGTCCTGGTCAACCATCCGCTGTCGCCGGGCCAGGAACGCAACCTGGAAAAAGCGCTTGAACGCCGCGTCGTCGACCGCACCGGGCTGATCCTGGACATCTTCGCCCAGCGTGCGCGCAGCCATGAAGGCAAGTTGCAGGTCGAGCTCGCCCAGCTCAAGCACATGGCCACGCGCCTGATCCGCGGCTGGACCCATTTGGAGCGCCAGCGCGGCGGTTCGATCGGCCTGCGCGGTCCTGGCGAAACCCAGCTGGAAACCGACCGGCGTCTGCTGCAGAAGCGCGTCGAACAATTGCAGAAGCGGCTCGACAAGGTCGAGGTGCAGCACACCCAGATGCGGCGTGCGCGCGTGCGCAGCGAGCTGCCGCGCGTGGCACTCGTCGGTTACACCAACGCCGGCAAGTCGACGTTGTTCAATGCGCTGACTGGCGCCGATGCGTACGCCGACGATCGACTGTTTGCCACGCTCGATCCGACCGTGCGCCGGGTCGCGCTGCCAAGCGGGCACGCGGTGCTCGCAGACACCGTCGGCTTCGTGCGCGACCTCCCGCACGAGCTGGTTGCCGCGTTCCGGTCCACCTTGTCCGAAGCGCGCGAGGCGGACTTGCTGCTGCATGTGATCGACGCCGCCGATCCACTGCGTGACGAACGCATCGCCCAGGTCGACGCGGTGCTGCACGAGATTGGCGCCGGCGAGATTCCGCAGCTGCTTGTCTTCAACAAGATCGACCGGATCCAGGCCCAGGATGACCGGCCCATGCAGCCGCGCCATGACCAGCCCGGCAATGGATTCGCCGGCAATGGATTCGAGAGCGCTGGTGTCGGGAGCGGCAATGGGGGTGCACGCGAACGCGTCTGGCTGTCGGCGCGTGACGGCGACGGCGTGCCGTTGCTGCGCGATGCGCTCGGGGTGCGGCTCGGCCTGCGTCGCATCCGTGCCGAATTGCAGCTGCCGCCCGCAGCCGGCCGCCTGCGTGCGCGCTTGCATGAACTCGGTGCGGTCAGCGCCGAGCACCAGGACGAGCATGGCTGGATGCTGCGGCTGGACATCGCCGAAGCCGATGCGCACCAGATCGCGGGCCTCGCCTATGGCGCGCCGTTGCAGGCGCTCTTGCCCGAGGCCGAAGCATGACCCCGGCGCGATGGTGAGTGCAGGCGCGTCCGGTCAGGTCGCGTCCGGTCAGATCACGTCCGGTAAGGGCACGCCGGTCAGTCACGCCGGTTAGAATTCGTCCGGTTGGCTCGGCGGCGACAAGGCCAGGTCAGGTGGATTTGGCTGGCGCGGGCAACGGCATCGCGTCAATTCTCAATTTTGGAGCAGGCATGGCCTGGAACATCCCCGGCAGCGGGTCCGGCAAGGACGGTCGCAGTCAGCGCCCGCGCAATGGCATGGGCGGCATCATCGATCGAGTGCTGGATCCCGTGCGCGGCCTGATTGGTGGCGGCGGCGGCGGACTCGCGCGCTGGGTCGGGGTCCTGGTCGCGTTGTGGCTGGCCTTCAATTGCTTCGTGCTGGTCACCGAGCAGCAGCGCGGCGTGGTGCTGCGCTTTGGCCAGTTCGAGCGCGTGCTGCAACCGGGCCTGCATTTCAAGTATCCGTGGCCTGTGGAGCAGGCGATCAAGGTCAACGCGACCCAGAGCCAGGCATTCAATGACACCGTGCCGGTGCTGACCCGCGACGGCAACATGGTCAGCGTCGAGCTCAACGTGCAGTACCGGATCAGCAATCCCAAGCTCTATCTGTTCGGCACGCGCGACGCCAAGAAAGTGCTGGAGCAGGCCGCGTTGAGTACCGTCCGGGAAACGGTTGGGCGTTCCGATCTGGATACCGTCCTGGGCGCACGCGGCGGGCTGATCGGCACCGTCAACCGCCAATTGCAGGCGTCGCTCGACACCTACGGCACCGGCCTGGTGGTGTCGGAATTGAACCTGCAGAACGCCCGCTTCCCCGATGAAGTGAAGGACGCCTTCGACGAAGCGCAGCGCGCCAACGCCGACAAGACCACCGCGATCAACCAGGCCAAGGCCTACGCGGCGAAAGTCGTGCCGGAAGCGCGCGGTGAAGCTGCGCGCCTGCGCACGTCGGCCGAGGGTTACAAGACCGCGTCGATCGCGCACGCCACCGGCGATGCCGAACGCTTCACCCTGTTGCTCGACCAGTACAAGCTAGCGCCGGACGTCACCCGCAAGCGCCTGTGGCTGGAGACCGTGCAGGAAGTGCTCACCGAAAACCGCAAGGTCATCGGTGGCGACGGCCGTCAGCTGATCTACGTACCAATGGCGGCCGGCGCGGCGGCTGCCGCTGCGACACCGTCCGTACTGCCGGCGGATCTCCTCGCGCCGACGGTCACTGCCACCACCAGCGAGGCCCGTCCTGAGCGCAGCCAGCGCCCGACCAGCCGTCAGGAGCCGACGCGATGAAATTCTCCGCCTGGGTTCCCCTGTTCCTCGCCATCGCGCTGGCCCTGCTCGGCTCGGTGTACGTCGTGTCCGAAGGCCAGACCGCGATCGTGCTCAACCTGGGCAAGGTCGTGAGCAGCGACATCGGCCCTGGCCTGCATTTCAAGATCCCGTTCGTCGAAAGCGCACGCGTGTTCGATCGCCGTCTGCAGGTGCTGGACGCCAACCCCGAGCGCTATCTGACCTCCGACAAGCAGGACATCAGCCTGGACTTCTTCGCCATCGGCAGGATCGCCGACGTGCGCGCGTTCTATCGCGCCACTGGTGGCGACGAGGAAGTCGCGGTGCAGCGTCTCGCGCCGATCATCAAGAACGCGCTGACCGGTGAGATAAATTCACGCACCTTGCAACAAGTGGTGTCCGGCAATCGCGAACAGGTCGTCGCACGACAATTGACCAGCATCAACAAGGGCGCCAGCACGCTGGGCGTCAACATCATCGACATCCGCATCAAGCGCGTTGACCTGCCGGAAGACAGCAATGTGCTGAAATCGGTCTACGACCAGATGCGTTCGCAGCGCCAGCAGGTCGCCAGCCAGTTGCGCGCTGAAGGCGTCGAGCAGGGGCAGACCATCCGCGCCGAAGCCGATCGCCAGCAACAGGTGCTCGTGGCCGAGGCCGAGCGCGATGCGCAGAAACTGCGCGGCGAAGGCGATGCGCAGGCGGCGGCAATCTACGCCGGCGCCTACACCCGAGACCCGGCGTTCTACGCGTTCCATCGCAGCCTCGAGGCCTATCGCAAGGCCTTCGCCGACGGCAACGCGGTGATCGTGCTCGAGCGCAACGATCCGTTCCTGCAATACCTGCACAGCGACAAGTAGTCATGCGCGATCTGCTGTCGGC
>JANMAO010000100.1:0-11154 GCA_031359875.1 Lysobacter sp.
TCCTTGGCGCGGGTGATGCCGACATAGAACAAGCGCCGCTCCTCGTCGAGCCGGCCTTCCTCGATCGATGCCTCGTGCGGCAGCACGCCATCCTCGACCCCGACGATGAAGACATAGCGGAATTCCAGTCCCTTCGCCGCGTGCAGGCTCATCAGCCGCACCTGGTTGCCGGCGTCGCCCTTGTCGGCGTGCGACAGCAGCGCGAGCGCGGCGGCAAGTTCACCTGCGCCCGAAGTTCGCGGACCGTCGAACCAGTCGGCAAGTTCGTCCAAGTTGATGCGCCGGCGCTGGAACGTCGCCTCGTCCTTGCATTGCGCGCGCAGCATCTGCAGCAGGCCGCTGCGCTCGTTGAGTCGACGCACCAGCTCCGCCGGCGGCAGTTTCAGCGCGTCGCCGCGCAGGCCGCGAACGATGTCGATGAAGCCGCCGAGCGCATTGCCCGCGCGTGCCGGCAACTGCTGCAGCAAGCCGACCGACTCGGCCGCGCGCGCGAGCGGCAGATGCACCTGCTGCGCGAGTTCGGCCAGCTTGGCAAGCGTGGTCGCGCCGACTTCGCGCTTCGGCGACTGCACCGCGCGCAGGAAGGCGGCGTCGTCATCGGGGTTGGCGATCAACCGCAGCCACGCCATCGCATCCTTGACCTCGCCGCGGTCGAGGAACGCGGTGCCGCCACTGAGGTGGTACGGCACGCGCAGCAGCTGCATCGCTTTTTCCAGTGCGCGCGACTGGAAGTTGCCGCGGAACAGCACGCAGAAGTCGCTCCATGGTGCAGGCACGGTTTTTGACTGCCCCGGCTGGTTGAGGAACTGGATTTCGCTGGCGACCTTCTCGGCCTCGTGCGCGTGGTCCTTGCACTCCCAGATGCGGATGCGCTCGCCGTCGGCCTGCTCGCTCCACAGCGTCTTCGGATGCTCATGCGCGTTGTGTGCGATCAAGGCATTGGCCGCGCGCAGCACGCGATTGGAACAGCGATAGTTCTGTTCGAGCTTGACGATCCGCAACGCCGGGTAATCGCTGCCAAGTTGCAACAGGTTCTCGGGATTGGCGCCGCGCCACGCATAGATCGACTGGTCGTCGTCACCGACGCAGGTGAAGTCGCCGCGCGGGCCGGCGATCGCCTTGAGCAGCCGGTACTGCGCGTCGTTGGTGTCCTGGCACTCGTCGACCAGCAGGTAGCCGATGCGTTCGCGCCAGGCGGCAACGCAGTCGTCGTCGGACTCCAGCAACTGCACCGGCAACCGGATCAGGTCGTCGAAGTCGACCGCGTTGAAGGTCGTCAGGCGCTGCTGGTAGCGCGCATACAACGCCGCCGCTTCGCGCTCGCGCACGCTTTGCGCGGCCTCCATCGCCTGTTGCGGCGACAGCCCGATGCTCTTGGCGCGCGAGATCAGGTTGCGCGCGGCATCGACCGCGTCCGGCTTGCTGCCGGGCGGCAACAGATCCTTGATTTGCGCGGTGCTGTCGTCGCTGTCGAAGATCGAAAAGCCGCGCTTCAAGCCGAGCTTCGCGTGCTCGATCTGCAGCAGCTTCAACCCCAGCGCGTGGAAGGTACTGACGGTCAGCCCGTCGGCGGCGTCGCCCTTGATCCGCCGCGCCACGCGCTCGCGCATCTCGCGCGCGGACTTGTTGGTGAATGTGATCGCGGCGATGCGTTTGGCCGGCATGCGCCCGGACCTGATCAGGTGCGCGATCTTCTCGATGATCACCCGGGTCTTGCCCGATCCGGCGCCGGCAAGCACCAGCAGCGGACCGTCGACGTGCAGCACGGCCTGGCGTTGTGGGGGATTGAGACCGTGCATGGTGGGTAGCGAAATAGGAGGCCCATTGTAGGGCGACCCCGGCCCGCCATGGCCCAACGCCGCAAGCCAGTTGGCGCATGCGCCTGACCAGGCTGGGCATGTCCGGCGGGGGCGTGGGCGGCGGGCCGGGGCCCGCCCTACACTGCCGCCATGGCAAAACTCTATTTCTATTATTCGGCGATGAATGCCGGCAAGACCACCACGCTGTTGCAGTCGGCGCACAACTATCGCGAGCGCGGCATGCGCGTGGCCATCCTGACGCCGCGATTGGATCATCGCGCCGGCAACGGCGTCGTCGCCTCGCGGATCGGGCTCCAGGCGCAGGGCATTGCCTTCGAGCGCGACCAGGACCTGGAACGGCTGGTGCGCGACGACATCGCGACACACGGGGCGCTGCGTTGCGTGCTGGTCGATGAGGCGCAGTTCCTCGCCCGCGCGCAGGTCTGGCAGCTGACGGACGTGGTCGACGTGCTGCGCATCCCGGTGTTGTGCTACGGACTGCGCACCGACTTCCGTGGCGAGCTCTTCGAAGGCAGCCAGTCGCTCCTGGCCTGGGCGGACGAACTTGTGGAAATCAAGACCATCTGCCACAGCGGCAGCAAGGCGACGATGACCGTGCGGGTCGACGATCACGGACGCGCGGTGCAGGCCGGTCCGCAGCTGGAGATCGGCGGGAACGAACGCTACCTGTCGGTCAGCCGCGCCGAGTTCAAGACGATCATGCGCGGCGACGGGCTCGCGGAGGGCGGGCCGGAACTGCAGCAGGGAGCGCTGGCATTGGAAGGCGACGATTGATCGCATCCGCCACACCGGCCCGCCTGCGCCGGCGCGCCGCGCCCGTTGCGCGCGCGATCAACGCGCCACGGTGCTGGCCGGCACGGCGAGCGCGACCAGCTGCCGGCGCGCCGCAATCGTTTCGGGATGACGTTTGCCATGCAGCGCCAGCGACAGCGCCAACGCCTTGTCGCAGTCGCGTTTGGCGGACACGGCATCGCGCGTGCTCCATTCGAGCGCGCATTCGTTGCGCAGCAACAGGACGGCCAGTGGATGCCGATCGCCGGCATTCGCCTGCAACTGGGCGAGTGCCGTGCGGTATCCGAGCAACGCTTTCTGACTGTCGCCGCCATCGCGATCGAGGCCGGCGAGATCGGCGAGGTTCTCGACGACGCCCACGGCATCGTTGAGCGGATCACGACGTAGCGCCAGCGCGCGCTCGAACAACGGTCGCGCCGCCGCAGGCGCACCGACGCCACGCTGGCAACGTCCGAGTTGCGAATAGAACTCCGCGGCCTGGGCCGGCAGCTGTTGCTGCTCGCGCTGCGCGAACGCCTGCAACGGTCGCATCCCCGCAATGCAGTCGTTTTCGTGACCCAGCAGGCGCTGCGCACGCCCGCGATCGGTTACTGACCCCAGGCGCAGGCCGGCGGGAGCGTCATCGCCGAGGGCGTCGACAATCGCCGCTTGCCGGTTCAGCAACGCCATTGCCTCGCGGTAGTCGCCCAGCCCGAGCCGCAATCGCGCGATCACGCCGAACAACTCCGCGCGCGCGGCCGGTTGACGCGCGAGTTCGCGCGCACCGCGCTGCACGCCAACGTCGAACAGCTGGCGCACGTCGATCCGGCCGTCGCCATTGCCGCCGCCGGCGTGTTCGAACAGACCGACGACGAAATCCTGCAGCGCCTGCGCGCGCCCGGCCTCCTGCACCGCCTGTCGGGCCTGCCATGCGACGATGCCCAGCGCCGTGGTCAGCACCAGGGTCACCAGCAGTGCCGTCGCCAGTGCCCAGCCATGTCGGTGGACGTACTTGCGTACGCGGTAGTTCACGCTTTGCGGCCGCGCCTGCACTGGTTTGCCGTCGCGAAAACGCTGCAGATCCTGGGCCAGCGCTTCGACCGAGGGATAGCGCAACTCCGGCCGCTTGGCCAGCGCCTTCAGCACGATGTTGTCGAGGTCGCCGACGAGTGCGCGAGCGCGGCGGCGCAGTGCGTGCATATCGGCGCCGGCGACCTCGCTGCGCAGCACCGCAAGTGATGGCCGCAACGGATCGATGCCGAGGATCGCCTCTTCCCAGGCGGCATCGCTTTGCCGCGCAAGCTGGTAGGGCATGCTGTCGGTCAGCAGTTCGTACAGCACCACGCCAAGCGAATAGACATCGGTCATGGTGGTGACCGCATAGCCCCAGATCTGCTCCGGCGCGGCGTAGTGCAAAGTGAACGTGCGCAGGCCGGTGCGGGTCTGGTCGGGCGCGAACTCGCTGTCGAGCAACTTGGCGATGCCGAAGTCGAGCAGGCGCACTTCCTCCAGCGGCGTCACCAGGATGTTCGAGGGCTTCAGGTCGCGATGCACGATCAGGTTGGCGTGGGCGTGGCTGACCGCGGCGCAGGTCTGCAGGAACAAGCGCAGCCGCGCGTCCAACGAAAACTCGTGCGCCCGGCACCAGTCGGTGAGCGGTTCGCCGTCGACATATTCCAGCGCCAGATAGGGCTGGTTGTCCTCGCTGATGCCGGCGTCGAGCAGACGCGCGATGTGCGGGTGCTCGAGCCGGGCGAGGATCTGCCGTTCACGGGTGAAGCGCAGGCGCAACTTCGGGTCGGCCAGGCCCGGGCGCAGCAATTTCAGCGCGACGCGGCGCTGATACAAGCCGTCGGCGCGGCTGGCCAGCCAGACCTGGCCCATGCCGCCCTCACCCAGCATCCGCTCCAGCCGGTACGGGCCGATGAGCAGGCCTGGACGCATACCCGGCAGCGGCGCGACCAGCGGTTGCGACAGGAAATCGTCTCGCTCGGCTTCCAGCGCCATCAGCGCCTCAAGCTCACCGGCCAGTTGCGGATCTTCCTCGCGCAGCAGTTCCAGGCTGCGCAGGCGGGTGTCGGAATCCAGCTCGAACATCGCGTCGAGCAATGGAGACAATCGTTGCCAGCGTTCGACTTCCATCGCGATCGCTGCGCCGCTCCGGCGTCAGCCGTCCTTGAGCGAAGCCAGCAGGAACAGCCGCGCCTTCTGCCAGTCACGGCGGATACTGCGCTCCGAGCGTTTCAGCAGCGCTGCGATTTCCAGCTCCGACAGGCCGGCGAAGTAGCGTAACTCGACCACCTGTGCCAAGCGCTCGTCGACCGCGGCGAGCCGGGTCAAGGCAGTGTCCAGGCCGAGGGTTTCCTCGTCCAGGCGCAGGCCGCCTTCGACCTCCTCCGGCAACTCGGTGACGCGGTGCAGGTCGCCGCCGCGCTTTTGCGCCATGCGCTGACGCGCGTAATCGACGACCACGCTGCGCATCGCCGAGGCGGCATAGGCAAAAAAGTGCGCGCGATCGTCGAACTGGGCGGTGCGGCGCCCGACCAGCTTGAGATAAGCCTCATGGACCAGCGCCGTGGCATCGAGCGTGTGCGCCTGCTGGCCAGCGAGCTGGCGCCGCGCCATCGCATGCAGCTCGTGGTAGAGCGTGGCCAGGACACGATCGAGCGCGCCCCGGTCGCCTTCGCGCGCGGCATCCAGCCACTCGGTGATCTCTGCGATCTCGGCCACGGGTCCCCTCCGATCTGCCGGGCCAATATAACGCCAACGGATGGCTGAAGTGTGACGTGATGCTCGTTTAGCGTTGGCAGTGCCCGCACCAGACCGTGGCGCGCTGGCCGATCGCCGCCTGTTTCAACGCACGTCCGCAACTCCGGCAGGGTTCGCCGCCGCGGCCATAAACCAACAATTCCTGCTCGAAATAGCCCGGGGCGCCATCGGGACTGATGAAGTCGCGCAAGGTGGTACCGCCGCGGGCAATGGCGTGGGCGAGGATCTGTTTGACCGCGTCCACCAGCCGTCGGTAGCGCTCGCGTGAGACCTTGCCGGCCGCGCGCAGCGGCGAGATCCCGGCAACGAACAGCGCCTCGGCCGCATAGATGTTGCCGACGCCGACCACGATCCGCTGGTCCATGAGGAAACTCTTGACCGGCGCACTGCGGCCGCGGCTGCGGGCATACAGATAATTTTCAGTAAAAACCGCTTTAGTAGAAGCCCCAGTAACAGCCGCACCATCGAGCCCATCGGAAAGCGGCTCGGGGCCCAACTCGCGCAACAGCGCGTGAATCTCTCCCGGCGGCTGCCACAGCAGGCAACCGAAGCGGCGTGGGTCGTTGAAGCGCAGCACCTGGCCCGGTTGGCTGCCGGCGCCGTCGAGCAGGAAATCGACGTGGTCGTGTGCTCCGGCCGGGGTGTCGGCGGGCAGCACCCGCAAGCTGCCCGACATGCCCAGGTGCAGCAGCGCACTGCCGGCGGTGCTGTCCAGCAGCAGATATTTGGCCCGCCGTCGCACCGCCGCGATCCGCTGCCCGGTCAGCCGTTCGCGGATCTCCGGCGGGATCGGCCAGCGCAGGTCGGCACGGCGCAGGGTCACTGCCGTCACGACGCGGCCAACAACATGCGGGGCCAGACCGGCGCGGGTGGTTTCGACTTCGGGCAACTCAGGCATCAGGCGATCCGTTCATCTGCGACCAGGTAGGCGTACCGATCGCGGACATCGTCACGATGTCGCTTACCGGCTGAACGGCCCGATCCACATACCGGCGCGAACGGGGAATGAAGCTGGCATCATGCCCTTTGGGCCCGATCCGTTCCGGTCCACGGCGCTGACCGGCCATGCTTCCTTCGGAGTTTGCAATGCCCGCTACCTTCCTGGATTTCCTGTCCCATGGCCTGCTGCAGACCGGCTGGGGAGCGCTCGCGCTGTACCTGTTGGCCGCGACCCAGCTCACCATCTTTTCGGTGACCTTGTACCTACATCGCAGCATGGCGCACCGCGGCGTCGACTTCCACCCGGTGGTTGCGCACGTGTTCCGCTTCTGGACCTGGTTGACCACCTCGATGGTGACCAAGGAATGGGTGGCGATCCACCGCAAGCACCACGCCAAGTGCGAGACCGCGGATGACCCGCACAGCCCGGTGCAGAAGGGCATCAAAACCGTGTTCTGGCGTGGCGTCGAGCTGTACCGCGAGGCCCGCACCAATCGCGCCGACATCGAGAAGTACGGCAAGGGCTGCCCGGATGACTGGATCGAGCGCCACCTCTATACCCCGTACGCGACGATGGGCCCGACGCTGCTGCTGTTCCTGAGTTTCGCCCTGTTCGGCTTTGCCGGCGTCGCGGTGTGGGCGATCCAGATGCTGTGGATCCCGTTGTGGGCTGCCGGTGTCGTCAACGGCCTCGGCCACTGGTGGGGTTACCGCAACTTCGTCACCGATGACACCGCGACCAACCTGACCCCGTGGGGCCTGTGGATCGGCGGTGAGGAGCTGCACAACAACCATCATGCGTTCCCGAGTTCGGCGAAGTTCGCGCTGCGCAAGTGGGAGCTCGACATCGGCTGGGCTGCGATCAGGCTGTTCGAGGGGCTGGGTCTGGCCAAGGTGTTGCGGGTGGCACCCTCGCTCAATGTCCGCCCCAATATCTCGGTGCCCGATGCCGATACGTTGAAGGCATTGCTGGCGATCCGCTTCCAGGCGATGACCGATTTCCAGCGCAGCGTGCTCAAGCCCGCGCTGCGCGAAGAAGCCAGCGCGGCCGGATCGAAGTTGAGCTCGCTGTTGCCGCGCAAGCTGCGCAAAGCCCTGGCCGACGACGGCCGCTGGCTCAAGCCCGACGCACGCCAGCAGCTGCAGTCGTGGGTCGCGCAGCGACCGCGCATGCGTACGCTGGTCGAGCACCGCGCGCGCCTCGCCGCCGTGCTGGAAGCGCGCAGCCAGAATGCCGCCGACACCCTGCATCTCCTGCAGGCGTGGTGCCACGAGGCTGAAACCAGCGGCATCCGTGCGCTGCAGGAGTTCTCGGCGCGGTTGAAAGGCTATTCGCTGCAGTCAGCCCACGCTTGAGTTGAGCGTGCCACCAGTGAGCACGCTGCCGTTAAGCATGCTGCCGCTAAGCATGTTCTCGTTGCGCAACGCAAAGCCCGGCCGTCACTGGCCGGGCTTTTTCGTGTGCGTGAGCGCGTCGTTGTTTTCCTGCGTGGCGATCGCACAAATGCGGGCGTCCGCGGATTACCTCGCCCGCATGGATCGCGATCGCGACGGCCGCGTGTCGCTGTCCGAATACCAGGACTGGTTGTGCTACGCCTTCGACGCGATGGATCGCGACCATGACGGCCTGCTGTCGCCTGCCGAACTGCCTGGTGGCCGCGGTCATCCGGTGACGCGAGACGCCCATCGCGCACGACTCGCCGCTGCATTTCGTCGCCAGGATCGCAATGGCGATGGCTTCCTCGACGCCCGCGAGCTCGCCGCGCCGCCACGCTGACCGCCACATCCTGTAGCGCCGCTCCGCTTGCGACATGGTCGCAGCAGAGCCCAGCCCGGCGCTCAAGGTCACGCATGCCAAATTCCATGCAGATGCGCGCCGCCGCATCGCTCGCGACGTCCGGTTGACGAATCGGCTGTCGGCAACAGACGATGCACGCTGGAAGATCCGGCAGGACGCCGGCGACACACCTCAGGGAAGAGTTCCGTGCGCAATGGGAAAATGCATTTCATCGTCGTCATCGCACTGTCGGCGATGGCGTGTGGGCTTTATCTTTCCGGCTACCTGACGCTGCGCTTCCTGCCTCTGGACAGCGGCTTGTTGCGGTGGCACTCCTATCTCGACTACTTCAGGGCCATCGGCCTGCCGCAGGTCCGCCCCTATGTCGGCCGGATCAAGGCGGCCGGACTCCTGGGCTTCGGCGTGCCACTGTTCGCGGGCCTGGCGCTGCTCGTGCCGGTGTTGCGGCCGGCGCGCAAAGCGATCCACGGTGACGCGCGGTTTGCGACCGCGCGTGACCTGGCCAGGCGTGGCCTGTTCAAGCCTTCGCCCGACGGCATCATCGTCGGCCGCTTCAACGGCAAGCTGTTGCGGCTCAGCGGCCAGCAATCGGTCGTGCTGGCGGCACCGACGCGCTCGGGCAAGGGAGTCGGCGTGGTGGTGCCGAACCTGCTCGACTACCGGGAGTCGATGGTGGTCCTGGACATCAAGCAGGAGAACTTCAACCTCACCAGCGGCTGGCGCGCGAGCCAGGGCCAGGACATCTACCTGTTCAACCCGTTCGCCGAGGACCGGCGCACGCACCGCTGGAATCCGCTGAGCTACGTGGCAGATGATCCGGCGTTTCGGGTGTCAGACCTGATGGGCATCGCGGCGATGCTCTATCCCGATGGCGCGGACGAGCAGAAGTTCTGGGTCAGCCAGGCGCGCAATGCGTTCCTGGCGTTCGCGTTGTACCTGTTCGAGAACCGGGACGACGCGAGGCAGACCGGATTTCCCGTCGCGGCGGGCGCGCCGACACTGGGGGCGGTCTATCGGCTTTCGTCTGGCGACGGCACCGGGTTGAAGGCGCATCTGCAGGCGTTGTCGACGAGCCAGTTCCTCAGCGGCAATGCGCGCTCGGCGTTCGCCACCCTGTTGTCGCAAGCAGACGAGAAGTTCGCCTCGATCCTGGGCACGTTCAAGGAACCGCTCAATGCCTGGATCAATCCGGTGCTGGATGCCGCGACCAGCGCCGATGATTTCCTGCTGACCGAGCTGCGCCGGAAACGGATGACGATCTATGTCGGAATCCAGCCCAACAAGCTGGCAGAAAGCCGGCTGATCGTGAACCTGTTCTTCAACCAGGTCATCAACCTCAACACGCGGGAATTGCCACAGGACAATCCGCGGCTCAAGCACCAGTGCCTGCTGCTGATGGACGAATTCACCGCGATCGGCAAGCTCGACATCATCGCCTCGGCCATTGGCTACATGGCCGGATACAACCTGCGCCTGCTGCCGATCATCCAGAGCATGGCGCAACTGGATGCGACCTATGGCAAGGAGGTGTCGCGTACCCTGCTCACCAATCACGCGCTGCAGATTGTTTTTGCGCCGCGCGAGCAGCGCGATGCGAACGACTACTCCGAGATGCTGGGCTACACCACCGTGCGCAGGCAAAACATCACCCGTGGCCGCGATACCTCGCGCAGCGAATCCGAGGAGCGGCGCGCCTTGATGCTGCCGCAGGAGCTCAAGGCGATGGGCGCGGACAAGCAAGTCCTGTTGTACGAAGGCATGCCGCAGCCGGTGCTGTGCGACAAGATCCGGTACTACCTGGACCCGCACTTCACCGCGCGGTTGCTGCCGAAGGCGGCCGTGCCGACGCTGCATCTCTGACGGCTGCCCGCGGGTCGTCGAAGGGCAATTCAGCAGCCACGGCGTATGCTCGCCTGCGTCCTCACCGGAGACGCCCCGATGCGCCTGCATCCGCTGCTGTTGACCACCTCGCTCGCGCTCGCACTCGCCGGCTGCGCCAGCACCTCCCGGGTCCTGCTCAGCCCGGCGCGGGCACCCCTCGCCCCGGAACAAGTGCGCATCTACTACCAGCCGCCGCCGCGTTATCTGGAAATCGCGCTGCTGGAAACCGAGAGCGGCGGCTTCACCTATGGCGAGCAGAACAAGATGAACGCGGTGCTGACGAAACTCCGCATCGAAGCCGCGAAACTTGGCGCCAACGGCGTGTTGTTCCAGGGGGCTGAAAACGGCTATGGCGGTAGCGGCGTGGGGGTCGGCGTCGGCGGCGGACACTTTGGTGGCCATAGCGCGATCGGCGGTGGGGTGGGTGTGAACATCAGCCCGGCGCAGAAGCATGCGCGCGGCATGGCCATCTATGTAACCGATCCGCCGCCAGCACCACCGCGGTGACCCCCGGCCTAACCTGGCCTGGACGTGACGGCGGCGCCGGCGAATGTCCCGGCACGCGGCCATGCGTCGGTATCGAGCTGCGGAGTGCGTCAGTAGCCAAACCGGCCAGAAGGCTTAGGCCGCGTTGGCGTACCAGGTTGCGTCCAGCGATGTTTGACGAGGCCCGTCACTGCCCAGTAGCGCATTGAGGCCATGGTCGTCGATGGCCAGATGCAGCGCGCGCGCGCGCGCCAGGATTTCCGCGGCCAGCCACTGCATGCGCTCGACGTTGGCGGTCATGCGCGCGACGAATGCCGCGTCGTCGAGCTCGTCGATGAGCGCGCGATTCATCTCCAGGAACCAGTCGATCCGGTACTGATCGAGCATGCGATCGTCCGGCGTCAGCGGCCTGGTATTGCGCTGGCCCCAGTCACGCAGCAGCGCCTGCAGCGCCAGATTCAGCGCCGCCGCCTGCGTGAGCTGCGGACGCAACCGACCGAGCATGGCGACGTCGGTCAAGCGCCCGGCGAAATACAGCGGCGCAAGCAGCGCCCAGTAGAAGGTGTAATCCCAGATCACCTTGACCGGCATGACCTGGGCGTCGCCAAACAACGGGTACTGGTCCTGGTACAGCGTCAGGGTGTTCTCGTAGAACGACTGGTACAGCTGCTGGTAGATCGACGCGTACGG
>JANMAO010000109.1:0-6300 GCA_031359875.1 Lysobacter sp.
GCGCTGCGCTCGCTCCAGTCACGTCGCTCGGTCACCATCGCCCCGGAGCCGGTGATCAGGACCCCTGCAAAGCCCATGTCTCCATGCGCGTGGCGTGCCGGCAGCGGCTCGCCGTATTCGACATTGACCACGACCGCGGCATCGGCAGGCAGTCCCGCGGCCACGCGTATCCAGTGCGGAAACCCGCCATGGCGGCGCAACGACGCGACCGGCTGGCCGGTTTCGAGGATCAGGAAGGGTTTGGGAAAAGACTTCGGAAAAGTCGCGTTCAAGTCCGCGCAACCTGCTGCATTCAAATGAAGATCGGGCGGCTCCACACGGCCGCAAACGTATACTAGCCCGCTTTTCCGCGCCCAGACAGACGCCCCAACAGGACTCCCGCACGCCATGCCCACGCACGTCACGGATGGCCCGCAAGTTCCAGTCACCTTCCAGCAGCTGATCCAGCGGCTCAACGTCTATTGGGGGGAGCAAGGCTGTGTGCTGATCCAGTCACTGGACCTGGAAGTCGGTGCCGGCACCTTCCATCCGGCGACCTTCCTGCGCGCGCTCGGTCCGGAGCCGTGGAACGCGGCGTACGTGCAGCCCTGCCGCCGCCCCGCCGACGGCCGCTACGGCGACAACCCGAATCGCCTGCAACGCTACTACCAGTACCAGGTGGCGATGAAGCCCAATCCCGACAACCTCCAGGAGCTCTACCTGGGATCGTTGATCGCGCTGGGCATCGATCCGCTGGTGCATGACCTGCGCTTCGTCGAGGACAACTGGGAGTCGCCGACACTCGGCGCCTGGGGCCTGGGCTGGGAAGTGTGGTTGAACGGCATGGAAGTGACGCAGTTCACCTACTTCCAGCAAGCCGGCGGCATCGAGTGCCGTCCGGTACTGGGCGAGATCACCTATGGCCTCGAACGGCTGTGCATGTACCTGCAGGATGTCGACAACGTCTTCGACATCGTCTGGACGTACGGCCCCCCTGATTCCAACGGCCGCGGCACGCCGGTGACCTACCGCGACGTCTACCACCAGAACGAAGTCGAGCAGAGCGCCTACAACTTCGAACACGCCGACGTCGCCGAACTGTTCCACCGCTTCGATGCCTGCGAGGCCGAGGCGCTGAAGCTGGTCGCACTCGGCCTGCCACTGCCGGCCTACGACCAGGTCTGCAAGGCCTCGCACAGTTTCAACCTGCTCGACGCACGTCGCGCGATTTCCGTGACCGAGCGCCAGCGTTACCTCCTGCGCGTGCGCAAGCTGTCGCAGGCGGTGGCCGAAGCGTATTACGCGCAACGCGAGCAGCTCGGTTTCCCGGGATTGAAACCTGTCGTTACGGAGGTTGCGTGATGACTGTCGGCGCCACGCTGCAACCGCTGTTGATCGAGCTGGGCACCGAGGAGCTGCCGGTCAAGGCATTGCCGGGCCTGGCGCAGGCGCTGTTCGACGGCGTCATCGACGGCTTGGTGAAGCGCGGCATTGCGCTCGAACGCGGCGATGCGAAGCTGCTGTATTCGCCGCGCCGGCTTGCCGTGTTGCTGCCGGGCGTCGCCGTCGAGCAACCGCAGCAAACTTCCGAAATCCTCGGCCCCTACCTCAACATCGCGCTCGACGCCAACGGCCAACCGACCAAAGCGCTGCAGGGGTTCGCGCACAAGGCTGGCGTCGACTGGACGCAACTGGCGCGCGCCACCGACAACAAGGGCGAGCGTTTTGCGCATCGCACGGTACAACCCGGCGCAACGACGGCCGCGCTGTTGCCGGAGATCCTGCGCGAAGCAATCGCGGCGATGCCGATCCCCAAGCCGATGCGCTGGGGCGACCGCGATTACGCCTTCGCGCGGCCGGTGCATTGGCTGGTCGTGTTGCTCGGCAATGACGTGGTCGAAGCGGACGTGCTCGGCGTGCGCGCCGGCCGCAACAGCCGCGGCCACCGTTTCATGCACGACAAGCCGGTGTGGATCGGCACGCCCCCCGATTACGTCGATGCGCTGCGTGCGGCCCACGTCCTGGTCGATCCGGACGAACGCCGCGAGCGCATCCTGCGCGAAGTCGCGCGCGCCGCCGAGTCCGCCGGTGGCAGCGCCCGCATCGACGCCGACAACCTCGCGCAGGTGAACTGCCTGGTCGAGTGGCCGAGCGCGGTGCTGTGCAGTTTCGGTCACGAATTCCTCGCGGTGCCGCAGGAAGCGTTGATCGCGACGATGGAGACCAACCAGAAATTCTTCCCGGTGCTCGACGACGTCGGGCATCTGCTCGAGCGTTTCATCGGCATCGCCAACATCGAATCGAAAGACATCACCCAGGTCCGCCAGGGCTACGAGCGCGTGATCCGGCCGCGCTTCAGCGATGCCAAGTTTTTCTTCGATGCGGATTTAAGGCAGGGCCTCGCTTCGATGAACGAGGGACTGAAATCCGTCACCTATCAGGCCAAGCTCGGCACCGTCGCCGACAAGGTCGCGCGCATGGCGGCGCTGGCCGAAGCGATCGCCATGGACGTCGGCGTCGACCCGAACCTGGCGCGTCGTGCCGCCGAAGTGTCGAAGGACGATCTGCAGTCGCGCCTGGTCAACGAGTTTCCGGAGCTGCAGGGGATTGCCGGGCGCTATTACGCTGCGGCTGCGGGCGAGGCCTCCGAAGTTGCCGCGGCGATCGACGAAGGCTACATGCCGCGTTTTGCGGGCGATGCGACTGCACCGTCGAAGCTGGGGCAGGTGCTGGCGATTGCCGAGCGCATGGATACGCTCGCTGGCTGCTTTGTGGCGGGACTGAAGCCGACCGGCAACAAGGATCCGTTTGCGCTGCGGCGCAATGCGCTGGGATTGGCTCGTACGATTGTCGAGTCCAGGCTCGAGTTCGATCTTCGTGCCTTGCTCCAGGCGGCGGGGATAGCGGCGGCCCAGGCCATGTCTACCGCAGCTTTGGCTGGCAAGGTCAGAGCGATCGAACAAGCGCTTTCGAAAGGCGCTGATGCTCGGATTTCCGGCCAGTTTTCTGTCCATGGCGTCAGTGCTGACGAGCTTGAGGAGATCTACGACTTCATCCTGGACCGCCTGCGCGGCTACTACGCCGAACAGGGTGTCCCGCCACAACAATTCGAGTCGGTGGCCACGTTACGCCCCGCATCGCTGTTGGACTTCGATCACCGCCTCAAGGCCATCAGCGAGTTCGCCAGGCTACCCGAAGCCGAAGCTCTCGCCGCCGCCCACAAGCGCATCCGCAACATCCTGCGGAAAGTCGAAGGCGTCATCCCGTCGACGCTCGATATTTCGCTGCTGACTGCCGGCGCCGAGAAGGATCTTGCCGACGCCGTCGCGCAGGCGATCGCCGACACGGACGATGCCTTGCGGCAGCGCGACTATGTCGCAGTCCTCGGTCGGCTCGCGCGGTTGCGGCCACAGGTCGATGCGTTCTTCGATGGCGTGATGGTCAACGTCGACGACGTGGCCGTGCGCAACAACCGGCTTGCCCTGCTGCAGCGCCTGGCGGATCGCCTCGGCAGCGTCGCCGCGATCGAGCATCTGTCGAGCTGATTTGCCGAGCTGATCCTGGTTTCCCGCTCCACGTCGGCGATGGCGTTTTTCGCTGCAGGGCAGCGGATAGGTGTCACCCGCAGTCAGGCGGCAGATACTGGTTGCCCGGGCGCAATGGCTTGGATATCCGCAACGGCTGCGAGATCGAGGCGAGCACGGTGGAGTTCCACTGACGCAAGGAAAACGAACAGCTCATGACCACCACCCGTCGCATTCTCATCCAGCCGCACGACGCCGCGATCGAGGCCGGGATCACGGCCATCAAGCGTGCCCAGGCGCTGCCGCTGGCGTTTCCAGCGGAGGTGGAGGCCACCGCCGCGCGCGCCGCGACATCGCCGCGCCTGCCGGACCTGGACCGGACCGACATCGCCTTCATCACCATCGATCCGGCCGAGGCGATGGACCTGGACCAGGCGCTGTTCGTGGAGCGCACTGCCGCGGGCTACCGCGTCTATTACGCGATTGCGGATGTCGCCGCGTTCGTGACGGCGGGCGATGCCGTCGACGTCGAGGCAAACCTGCGCGGTGAGACGCTGTATGGCGCGGATGCAAAAATTCCGCTGCATCCCAAGGTGTTGTCCGAAAACGCCGCCTCGCTGTTGCCAGATCAGCTGCGACCGGCGCTGTTGTGGACGATCGACCTGGATGCGAGTGGCGAAGGCATCGCCGTGGACGTCCGCCGGGCGCGCGTGCGTAGCCGCGCCAAGCTCGACTACGCCGGCGTGCAGGCACGCATCGATGCCGGACACGCCGAACCGCTCTGGGACGTACTGCGCGAGATCGGTGAGCTGCGCAAGCAGCGCGAACGCAAGCTTGGCGGCGTCAGCCTGACGTTGCCGGAGCAGGAGATGCGGCGGGATCCCACCCGCGTGCAGGGCGGGCAGTGGACGCTGGAGTTCCGCGCACGCAAGCCGGTGGAGGACTGGAACGAGCAGATCTCGCTGCTGACCGGGATGGCGGCGGCTCACCTGATGACGCAGGCAAGAGTGGGATTGCTGCGCACGCTGCCCAAGCCCGAGCCGTGGGCGATCGAGCGCCTGCGCCGCACCGCGACCGCACTCGGAATCGCCTGGCCTGCCGCGCTGTCGTATCCGGAATTCATTTATTCGCTCGATCCGACGCAGCCGCGGCACGTGGCGATGATGGTGGCCTGCACCACGGTGCTGCGTGGCGCGGGCTATGTCGCTTTCCAGGGTGCGCTGCCCGCGCAACCGATGCATTGGGCGCTGGCTGCGGAATATGCGCATGCGACCGCGCCGCTGCGGCGGCTGGTCGATCGTTATGTCGGCGAAACCTGCGTGGCGTTGTGCGCCGGCCAGCCGGTCCCCGACTGGGTGCTCACTGCTTTGCCTGGGTTGCCGGCGACGATGGCGGACGCCGACCGCCGCGCCAGTCGCTTCGAGCGCGCGGTGCTCGACCTCACCGAGGCGGTGACGCTGGCCTCGCGCATCGGCGAGACGTTCGCCGGCGCGATCGTCGAGGTGCAGCGCAACGATCCCGGGCAAGGCGTGGTGATGCTGCATGATCCGGCGATCGAAGCGCCGGTACGTGGCAAGGCGCCGTTGCCGCTCGGCGAAAACGTCCAGGTGCGCCTGGTGGAAGCAGATCCGGCAACCAGGATCACGCGTTTCGAGCTGCTCCAGGAAGATCCCGCTGCGCCGAAACCGTAGCCCGGATTGAGCACGGCGTAACCGGGGCTTTCGCCGAGAGACCGGGGTTGGGTCCGCGGCCTGATCCCGGGCTACGTATCCGCGATAACGACTTTCGATGCTACTGCCGCCCGAAGCGCGCACCGCGCAATTGCGGGGCGCCATCGATCACATCGGTCCAGACGATGTAGGCGCCGTCAGCGCGCAACGCCAGTTGCGGGAATCCGGTGGCGCGGCCGCGGCCCTGCAGTTTCGCGACTTGGACGCGCTGCAACTGTCGCGACAGGTCGGGCGAATAACGCGCCAGCCATAGCGATTGCCCGCTCGCATCCTCGCGCACCCACAGCACCCAAACCTGCTGCGCGTCCAGCGCGACTGCGACGCGGCCCTGTACTGCCTCACCCTGTTCGAGCGCTACCGGCGCCGCGAACGTGTCGCCCGCATCACCACTGCGTGCCAGTTGCACCTTCGGCACAGCCTGGCCTGCGCCTGTTGAAGGACCGGCCGCGGTGTACCACGCAACGACAACGTCATTGCCATTGGCCGCGACTGCGGGGCCGTTCACCGGGCAGGCCGGCATCTTCCAGCCGTCGACGTACACCGGTTTGGGCGCGCTCCAGTGCGCGCCGTCGAAACGAGTGATGGCGATGTCGCGGATTTCCCCTGGCGTGCGGTCGCGATACACCAGCAGCGCGCCGCGCGGGGTCATGGCGGCATCGGTCTGGCAGCAGTCGCACACCATGGTGTCGACATCGGATCCGGCACTGCGGCGCAAATCGGCATCGAACACGGTCGCGCGCAGGGCCGTCGCATTGTCGACGCGCGCTGGTGACGGGGTCGGTGCCGCCGGCACGTTCTGAGGCGACATGTTCTGGAGCGGCATGCTCTGAGACGGCATGCTCTGAGAGGGCATGCTTTGAGGGGACATGCTCTGGCCCTCGAGCCAGGCAATGCCGATGCTGCTGCGCGATGCCGGCCACAGCGCCGCAAAACCGGACGCGCCGCTGCCGACAGCCGTGTTGACCCTGGCCGGCGGGCTCCAGTTGAAGCCGCCGTCCGCGGAGCGGCTGAGCATCACGTCGGCGGCCTCGCCAGCGCCGCCGGTTTTCTGCAGCCAGTGCACCCAC
>JANMAO010000123.1:0-13962 GCA_031359875.1 Lysobacter sp.
CCCAACCCGAGCACCGCGGTGCCGTTGGTGATCACCGCGACCAGATTGCCGCGCGCGGTCAGTGCTCCGGCGGCGTTGGGATCGGCGACGATCGCCTCGCAGGCATAGGCGACCCCGGGCGAGTAGGCGAGCGCGAGATCGCGTTGCGTGACCATCGGCTTGGTCGGCACCACCTTGATCTTGCCGCGCGGTTCGCTGCGGTGATAGTCGAGCGCGGCTTGTTTGAAGTCGTCTTGGTTGGACATCACGGTGGGCAAAGCGGGGGAACCGCGATTCTAGCGCCGCTAGATTGTGAGCGGTCGCGACCGTCTGTAGAGCCGAGCTCTGCTCGGCTGCCTTTCATCGTCGCGAACGGCAGCCGAGCAGAGCTCGGCTCTACAAAGCTGCCTTTCATCGCCGCGAACGGCAGCCGAGCAGAGCTCGGCTCTACAAAGCTGCCTTTCATCGTCGCGAACGGCAGCCGAGCAGAGCTCGGCTCTACAAAGCTGCCTTTCATCGCCGCGAACGGCAGCCGAGCAGAGCTCGGCTCTACAACGAACATGGATCGGACGGCGGGTTTACAGCGCCAGCAGCGCCTCTTCCTCGGCGACCTTGTCCAGGCGGATGCGGTTGGCGAACAACGAGAACGCCAGCATCCCGGCCAGGCCATTGGCGCGCGCGACCCACTGCGGCAGCCAGCGCGGCGGCAGGATCACGCCGCTGTCGAACAGCGGTTCGAACCGCTGCACGTCGGCCAGGGTCATCTTGCCCGCGAACAAGTTCCTGCACAGGTGCAACTTGCGTTGTCGCAGCGCCCAACGGAAAAACGTGTGCACGCCGATCAGGCCGCGCAGGTACACCGTGTCCTTGGTGAAGGCGCAACCGCCGGTCAGCGGTACGCCACGGAACACGCGTTGCGCCGACGAGAAACTTTCGCATTCGTTCTGCCCGGCATCCAGGAAATAACGAAACACCTGCACGAAATCGGCGCCTTCCAGCGCCATCGCTACCGCTTCGATGCGCAGGCTGACGCGTTTCATGCGCTCGATGTCGATGCTGCCGGTGATCTGCTCGGCAAACGTCGCCAGGCCTTCCTGGGTCGCGGTGGTGCGTGGCGAGGACAGCGCCAGGCTCGGCAACAGCGGTTGCTGGCGGCCATTCAATGCGGTCAGCGAATGCACGAAGGCCTCGTGCTCGAGCAGTTGATGGCGGTCGTAATCGCTGAACGCCGCACCCGAGCGCAGGCGGATGCGGGTGGCGCCAGCGGCGGCCTTGGCGATCAATTGTGGATCGAGCACGACTTCAATCACGCGACCGTTGAAGAAATCGTCGAGGTCGGCTTGCAACTGCAACTGCAGCGCAGTTGCCGAGATCGTGACCTGTTCCGACGGCGCCAGCAGTTCGCGGTCGAGTTCGTCGGCGATGTCGATGAAATGACGCGCGGCCTCGCGCGTGGTCGGACCATTGCCGGGCAGCGGTTCATCGGGTCGGCCGAACAGGCGCACCGAATGCGCGGTGACCGCCGGTGTGCCGAGCGATTCCAACAGCTCGGCCGCGATCGTCCAGGACTGCGCGGATTCGCACAGATACCGGCCGAGTGGATGTTCCTCATCGGCCTCGGCGATGATCGCGTCGAGGTCGCGCCGGGCCTGGCTGAAGTCGTGCTTCGGGTATTGGTATTGCGGCAATACCGCGCCATCTCGCTGCCATTGCGCCAGGAAACGCTGCTGCACTTCCATCGGCCAGCTGACCATGCCCAGCAACTTGATGCCGCGCGCGGCCTGGACCATGCGCTGGTCGAGCGCGGCGTGATGGGCGATGTCAGGCGCCAGCTCGCTAGCGTCGCCCATGCTTCGCATCCGGTCGCTTGCCCTGCGATTTGCCTGGCGTCTTTTCGTCGGCCTTCTGCGCCAGTCGCGTTGCCAGCTTGTTGGCGGCATCCTCGACTTCGTCACGCAGCTTGAGATAATGGGCATAGCGCGGCGCATCGAGCGCGCCGCTTTCGAGGGCGGCGCGTACCGCGCAGCCGGGTTCGCGCTCGTGCTTGCAGTCGCGGAACTTGCACTGTTCGGACAACGCGTCGATGTCGCTGAAATTCTCGGCGACGTCTTCCTCGCCGGTTGGTTTCAATTCGCGCATGCCGGGGGTGTCGATCAGGCAGGCGCCGGAAGGCAGCGGGATCAGCGCGCGGTGGGTGGTGGTGTGGCGACCGCGGGCATCGCTCTCGCGCACCTCGGCGGTCTTCATCCGGTCGATGCCCAGCAGGCTGTTGGTCAGCGTCGACTTGCCTGCACCGGACGATCCGACCAGCACCGCGGTGATGCCCGGATCCAGCCACCCGGCGAGCGCAGCGACGCTGGCGCGGTCCTTGGCGTTGACGGCGATCACGGCGATGTCCTGCGCGACCAGGTCGGCGAGCGCGGCGAGGGCGGCGTCGACTGCATTCGCATCCACGGCCGCGACCTGGTCGGCCTTGGTCAGCACCACCACCGGCGTGCTGCCGCTGCCCTGTACCAGCAACAGGTAGCGCTCGATCCGGCGCGGATTGAAGTCGGCGTCCAGCCCGCAGACGATGAACACGGTATCGATGTTGGCCGCGATCACCTGCTGCTTGTAGTGCTCGCCGGCGGCGGCGCGCTTGATCGCCGAATGCCGCGGCAGCAGCGCGACGATGTGGCTGCTGATCTTGCCGCCGATACCGTTCGCGCCCTCGATCAGCACCCAGTCACCGACCGCAGCGCGCTGCTCGCTGGGCAGCATGCCCTTCTTGTAGCTGGGCGTGCGTTGCCACTCGGGTGGCGATTCGGTGGCGTAACCGGCGTCCGGACCCTCGGCGACGATGTAGCCGGAGCGATGCTGCTCGATCACGCGCGCCGGTCGTGCCTGCGGATGCGCGGCCAGCAAAGCCGTCCAGTGTGGATCGGCGACTGGCCCATCCTGGCGCCAGCCGATCGCGTGCAGGGAGGTCATACGGGGCAGGAGAACGTCATGGCCGGATTCTAGCTGCGCCGCGAGGTGCCCGCTTGTGGTTTTCCCGCAGCGCGCCGCCGCGCGCCTGGAAACCCGCTCGCGCGCCGTTTTCCGCTAGGCTTGCTGGCCCCGCCGCCGCCCACGCACCGATGTCCGTCCCCAGCCTCACGACCCGCGCGCGCCTGTCTGAAGTCCGCTATGAAATCCGCGGCGAACTCGCCCGCCGCGCGCGCGAACTGGAGGCCCAGGGCCGCACCCTGATCAAGCTCAACATCGGCAATCCCGGCGCGTTCGGTTTCCGCGCACCGGAACACCTGCAGCGCGCGATCACCGAGCAGATCGCGCAGTCCGATCCCTACACCCACCAGCAGGGGCTGCCGGCCGCGCGCGAGGCGATTGCCGCGTTCCACCAGCAGCGCGGCACACCGAATGCCTCACCCGAGCGCGTGTTCATCGGCAACGGCGTCAGCGAGTTGATCGACCTGTCGTTGCGCGCACTGCTCAATCCCGGCGACGAAGTCTTGCTGCCCTCGCCCGACTATCCGCTGTGGTCGGCCGCGACCATCCTCAACGATGGCCGTCCGGTGTATTACCGTTGCGCCCCAGAAAACGATTTCCTGCCCGATCCCGACGAGATCGAAGCGCTGGTGTCGTCGCGCCCGCGCGGCAAAGTTCGGGCACTCGTGTTGATCAATCCGAACAACCCGACCGGCGCGGCGTATCCGCGCGCGTTGCTCGAGCGCATCGTCGCCATCGCCGCGAAGCACAAGCTGCTGCTGATGGCCGACGAAATCTACGATGGCATCCTCTACGACGGTGCAAGCTTCCAGCCGCTGGCACCGCTGGCCGGCGAGATTCCATGCCTGTCGTTCGGTGGCCTGTCGAAGGTGCATCGTGCCTGCGGCTGGCGCGTGGGCTGGACGATGTTGTCCGGCGATCCACTCGCCAGCGGCGATTTCCACCGCGCCATGGACCTGCTCGGCGCGTTGCGCCTGTGCGCGAACGTGCCGGGGCAATTCGCGATCGCGCAGGCACTGCACGGCGAGGACACCATCAGCGCGTTGTGCCAGCCAGGCGGTCGCCTGCACGAAACCCGGCGCGCGCTGATCGAAGCCTGCGCGACCAGCGAGCATCTGCAACTGGTCGCACCGCAAGGTGCGTTGTACGGTTTCCCGGCCATCGTCGGCGCCGCCGCGCATGGCTTCGACGATCATGCCTTTGCACTGCAGATGCTCGAGGACGAGGACGTGCTGATCGTGCCCGGCTCCAGCTTCAACGTGCCGTATCGCAACCATTTCCGGGTGACGCTGTTGCCGCCGGCCGACGTGCTGCGCGAAGTATTCGCGCGGATCGAGCGGGTGCTGGCACGGCGCGCGGAGCATGCTCCTATCGAACATGGCGATGCGCGCACGACTGCAGTGGCTTGAACTGATGCTGGCGCTGATCGGCCTCACCGGTTGCGCGGTGCCCGTGTCACGCGACGGCGGCAGCGGGTTGTCGTATCTCGCGCTCGGCGACAGCTACACGATCGGCGAGGGAGTCGCTGCCGGAGACCGCTGGCCGCTGCAGCTGGCAAGCGCGTTGCGCAGTGAACATATTCCGCTCGCCGATCCGCGGATCATTGCCACCACCGGCTGGACCACCGATGAGCTCGACGCCGCGATCGATGGCGCGCAGCCGCTCGGCCAATACGATTTCGTCAGCCTGCTGATCGGCGTCAACAACCAGTACCGCGGCCGCCCGCTCGACAACTATCGACACGAGTTCACCGCGCTGCTTGGACGCGCGATCGGGTTCGCGGGCGGTCGCGCCGATCGGGTGCTGGTGCTGTCGATCCCCGACTGGGGCGTGACCCGCTTCGGTCGCGCATCCGGGCGCGATACCGCGCAGATCGCGCGCGAGCTCGATGCGTACAACACCGCCGCGCATGCCATTTGCGACGCGCATGGCGTCGCCTTCGTCGACATTACCGCGCCCTCGCGGCAACACGACGCTGAAGCCGCGATGCTCGTCGCGGACGGCTTGCACCCGTCGTCGTCCATGTATGCACTGTGGACGCAGGTCGCGTTGCCGGTCGCCCGGCGGCTGCTGGCGCGATGAGCGCGACCCCGGCGTTCGACCGCGGCACGGCGCAACGCATCGCGCGCGCGTTCCTGCCGCGACGCTGGTACGGCAACCACTGGCACTACCACTACAGCCGCCTCAAGCTCGGCAGCGATCCGCTGTATCGCGGCGTTGCCGCGGCATTGCGCGGCAGCACCGCGCCGTTGCTCGACCTGGGCTGCGGCATCGGCCTGCTTGCGCACGCGTTGCGCGCCGAGGAGGTGGCGCTGCTCTACCGTGGCGTCGACAACGACGCCGCCAAGATCGCCGAGGCGCAACGCGGCGCACGCCATGCTGGCCTGCGCGATGTCGAATTCCAGATGCTCGATATCGCCAATACGCTCCCGGAGCACCATGGCAGCGTCGCGATCCTCGATCTGTTGCAGTATCTCGACGACGCCGCGCAGCAACAGCTGCTGGAGGGCGCGATCGCGATGCTCGTCCCGGGCGCGCGGCTGGTGATCCGCACTGGCATCGAGGACGGTAGCCGGCGCATGCGCATGACCCGCGCGATCGATCGCATCTCCAATCTGATTGGCTGGATGCAGACTGCGCCACGTCGCTATCCGCGGGCCGAGGACCTGCGCGTGGCGCTGGCACGCGCAGGTCTTGCAAGTACATTCACCTCGCTGCGCGGCAACACGCCCTTCAACAACTGGCTGGTGGTGGCGACCGCGCCGCGGGAGGACGCGCTTACCATTGAGATCCGGCGCGCCGCCGCGCGCCTCGATACTGGCCCGCCACGGCCATCCGAGTAGCGTGTCGCGACTTGCGTCGCTGATCGAAAGCTCGGGGCTGAAGCCGCTCCCACCGTTGCCTACAGCGCAGCCTCGGCGGCTTGTGCACGCGTGACTGCGCCTTCCAGCGCTTCCGGCAGCAGCGTGCGATAACCCAGCGCATCCAGCCGCTGCAACAGCAGCGCCATGCCTTCGAGATTGCGTCCGTGCGCCGCGCCTTCGTGCATCAGCACGATCGCGCCGGGCCTGAGCGTGCGTTCGATACCGGACAACACCTGCCTGGGATCGGCGACCACCGCATCGAAGCCGCGCGCATTCCACGCCACTCGGGTCAGGCCTTCGCGTTTGAGCGCACTGGCGACGAACGGGTTGGACATGCCAACCACCGCGCGGAACCAGCGCGGCCGCGTGCCGGTGATGTGTTGCAGGATCGCCTGGGCGCGCTCGATCTCGAGCCGCATCCGGTGTGGCGGCAACGCCCAGAACCAGCGCTCGGGATGGGTCGCGCTGTGGTTGCCGATGCCATGCCCGCGCCGCGCGATCTCGCGCACCAGGTCCGGATGCGCAGCTGCGCGCTCGCCGACCAGGAAGAACGTCGCCTTGGCGTCGTGCCGGTCCAGCAGGTCAAGCATCGCCAGCGTCTGCGCCGAGGGACCGTCGTCGATGGTCAGCCACACGACAGGCTGGCTCGTCGGCAGTCGCGTCAACACCGGGCAGAACAGGCGCGATTGCGGCCACAGCGTGCCCCACGCGAACGGCAGATGCGTGGCCAGTAGTAGTGGCAAACCGACCTGCCAACCCCAGCGCCACCAGATCGCGACCGCCAGCACCTGCGATGCCAGCAAGCACACGAACCAGACATGCGGGTGCCGCGGTGGGCAGTCGAGCGGTGTTGGTTTTGGCATGCCGGGCATGATGCCGCGCCGCGCCGGAAGCCGCTAGCGACGGAACTGAACACGCCGCCCTGCGCTGAAGGCTCTGCATGCAGAGAGGCAAACAGCCCGATCGACGCGCGGCGCGGCATAGAATGCGGGGCCCCCGTTCCGGATTGTCGCCATGTCGCTCGGATCTATTGCTCTGGAGCCGGCCCTGCGTCAACGCATCGCCAGCCTGCTCGCTGGCAGTCGCGTCGTGCTGTTCATGAAAGGCGCGCCGCGCGCGCCGCAATGCGGCTTCTCGGCCAAGTCGGTGGCCGCGCTGGATGCGCTCGGGATCGATTACGCGCACGTCGACGTGCTGGCCGATTCCGCCATCCGCGAAGGCATCAAGGCCTACGGCGACTGGCCGACGATTCCACAGCTCTACATCGACGGCGAGCTGGTCGGTGGCAGCGACATCATCGAGCAGATGGCGAACTCCGGCGAGCTGCATGGCGCACTCGGGCTGCCGCCACCCGACCGCACGCCGCCGAACATCACGGTCACGCCGGCGGCGTTCGAGATGCTGCACAAGGCGCTGCAGGACGCCGGCAGCGGCTACACCCTGAAAATCGAGGTCGACCCGCGTTTCAACGCGAAACTGCAGCTGGCGCCGGTCGATGACAACGCCATCGCCATCGAGATCGACGGCATCCGCGTGCAGTTCGACCTCGCCTCCGCACGTCGCGCCGAGGGCCTGTCGATCGACTGGGTCGATGACGAGCGCGGTCGCGGCCTGGTGATCGACAATCCGAACGCGCCGCCGAAGGTGCGGGAACTGTCGCCGCTGGAAGCCGCCGGCAAGCTCGCCGCCGGCTCGATCACGCTGGTCGATGTGCGCCCGCTCGAGGAGCGCGCATTCGCGGTGATCAAGGCGCCGTTCGCCACGCTGGACAACGGCATGGCCGCGCTGGAAGCACTGCCCAAAGACACGCCGCTCGCCTTCCTGTGCCACCACGGCAGCCGCAGCGCACAGGCGGCGGAGCATTTCCGGCAGCTGGGGTTCGGCGAGATTTACAACGTCGACGGCGGGATCGATGCGTGGTCGGATGCAGACCCGGCGGTTGCGAAATATTGAACAGCGCCACGCGCTTTTTGTAGGAGCTGCGTAAGCTGCGACGCGAACCACGTGCGCGTCAACGGGTGCGCAGCAGTGCGTTTGCGCAAGTGGTGAAGGAAGGTGCTGCGAGGTCGCAGCTTACGCAGCTCCTACACAAGCAGACGAGTCACCCGAACCCGCCGCCGGCATCGAGCCAGGTCTGTTCTTCAGGCGCGTTGCTCCGCCCCAGCGCGCGGTTGCGGTGCGGGAAACGACCGAAGCGGCGGATCACATCGTGATGCAGCACCGCCCAGCGGTCGGCGGCCTTGCCGGGCAAGGCCCGGTGCAGCGCCAGCGAGCGTTCCTGGTCGGCCATGTCCTCGGAATGCTCGAACGGCATGTAGAAGAAAACCCGCAACGTGGGATCGACCTGGCGGTCGAAACCGGCATCAATGGCGCGTGTGGCGTAGTGCCGCGCCAGCGGATCGGTCGCGTAGCTGTGGGCGCTGTCGCGAAAGAGGTTGCGCGGCATCTGGTCGAGCAGGAGCAGCAGTGCCAGCGCGCCTTCCGCACTCTCCATCCAGTGTTCGAGTTCGCATCGTGACGCGGCGAAATGCGCATCGAGGAAGTGCGCTTCGCATTCGAGGTCGAAGCGGGCGCTGCGCATGAACCAGCGCTGCTCGCCGGCATCCCGCCAGAAGCTGACGACAGTGACGGGCGCAATCACGGCGATGCCAATGCCGATGCCGATGCCGGGATCGCTGACATATCGGCAACAGCGGCCATCATTCCGCCACCATTTCCGCCGTCGCCCCGGACGTCATCACCCGATTGCGCCCTGCACGCTTGGCGGCATACATCGCTGCGTCGGCGCGTGCAATCAGGTCGGAGACGGCGTCATCGCGACGACTTTCGGCGACACCGATGCTGACCGTCATCGCCAGCGGGAGTCCGGCAATCTGGCGACAGCGCAGCTCGACGCTGCTGCGGATGTGCTCTGCGATGTCGCGCGCGCGTCGGCGATCCACGCCGGGCAGCACCAGCAGGAACTCCTCGCCGCCGAGCCGGCCGATCTGGTCACCGTATTGCAGCTCGGTCGCGATGATCCGCACCAGCGCCCCCAGGCATCCGTCGCCGACGGCATGGCCGTGGGTGTCGTTGATCCGCTTGAAGTGGTCGAGGTCCAGGAACAACACCGTCAGCGGCTGGTAGTCATCGTGGGTCGCGGCAAGGGCCCACTCCAGGCGCCGTTCGATCCCGGCGCGATTGAGCACGCCAGTGAGCGAATCGCGTTCGGCATCGTGCTGGGCCAGGTCGCGCTCGCTGCGGAACGCGCGCATGCGGTCGGCCATGCCCAGCATCAGCACCACCGCGGTGAACGCCAGCACCAGCGGCAGGCCGTATTCCAGCCACGGCGCCAGCGCTGCGCCTGAACTCAATTGCAGGGCGCGCGCCGTCGACATCGTCACCAGTGGCACCCAGCCCAGCAGCATCATCCCGGCATGGCGACCGCCGCGACGCCAGGCCACGAACAGGCACACGATCGCCAACGCGTTGGCGATAAGCAGCAACAGGTTGCCGAGATCGGGGAACCAGTTCTTGTCGGCCAGCCAAGGCGCAACCAGCAATGCCAGCAACAGCACCGGCAGGTAGGCGCCGACCCAGAGCAAGGCGCTGCTGAGCCGCGGCGTGCGTGCGCGCAGCTCGCCGAATTCGACCAGAAAGTACACCGACACGATCGTCGACACGGTCGCCACGAACCACACCCCCGGCGCACCTAACGGCGCCAGCAGCCGCAGCCCCGGCAGCGCATACGCCTCGCCGTAGGTGCACAGCACGTACAGCAGCTGCATCGCCATGCAGCCTGCGTACAGCAGATAGACGCGATCGCGCAGGACCAGCCAGAACACCAACGCCACCAGGCACACCCCGATCAGCACGCCGGTCGCGGAGTACAGCACCTGCAGGTGGCTGCGGTCGGACACCGCGTGCGCGGCGACACTGCGGACCGCCACCTGCAACGGATACCGTGCGCCCTCGGTGCCGACATAGATCGGGCCGTCGGCGTGAAGCGGGAACACCAGCGCCCGGCGCGAATAGCGCGCATCCAGTTCGTTGTCGAACACGCTTTGCCGTTGCGCCTGGTAGTCCGGGGGCAGCAGCACCGTCACCCCGGCGCTATAGGGATGGAACACCAGCAGCAGGCGTTCGGCGGCCGACGCCGTGGGTTGCAGCCGCCACCAGCCGGCGCCGTGGTTCGCGCCGTCGAGACGGTCCTGGCGCGAACTGGTTTCAAACGCGGTCGCGGGCAGTCGAGGAACCGTCGCGACCTGCGGCGGCGCTGCCCGCAGGCGTTCGATCCGGACAATGCCGCTGTCCTGCGCATGGACGCCACCGGCGATGCACACCAGCAGTACCAGGCACCCTGGGATCAACCATCGCCTCATGCCCACTCCTCGCCGGCAAGTGTCTGCCCGCGCGCCCGGCACGACAAGTCCGCGCGTATCCTCGGCGTCAGTGCCCCTGCAAGGAATCGACCATGCCGTTCAACGAGTTGGCGGTGCTGGCCGCGGCGGTGTCCGCCTTCATCCTCGGCGGGCTGTGGTACGGCCCGCTGTTCAAGCAGGCGTGGTGCCGCGAGGCCGGGGTCGATGCGAGCAGCTCACCCAGGCACCCGGTGCGGGTGTTTGCCATCGCGTTCCTCGCCAGCCTCATCGCCGCGGCCGCGTTCGCATGGATGATCGGTCCGGCGCCGGGCCTGCGCAATGCCGTGCAGGAGGGGTTGCTGACCGGGCTGGCGCTGGTGGCGATGAGCTTCGGCATCAACTACGCCTTCGCCCGGCGCAGCCTCAAGTTGTGGCTGATCGACGGCGGCTATCACACGTTGCAGTTCACGCTGTACGGGTTGGTGATCGGGTTGTGGCAATGACGGCCGCGCGCGATGCCATGCCGCCGCGTTGGTACTTCGACGTCATCTCGCCATTCGCGTACCTGCAATGGCCGAAGGTGCAGGCACTGGCCGCGCAACGCGAGGTCGTGCTGGTGCCGGTGCTGCTCGCGGCGATTCTCGCGGCGCGGGGACAGAAAGGCCCGGCCGAGATTCCCGGCAAGCGCGAATTCACCTACCGCCATGTGCTGTGGCAGGCACGCGCAGCCGGCATGGGGTTGCGGTTTCCGCCGGCGCACCCGTTCAACCCCGTCGCCGCGCTGCGGCTGTGCATCGCCGCCGGCAATACGCTCGCGGCCGTGGATGCGGTGTTCGACTGGATCTGGGCGCAGGGCCGCGATGGCACCAGCGTGGCGGCGCTGGCGCCATTGGCGGAATCCCTTGGCGTCACCCCGGACGCGCTCGCCAGTGATGCGGTGAAGTCGGCCTTGCGCGCCCAGACCGACGCTGCGCTCGCCGCCGGCGTGTTCGGCGTGCCGACCTTGCAGGTCGGCGATACGCTGTTCTGGGGCAACGATGCGCATGCCTTCGCGCTGGCAGCGCTGGAGGATCCGGCGCTGCTCGACGATGCGGAAATGCGACGCATCAGCACACTGCCGATCGGCGCCGCGCGTCCGCACTGAATACGGCGTTCGTGCGCCATCACATGCGGCCGTGGTCGCAATGCGCTACGGTCGCGGCGGACACACGACTAGGGCAGCGCATGCGTATCGGATTGGTAGTTGACTCGGCCTGCGACCTCCCCGGCGACTATCTGGCCGCCAACGACATCACCATCCTGCCAATCACGGTGCGGATCGGCGAGGCGGTGCTCGCAGACCACCGCAATGAGCAGGCGACCCTCGAATTCCTGCATACCCAGATCGCCGAACGCGGCGCCGAAGCCGAGACCATGCCGTACACCGTGCAGCAGATCCAGGACCTGTTCCTGAAGAAGCTCGTGATCGACTACGACTACGTGTTCTGCATGACAATCACCCGCAGTCGCAGCCCGATCTTCGACAATGCGATGCAGGCCAGCTTCGCCATCCTCAACGAATACCGGCCAATCCGTGCGGCCTCCGGCAACGACACCCCGTTTGCGCTGCGCGTGATCGACAGCCAGAACCTGTTCTCGGCGCAAGGCATCCTGCCGGTGGAGGCGGTGCGCCTGCGTGCCGCCGGTGAAGGCCCACCGAAGATTCGCGCCCGCCTCGAGCATCTTGCGGTTCACACCCACGGCTACCTGGTACCACGCGACCTGTATTACATCCGCAACCGGGCACGCAAGAAGGGCGATCGCAGTGTCAGCCTGCTCAGCGCCGCGCTGGGCACCGCGCTGGACATCAAGCCGGTGCTGCACGCCCACCGCGGTGAGACCGGCCCGGTGGCGAAGATCAAGGGCTTCGAGCCGGCGGCGCAGAAAGTCTTCGAATTCACCGCGCGGCGGGTCCTGGCCGGCCTGCTCACGCCGACCGTGTGCCTGTGCTACGGCGGCGAACTGGAAGAAATGTGCGCGCTGCCGGGTTACGCGCCGTTGCGGGAGGTCTGCGCCGCGCAGAATATCGACGTCTACGAAAGCGTGATGAGCCTGACCGGCATGGTCAACGTCGGCAAGGGCGCACTGGTGGTCGGATTCGCCGCCGACCCACACCGGTTCGAGTAGATTCACCCCGATGGCACAAGACGCATGCGCCACAACGGTCGAACTTCACGACCCGAACTTTTTTACCGACCTATCCGAGAGCCGCACGATGCCAACCCGCTACTACCTGAGCCTGCCGAATCCCGCCACTGCGCGCGGCAGCGATGCCGACCTCGCTTTCCATGGGCACGGCGCCGACGCGATCGCGCAGGAGTTGCAGGATGCGCTGCGCAGCGATGCGCTGTTCCAGCGCTGGCGCGGGAAGCAGGACGACCCGGAGGCGGTTGATCCCGCACTGGGCGCGACCGATCCCGGCGCGGTCGTCACCGGCAAGCAACAGGACCTGCACATCGACCTGATCGCGACCACCTCGATCGCCGGCAGCCTGCTGAAACAGCGCCTGCGCCTGCTTGCCGGCAGCGGCTGGACGTTGTCCGACGTGACCTCGGCGTAGTCGGCAGTGGCGACGCCGACGCTGCTGTCCTGGAGTGGCGGCAAGGATGCGGCGTGGGCGTTGCACACGCTGCGCCAGGGCGATGAGGCCGGCAATGCGGTCGAAGTGGTCGGGCTGCTGACCACGATCACGGAAGGCTACGAGCGCATCGCGATGCAGGGCATCCGCGTCGACGTCCTGCACGCGCAAGCCACGGCGGTGGGGCTGCCGGTGATCGAGGCCCGGATGCCGCAACGCGCCGACAACGCCAGCTATGAGGCGACGTTCGCCGATGCACTGCAACGCGCGCGTACGCGCTGGCCGGGCGTGCGGCACATTGCCTTCGGTGATCTGTTCCTGGCCGACATCAAGGCGTATCGCGAAGCCTTGTGCGCACGCCTGGGCTGGACGCCGCTGTTTCCGTTGTTCGGCCGCGATACCGCGCAGCTCGCCCGCGCGATGATCGCCGGCGGGTTGCATGCGACGCTGTGTTGTATCGACACCCAGCAGCTCGATGCCGGGTTCAGTGGCCACGCGTTCGATGTCGACCTGCTCGATGCGCTGCCCGCCCACGTCGATCCGTGCGGGGAGCACGGCGAGTTCCACACTTGCGTGTCGGCCGGGCCGATGTTCACCACGCCGCTGTCGATGGAACGTGGTGAGACCGTGCTGCGCGACGGGCGCTTCGCCTATACCGATTTCATGCTGGCCGGATGATGCCTTTGTAGGAGCGGCTTTAGCCGCGAGCTCTTCGCATCCAGAACAAGAAAGTCGCGGCTAAAGCCCCCTACGAAGAGCCGTGCAGTGCAGAGGCGTGCCAGGCGATGTGTTCGCCAATAAAGCTCGCGATGAAGTAGTAACTGTGGTCATAGCCTGGTTGCAGGCGCAGTTGCAACGGATGACCGGCCGCGGCGCACGCGCCCTGTAATAGTTCCGGCTGCAGTTGCGTGGCGAGGAATTCGTCCGCGTCGCCCTGATCGACCAGCAACGGCAGCCGCTCGGGCGCGACCGCGATCAACGCGGTCGCATCCCACTCGCGCCACGCGGTGCGATCCTCGCCCAGGTAAGCCGCAAACGCCTTCTCGCCCCACGGCGCCCGTGACGGCGCGACGATCGGCGCGAATGCCGACACGCTGCGATAGCGACCGGGGTTGCGCAACGCGATGACCAGGGCGCCATGGCCGCCCATCGAATGGCCGCTGATCGCGCGTGC
>JANMAO010000133.1:0-7000 GCA_031359875.1 Lysobacter sp.
CGTACCCGCACGCGGCGGTTGTTCTGCACCGACAGCAGCTGCGCGACGGCGGCAAAGCGCTGTTGCGGCGCCACGGTGGAAATCTCCCCTTGCGGCTGCGCGGTCTGCTCGCTCGGCACTTCGCCGTGCTTGAATCGTCCCGGCCCCCGACCCTCGACGCCGCGGGAAAAGCCTTCGGAGGACACTTCGGTGTCCCACTCGTCGCTGCCGTGGCTCAGGTAGTCGATACCGCACAGGTCGATGAGCTGCTGGAAACCGAACTCGTCACGCAGTGCGCGGCAGCCGTCGTGCCAAGCCCCGGAATCGAACACGATGCCGACTTCCCCGCGTGGTTCGTCGACGCTGACCACGGCGCCGGCAAAACACGTGCGCAGGCGCTCGCCAAAGATGGAAGCGGCTTCCATCAGCGCTGACCCGTCTTGTTGTCGCCGAAATTGGTACCGCGGCGGATCTTCTTCTGCAGTTGCAGGATTCCGTAGACCAGCGCCTCGGCGGTCGGCGGACAACCCGGGACGTAGATGTCGACCGGGACGATGCGATCGCAGCCGCGCACCACCGCATAGGAGTAGTGGTAGTAGCCGCCGCCGTTGGCGCAACTGCCCATCGAGATGACCCACTTGGGGTCGGGCATCTGGTCATAGACCTTGCGCAACGCCGGTGCCATCTTGTTGACCAGCGTGCCGGCAACGATCATCACGTCGGACTGGCGCGGTGAGGGACGGAAGACGACGCCAAACCGGTCGAGATCCAGGCGCGCGGCACCCGCGTGCATCATTTCGACCGCACAGCAGGCAAGGCCGAACGTCATCGGCCACATCGAACCGGTGCGCGCCCAGTTCAGCAGCACGTCGGAACTGGTGGTGACGAAACCGCGCTCCATGAGCGGGTTATCGCCCTCGGGACGGAGGATGTCGTCGACCTGCCCTTCCGGCAGCGGGTTGTTCATCAGGCCGGCGATGGTCTGCAGCACTTTCAAGCTACTACTCCCATTCCAGCGCTCCCTTCTTCCAGACATAGGCAAAGCCGATCACCAGCAGCGCCAGGAACACGCCCATCTCGACCAGGCCGAACACGCCGAGCTCGCGGAACACCAGCGCCCACGGAAACACGAACGCGATCTCCAGGTCGAACACGATGAACAGGATCGCGATCAGGTAGTAGCGCACGTCGAACTGCATGTGCGCGTCTTCGAACGGGGCGAACCCGCATTCGTAGGGCGACAGTTTCTCGGCAGACGGCCGTTTGGGCCCGAGGACGTTGCCAATGACGATCAGGGCGACCCCGATGCCGGTGGCGACGATCAGGAACAGCAGGGTCGGCAGGTATTCGGCCAGCACGAGCGTCCTCTTTTTCCTACTGCTTCCCGTCGAAAGCCCCGCCATGAAACCGGCGCTCGAACGAAGGGATGCGCGATGAATATGGTGCCCAAAGGGGGACTCGAACCCCCACGACCTAAGTCGCTACCACCTCAAGGTAGTGCGTCTACCAATTCCGCCATCTGGGCAAAACTTGTGCGGCCATCCTGGCCATCGCGCCTGCATCCTGCGGGCGCTTGAATCATGTTCGCTTGATTTTAGCTGCTGCCGTCAACCACCCGGAGCCGGTGGCGCAGGAGCTTGCGGCTGCGGCGCCGATGGCGTCTGCGTAGCGGCCGGCTGCTGCGGCGCCGGTGCGCCGGGGATGGTCGACGCAGGCATCGTCGATGCAGGCGCTGGTTGCTGCACCGGGGCGATGGGGACCGAGGCGTTGCCCGAAGGTGGCGCCTTGGTCGAGGCTGCCGGTACCTGCGCCATCACGCCCAGATCCTGCTTCGCGGGGCCCGGGGCCGAACTATGGGTCGCGTACCAGGCCATGAACAGGCTGATCACGAAGAAAGTGATCGCCAGCCACTTGGTGCTCTTGGACATGAAGTTGGAGGCGCCGCGCGAACCGAACACGGTGCCCGAAGCGCCACCGCCAAAGCCGGAGCCTGCCTGCGCGCCGGCTCCGCGCTGCATCAGGATCAGCGCGACCATCGAGATCGCAAGCAGCACATAAACGACATTGAGGATCAACAACAGCATTGCGAATTCTCTATTAAGAAGGCCGCTTCTATGGTGCCGCGGCAGCAGCGATGGCGAGGAAGTCGCCGGCAACCAGTGATGCGCCGCCAATCAGGCCCCCATCGACGTCGGGCTGGGCGAACAGCGCCGCGGCGTTGTCGGGTTTGGCGCTGCCGCCATACAGAATCGGCAGCAAGCCAGCAATTTTAGCATCGCGCGCGGCGACTTCGCCACGGATGAACGCGTGAACCGCCTGCGCCTGCTCCGGCGAGGCCGTCAGGCCGGTGCCGATCGCCCAGACCGGCTCGTAGGCGATCACGGCGCCATCGAGCACGTCTGCGCCGCCAAGCTCGAACACTGGCTGCAACTGGCGCTCGATGCAGTATTCAGTCTGGCCGGCTTCGCGCTGCTGCAAGGTCTCACCCACGCACAGGATCGGGGTCAAACCTGCATGGCGGGCGGCCAGGAACTTGCGGGCGACCAGTTCATTGCTTTCATCGTGATACCGGCGGCGCTCGGAGTGGCCGACCAGCCCGAACCTGGCGCCGACATCCACCAGCATCGAGGCCGAGACTTCACCGGTGTAGGCGCCCTGCTCGTTGGCGCTGACATCCTGGGCACCGAATGCAATCGTTCGGTAGCGATCCACCAAATCCCCCAGGAAAGGCAACGGCGGCAATACCACCAGCTCCACGCCGACAGGCGCCGGTACGGCGGCGATCGCGTCCAGCAACGCATGCGCGAACGCACGATTGCCGTGCAGCTTCCAGTTTCCAGCCACGATCCGGCGACGCAACGGCGATCCCATTCCCAAACTCCGACCAGCGAAGGCGCGCAGTCTAGCAGCCGGTCGCTTGCGGCTCGGCCTGCCAGTATTCCGCGAAGTAAACTCCGACGAGCTGCCAACCCACGCAGCACTGCTGCGACTCGGAATGAATCGATGAAGCCCGCTGCACCCAGAATCGCGATCCTGCCCTACCGCACGCCCACCGAAGGCCGTGACTACTGGCTGCTCGACGATGCGTTGCCCGACGCGATGGCCCTGCGCGAGCGCTGCCTTGCCAGCCACGACTGGACCGAGGGCTATCCGTACAAGCCCGAGGCGTGGCCCGGGATGCGGACATCGCCCGCGCTCTCGTCGGAGGAGCTTGATCCCGTCGAGGCATGGGTGCGCAAGGTCATCGGCAGCAAGCGGCTCTGGGTGGAAACCACGCCTGATGGTGGCCACCTCAACCACAACTGCGTGCAGGTCGTCGGCGAGGACGAATCCGGGCCGAAGCCGCATACCGATTCACGCAAGCTGTGCCGCTATGCCGCAGTGCTGTATCTCAATCCCGATGCACCGGCGCATTGCGGCACCAGTTTTTTTCGCCAGCGCTTGCCGAATGGGCAACTCGGCGGCAATGCCGTGATGCCGCCGCACGCGAACCTGGTGGAGGCACTTGGCTCGCGCTTCGTGCCCGTGAATTCGTTCGTCGAGGACGTCACCATCGAGCACCGCTTCAATCGGCTGCTGCTGTATCGCGCCAACCTGATCCACAGCGCCAGCGCGTATTGCGGCCAGAGCCTGGCCGACAAGCGCATGGCGGCGGTGTTTTTCTGGATGGCATGACTCTGGATGGCGTGACTCTAAATGGCGTGACCCGGGAAGCGTACCGCGTCCTTATATCAGCTTGATTTCGCGCAGCCGCTCCTGGAGGTAGTCGAAGGCCGTGATCGGCTGCGGATACCGGCTGGGATTGTCCGGGGTGATGGTCGAAGGCAGCACGTCGATCAGGAAATCCGGATTCGGGTGCAGGAAGAACGGCGTGGAATAGCGCGGCTGCCGCGCCTGTTCGCCAGCCGGGTTGACCACGCGATGCGTGGTCGATGGATACACGTGGTTGGTCAGGCGCTGCAGCATGTCGCCGATGTTGACCACGATGGTATCGGCGTCGGCGGTGAACGGAACCCACTCGCCCCGGCGCGACCGGACTTCCAGGCCCGCGGCGCTCGCGCCCACCAACAGCGTGATCAGGTTGATGTCCTCGTGGGCGCCCGCGCGCACGTTGGGAACGTCCGGGGTGGTGATCGGCGGGTAATGGATCGGGCGCAGGATCGAATTGCCGAAGTCCGTCTTGTTGGCGAAATAATCCCGCGCCAACCCGATATGCAGCGCTAGCGCCGACAACACGCGCGAACCCAACTGGTCGAGCGCCTGGTAGAGGCCATAGCCGGCCTCGCGAAAACCGAGGACTTCCTCCGGCCAGAGGTTTGGCGGCATGACGCCGGCGTACCTGGAGTCGCGTGGTATCTCGCGGCCGATGTGCCAGAACTCCTTGAGGTCGGAATACTGCGCACCCTTCGCCGTTTCCACGCCGAACGGCGTGTAGCCCCGCGCACCCCCGATACCGGCGACCTGGTACCTGCGTTTGGTGTCCTCCGGCAGTGCGAAGAAGCGCTGGAACACGTCGTAAGCGGCGTCGATCGTCGATTCCGGAATGCCATGCCCGCGAATCCCGGCAAATCCCCATTCGCGATAGGCCGCGCCCAACTCGGCGACGAAGGCATCGCTGTCCGCGCTGCTCGCCGGCGCGGTGAAGCGGCGGATGTCGAGGGTCGGAATCCGCGACATCAGCGGCAAGCTCGGAAAGCGCGGCTCATTGGACGGCCGCGCGAACCGCTGCGGCGAGTTGTTCGAGGGTGGACCGCATCAGGACGGTATCGTCGGCTTCCACCGTGACCCGCACCACCGGCTCGGTTCCTGAAGCACGCAGGAAAGCCCGGCCGCGCCCTTCCACCGCGCGTTGCGCTTCCGCCAGCGCAGCGCGTACGCCCGCAGCCTCCGCTGGCTTCGCGCCGCCGCCGTAGCGCACGTTGATGGTTTCCTGTGGCACGCGCTCCATGCCGCGTAATGCTTCGCGCAGGGTCATGTTGCGACGGCGCAGCACTTCCAGTACCTGTAATGCGCTGACGATGCCGTCCCCCGTATTGACGCGATCCAGGCACAGCAGGTGGCCGGAGGCTTCGCCGCCAAGTACGCCGTCGTGCTGCAGCAGCGCCTGGTGCACGTGGCGATCGCCGACGTTGGCGCGCACGAAGCCGATGCCCCGCTCGCCCAACGCACGCTCGAAACCATAGTTGGTCATCAGCGTGCCCACCACTGGCCCATGCAGGCGCCCGCTCTGCTGCCAGTCCGTCGCCAGCACGTAAAGCAGGTCGTCGCCATCGCAGACCGCACCATCGCTGTCAACGAACAGCACCCGATCGCCGTCGCCGTCGAAAGCGATGCCGAGGTCGGCGCCAGTGGCAGCGACCTGTGCAACCAGACTTTCAGGATGGGTCGAGCCGACACCATCGTTGATGTTGGTGCCATTTGGACTCACACCGATCGCTTCGACCCGTGCGCCGAGTTCCCTCAGCACCAGCGGGCCGAGCTGGTAGGTGGCGCCGTTGGCGCAATCCATCGCGATGCGCATGCCGCCGAGATCAAAGCGTCTGGGCACCGAGTTCTTGCAGGCCTCGACATAGCGGCCCAAGGCGTCGCGGGTGCGTACGGCCTTGCCGAGTTCTTCCGACGGCACGGTGCTGAAAGGCTGCTCGAGCGCGGCTTCGATCGCCAGTTCGGCGGCATCGTCGAGCTTCTCGCCCAATGCGGAGAAAAACTTGATGCCGTTGTCGTAATGCGGGTTGTGCGAGGCCGAAATCACGATGCCGCCGTCGGCGCGCAGCGAGCGCGTCAGATGGGCGACCGCCGGCGTCGGCATCGGCCCCATCAATTGTACGTCGACGCCGGCAGCGACCAGGCCCGCCTCGAGCGCCGCCTCGAACATGTAGTTCGATATGCGCGTGTCCTTGCCGATGATGATCATGGGCTTGCGCCATTCGCGGCCCCCCGGCGCCTGCTGTTTAAGTGCATGGCCGTAGGCATTGCCCAGGCGCAACACGAAGTCAGCCGAAATCACGCCCTCGCCAACCCGTCCCCGGATGCCGTCGGTGCCGAAATATTTACGCGGGCTCAAGCCGTGGTCTCGGTGTCGTCTTGCGGACGCGGCTGCTTCATCAGCAGGGCCAGCAGGTCGGCGATCCGGTCGCGCAGTGCGCGACGATCGCAGATCTGGTCGATCGCACCGTGTTCGACCAGGAATTCACTGCGCTGGAAGCCTTCCGGCAGCGTCTCGCGCACGGTCTGTTCGATCACCCGTGGACCGGCGAAGCCGATCAGCGCCTCGGGTTCGGCGATGTTGATGTCGCCCAGCATCGCCAGCGATGCCGATACGCCGCCGGTGGTCGGATGCGTCATCACCGAGATGTACGGCAGCCCGGCCGCGCGCAGCCGCCCAAGCGCCGCCGCTGTCTTCGCCATCTGCATCAGGGAGAACAGGCTCTCCTGCATGCGCGCGCCGCCAGTCGCGGAAAAACACACCAGCGGGCAACCAAGCTGCAGCGCGCGCTCGGCCGCCAGCGCGAAGCGCTCACCGACCACCGAACCCATCGAGCCGCCCATGAAGGCGAAGTCGAATGCGCACGCGACCAGCGGTTGGCCCTTCAATGTCCCCTGCAACGCAATCAGTGCGTCGCGCTCGCCCGTGGATTTCTGCGCGGACTTGATCCGGTCCGAATACTTCTTCTGGTCCTTGAACTTGAGCACATCGGTCGGGCCGAGGCTGGCGCCGATCTCGCTGGTGCTGCCGGCATCCAGGAAAGTATTGAGCCGCACGCGGGCGCGGATCGCCATGTGGTGGTTGCACTTCGGGCAGACCTCGAGGTTTTCCTCGAGTTCGGGCCGGTACAGCACCGCGCCGCAGCGGTCGCACTTTTCCCACAACCCTTCGGGCACGCTGCGCTTGCGCCCCGCAGGCGCTTCGGTGCGGATGCGGGCAGGCATCAGTTTCTTCAGCCAACTCACCGGAACGACACCTCGGACAGGAAGAATGCAGCGCCGGAGCGCGACAGCCGTACGGACAGGAAGCCCGGCC
>JANMAO010000140.1:0-14052 GCA_031359875.1 Lysobacter sp.
CGGTTGTCGCGTCTGGATTCCCCGACGCCCACGCTGGCGCGCGGCTCGCGCCCGGCTGGCGGATAGTCGTGGCACAACCACAGCACGGTGTCGTCTGGCATCGCGTGCAACTGCTGGATCGAGGCGTACAGCTGCGCGGCGCTGCCGCCGGGAAAATCGCAGCGCGCCGTGCCGACGTCGGGGGCGAACAGCGTGTCCCCCACGAAAACGTTGCCGTCGACCCGATAGCTGACGCTATCGGGCGTATGTCCGGGCGTAGCCAGCACTTCGATGCGCAGGGCTCTGGCATCGATGACATCGCCTTCGGCGAGCAATCGGTCAAACGCGTCTATCAGGGCTGCATCATCGGGTGCGAGATGGAACACCTCCGCGAAATGCGACTGCACCAAGCGGATGCCCTTGCCGATCGCGATCGGCGCGGCCGTCTGCGCGCGCATCACAGCGGCGGCGGACAGATGGTCGGCATGCGCATGCGTTTCCAGGATGCCGTGCACGTGCAGGTCGTGCCCGGCGATGTACGCCAGCACCTCGTGCGCGCTGTCGGCATGGAGGCGGCCGGATGGCGCGTCGTAGTCGAGCACCGGGTCGATCACCACCGCATCGCGGCCCCGGCTGACCACATGGGTCCAGGTGCCCGAGACCTGGTGGAAGAACGGTTGGATGGCCACGCTGACGTCGTTCATCGATGCTCCCCACCGGCCTTGGTGGAATCGGGGCAGTAGATATCGTGCAGCGTGGCGATGATGCGCTGCGACGGGCCATCGACCAGTGAATAGTGGATCGTCTGCGCGTCGCGCCGCGTCTGCACCAGGCCGTCCTCGCGCAATACCGCCAGATGCTGCGACAACGCCGACTGGCTCAGCTCCAGGTGTGCGTTGAGTTTGCCGACGGAGCGTTCGCCCTCGGACAACAGGCACAGGATCAGCAGGCGCTTGTCGTTGCCCAGGATCTTGAGCAGGCGCGCGGCATCGTCAGCGTGGGCACGCATGCGCTCGGCCATGGACAACGTCAGTGCGGGGGGGCGACGTGGCATCGGCATCCGGGGAATTGTCGGGTGACTGGGAGATGCGTGCGCGAATTCATCATGCCACTAGCAGTCGAAGGCATGGAATCGGGCACCGCGGCCGGCGAGGACAGCGGTTGAGCCGGAGCAATATTAGTTGACATGCATATAAGCAATAACTAAACTATACATCGAGATGCGAGGCCAGGGTCAACACCCTGCCGCGGCGGTCGGGGGATGATCCGACAACCGCCCATACGGACCGGCGTGATGATCGAATCGGTAATGACCACGAGCGTGCGAAACTTCCCGACCGGACTGGAAGGCAAGCGGGTCGATTGCGAGGCCACGCAGGATGCGATCTGCGTGGCTGGCATGACCGACCCAGCCCGGCATAGAGCGGCTGCAGGCCGTAACCGTTCAACAAGAATCCGTCCGGAAGGACGCCGTCCAGGAGACTTCCCATGAGCCTTGATCGTGCAGTGATGGCATTTGCCGGTGTGATGATCCTCGTCAGCCTGGCATTGACGCAGCTGGTATCACCCTGGTGGTGGCTGCTGACGGCCTTTGTCGGCCTCAACCTGCTGCAGTCGGCGTTCACCGGCTTCTGTCCGGCGGCGATGCTGCTGCGCAAGCTCGGCGTTGGTCGCGACGCGCCGGCCGGTTGCGGTTTTCGCTGATCCGATGCGCGCGCTAGCCGTCTTGATCGCCAGCCTGGCGCTGGCCGCCTGCGGCAGCCCGCCGCGCCCGGCGATGTTGCCGGTTTTGCCGCCGCTCGCATCGCACGTGGTGCGGCCCGCCGCCGGGAATGGCGGGCGTAGCTGGGACGGCGTGGTGGAGGCGGTGCAGCAGGCGGACCTCGCAGCGCAGACCGCCGGGCGCGTCACCGTCGTCAACATCGATGTCAACGATCACGTCCCCGCGGGCGCGGTGTTGTTGCGGCTGACCGCGGTTGAGCAGCAGGCAGGCGCCAATACCGCACGTGCGCAATTGCGGGCGGCGGAAGCGGCCGCGGCCGAAGCGCAAGCCAGCTTCAAGCGCTATGCCGCGCTTGCGCCGGGACAGTTCGTTTCGCGGGCACAACTGGACCAGGTCCGCGCGGCGCGCGACAGCGCCATCGCCACGCGCGATGCGGCGCGCGCGCAACTTGCGCAGGCCGGCCAGCAGGCCGACTACACCGTGGTGCATGCGCCGTTTGCAGGCGTGGTCAGCGCACGCCGGGTCGAGCCTGGGGAAACGGTCGCGCCCGGACAGCCATTGCTGTCGATCTACGCGCCGGGCGCGTTGCGGATCGAGGTGCAGGTGCCGCAATCCGATGCCGCGGCCATCCGCGCAACACCGAGGGCCACCGTGGTGCTCGAGGATGGCCGCCGCATCGACGCTGCCGACGTCGTGGTGTTTCCTTCCGCAGACCCGGCCACGCACAGCGTCGGCGTCCGGGTGTTGCTTCCGGACCTGCAGGCTGCGCCACAGCCGGGCGTCACTGCCAAGGTCGTCTTCCCGATTCCCGTGCCCATGCAGGTAGATGCAGTGCGAATCCCGCGCAGTGCCCTCGTGCAACGCGGCGAGATCAGTGGTGTGTACGTCATCGATGGCAACCGCATCGCATTGCGCCAGTTGCGGCTGGGGCCGGTTGGCGACAGCGACGTGGAGGTGCTGGCTGGCCTGCAACCGGGCGAACGCGTGGCACTGGATCCGGTCGCCGCGGTGCAGGCGCTGGTTGCGCAGCGCGAGGCTGCTGGCCACGCCAATGACTGAGCCGCCACGCGCGCGCCTGGGCTTGTCCGGTCGCATCGCGGCCGCCTTCCAGCTCAATGCGCTGACCCCGCTGCTCGCGCTGATGGGGCTGCTGCTGGGCATCGTCGCGGTGATGGTGACGCCGCGCGAGGAAGAGCCGCAGATCGACGTGACCATGGCCAACGTGTTTGTTCCCTACCCGGGCGCTTCGTCGCGCGAGGTCGAACAGCTGGTCAGCACGCCGCTGGAGCAGAAGCTGTCGGAGATCGAGGGCGTCAGGCACGTCTATTCGACCAGCCGTCCCGGCATGGCCGTGCTCACCGTCGAGTACACCGTCGGCGTGCAGCGCCAGACGGCGATCGTGCGGCTGTACAACCAGGTGTTCTCCAACCAGGACTGGCTGCCGCCCGGCACGGATGTCGGCCAGCCCTTGATCAAGCCCAAGGGCATCGATGACGTCCCGGTGATGAGCCTGGCCGTCTGGTCCGACGATCCGCAACGCGGCGCGACGGACCTCGCCGAAGTGGCACACACGCTGGAAACCGAACTCAAGCGCATCCCTGGCACGCGTGACGTCTACACCATCGGCGCCCCGGATCGCGTGGTGTCGGTCACGCTCGATCCCGCTCGGCTCGCTGCGTACGGGCTGACTGTCGCCGACCTTGCGCAGTCGCTGCGCGCCGCCAACGTGGTGCGCCACGTCGGCGAGCGCGTGGGCGCCGATCGCGCCGTGCCGGTCACGGCGGGCACCTTCCTGGTCGATGCGGATGCGGTGCGCAACCTGGTCATCGGCTTGGCCGGCGGCAAGCCGCTGCGATTGTCCGACGTGGCCACTGTGAGCGCGGGAGGCGACGTCGCCACCCGCTATGCCTGGCATGGCGCTCCGCCGGGACGCGCAGGCCCGGCGCGCGGGATCGCGCCGGCCGTGACGATTGCCATTGCGAAGAAGCCGGGCAGCAATGCCGCCGACATCACCGCGGCCGTGGCGCATCGCATCCAGCAGCTGCAGGGTGAACTGATCCCGCGCGGCGTGCAGGTGACCGTCACCCGCGATTACGGACGGACGGCCACCGACAAGGCGATCAAGCTGATCGAGAAGCTGGTCTTCGCGACCAGTTCGGTCGTGCTGCTGGTGCTGCTGGCGCTGGGCTGGCGCGAGGCGATCGTCGTCGGCAGCGCCGTGGTGCTGACGCTGGCGCTGACCTTGTTCGCATCGTGGGCGATGGGCTTCACGCTCAACCGCGTGTCGCTGTTCGCGCTGATCTTCTCGATCGGCATCCTCGTCGACGATGCCATCGTCGTCGTGGAGAACATCCACCGGCACATGGCGCGTGGCGGCCTCTCGCTGCGAGAGGCCATCCCGCCCGCGGTCGACGAGGTTGGCGGACCGACGATCCTGGCGACGTTCACCGTCATCGCGGCGTTGTTGCCGATGGCCTTCGTCTCGGGCCTGATGGGTCCGTACATGCGGCCGATCCCGATCAATGCATCGGTGGGCATGCTGCTGTCGCTGGCCGTCGCCCTGGTCGTCACGCCGTGGCTGTCACTGAAACTGCTGAAGCGGCATGTGCCCGCGGGGACAGTCGCGCACGTGGACATGGCGGCGGACACCTGGCTGCATCGACTGTTCAACCGCGTGATGCGGCCGTTCCTCGATCCGGACACCGGCAAGCGACGCCGCCTGTGGCTGTTCGGGGGCATGGCCGGGCTGGTGGTGCTCGCCGCATCGCTGGCCGTGTTCCAACTGGTCGTGCTGAAGATGCTGCCCTTCGACAACAAGTCGGAATTCCAGGTCGTTGTCGACCTCCCGGAAGGGCGCACGCTGGAAGACACCAATGCCGTGCTGACCCAGCTTGCGGCCGTGATCGACACGGTGCCCGAAGTGCTGAGCTACGAGGGCTATGCGGGAACGGCGGCGCCGATCAACTTCAATGGCCTGGTGCGACAGTACTTCCTGCGCAGCGGCAGCAATGTCGGCGACCTGCAGGTGAACCTGGTCGACAAGCACCTGCGGGATCGGCAGAGCCACGAGATCGCGCGCGCGTTGCGCCCGCAACTGGCCGCCATCGGCCGTCGCAACGGCGCTTCGGTCAAGGTCGTGGAAGTCCCGCCGGGTCCGCCGGTGCTGTCGCCGCTGGTCGCGGAGCTCTACGGTCCCGACTACGCGCGCAGCCGCAGCATGGCGCGTGCGCTCGAGCAACGTTTCCTGGCGACCAAGGACATCGTCGACGTCGACAGCAGCGTCGAAAGCGATGCCCCGCGCGAAGTGCTGGTCGTGGACCGCGCCCGCGCAGCGCGCCTGGGCGTTCCGCAATCGGCCATCGACGATGCACTCGCTGCCGCGGTATCAGGGCTGGACGCGACCTACCTGCACGATGCGGCGTCCAAATATCCGCGACCGGTGCGCCTGCGCCTGCCGATTGCCGGCCAGGCCAGCAGCGCCCGCCTGCTGGCGCTGCGCGTGCGCGGCGGCCAGGGACAACTGGTGCCGCTGTCCGAATTGGTCAGCGTGCAACGTGCGCCGTGGGACGGCGCGATCGACCACAAGGACCTGCTGCCGGTCGTCTACGTCACCGGTGACGAAGCGGGCAAGCTTGACAGCCCGCTCTACGGCATGTTCAACCTCGTCGGCCAGATCAGGGACCATCGCGTCGGCGGGCAGCGGGTCCAGCAGACCTTCATCGCGCAACCCGCGGACACCAGTCATTTCGCGATCAAGTGGGATGGCGAATGGCAGATCACCTACGAGACGTTCCGCGACATGGGCATCGCCTATGCCGCGGGCATCGTGCTGATCTACCTGCTGGTGGTCGCGCAGTTTCGCAGCTACCTGGTGCCGCTGGTGATCATGGCGCCGATCCCGCTGACGGTGATCGGGGTGATGCCCGGACATGCGCTGCTGGGCGCGCAATTCACCGCGACGTCGATGATCGGCATGATCGCGCTGGCCGGGATCATCGTGCGCAATTCCATCCTGCTGGTGGACTTCATCAACCATGCAGTTGCGTCGGGTCTGGGGCCGGCCGACGCGGTGATCGAAGCCTGCGCGGTTCGTGCCAAACCCATCGTGCTAACCGGCGTTGCGGCGATGGTCGGTGCGTTCTTCATCCTCGATGACCCGATCTTCAACGGCCTCGCGGTAACGCTGATCTTCGGCATCCTGGTCAGCACGGTGCTGACGCTGGTGGTGATTCCATTGCTGTACTACACGTTGCTGTCGATGACGGCGCGCCGTGCATTGTCAACATGAGACTCGATGCCGTATCTCCGGAGCACGGTCCGATGGCTGCAGGCCGGCGCATCCGCATGCTGGAGGGCGACAGAGAGCCTGTGGCGACAGAGAGCATGTATTGCGTGGCCGCGAAACCCAGCCACAGTTCCAGGAGGAACTCATGCTGTACGTCAAGCAAACTCGAAAATCCGTCGACCAGGCGTTCCAGGATCTGCAGGCCTCGATCACCCGACACGATTTCGGCCTGCTGCATTCCTATGACTTCAAGCAGACATTGAAGGACAAGGGCTTCGATCTACCCAACGAATGCCGGGTGCTGGAAGTGTGCAATCCGAAACAGGCCAGCGAAGTGCTGCATATGGACATGGCAATCAACATGGCGCTGCCCTGCCGCATATCGGTCTACGAGGACAAGGGCAACACCTGCATCGGCATGATTCCGCCGTCGGTGCTGCTTGGTCTGATCTCCACCTCCGCGGAGTTGCGAGCCTTGGCGCAGGGCGTCGAGGAGACGACCAGGAGGATCATCGACGATGCGATCTGACTTGCTGAATCCCGTGCCCGTCAGCGACTGCCCGGATCGAGCGCGTCGTCGAGCAGCACCGCGAGGCGATACGCAGCCTGGCGGATGCGCTGCTCGGCCAGCGGGCGTTGCTCGCTGAGATAGCTGCGGTCCAGCACGTGGCCTTCGGGATACAGGTGGCGCGCATCGATCAGACGGCACGATTCGCCGGCCCACGCGGCCGGCAGCAGTGACGGCGCCTGCGGCCCGCTGGTCGGCGGCCACGGCATCGCATCGAGCAGGTCCGTGTAGTGGCGCAGGTCGAGGCCGCGCTCGCCGAGGATGTAGTAATCCCAGACCTGGTGCATGTTGCTGCCCATCACGCCGTTGACGTAGCGGTCCTTGGCATAGGACTCCGGCGCCAGATTGGTGCGCAGGCTGAGCTGGTACTTGTTGCCGCCGCTGTCGTTGCGGTTGCTGGAATGCATCGGCTGGTGCACGTCGCCGACGAAATGCACCAGGAACTTCAGCGCATCGCGCCGCGCCGCGAACGGCTGCGCGGCGTCCGCGAGGATGGCGCGCTGCGCTTCGATCGCGCCGACCACGCAGTTGCCGTCCGGGCAGTCGCGCGCGGCCTCATAGGCACAGGTGCCGACCGGGTAGTCGATGTAATGCCAGCGGGCCGTCTGTTTGTAGCGAGCCGGGTCGGCACCGCGCAGGGAGTCTGGCCAGCTGGAGACGCCGGCCAGTGTCGGGGTGGGCTCGCCGGCGAGCAGGACGTCGACCTCGCGTTTCGCCCCCGCCGTGAGGTGGCGTTGCGCCAGTTCGCCGACCAGGCTGTGGCCCAGCGCGCTCCAGGCCAGCGCGGCCGGGGCGAAGGAAACCAGGGGGATCAGCAACCACAGGATGGAGAGTCTGCGCATGGCGGGAAGGGCTCGGCCAAGGGAACGGCTAAAATAACCTCCTTTCCGGTCCGGTTCCTTGCAGGAGTAAGTCAATGGCGATCAAGGTGGGTATCAACGGTTTCGGCCGCATCGGGCGCAATGTCCTGCGCTGCGCCGTGCAGAACTTCGGCAACGACATCGAAGTCGTCGCCATCAACGACCTGCTGGAGCCAGATTACCTCGCCTACATGCTCCAGTACGACTCGGTGCACGGCCGCTTCAAGGGCGACGTGCAGGTCGACGGCAACCACATCATCGTCAACGGCAAGAAGATCCGCCTGACCCAGGAACGTGATCCGGCCAACCTGAAGTGGGACGAGGTGGGCGCCGAAGTGGTGATCGAGTCGACCGGGCTGTTCCTCGACAAGGCCACCGCGCAGAAGCATCTCGACGCTGGCGCGAAGAAGGTGATCCTGTCGGCGCCGTCCAAGGACGACACGCCGATGTTCGTGTTCGGCGTCAACGACAAGAAATACGCGGGCGAGGCGATCATTTCCAACGCTTCGTGCACCACCAACTGCCTGGCCCCGCTGGCCAAGGTGATCCACGACAAGTGGGGCATCAAGCGTGGCCTGATGACCACCGTGCACGCGGCGACGGCGACGCAGAAGACTGTCGATGGGCCGAGCAACAAGGATTGGCGCGGCGGTCGCGGCATCCTCGAGAACATCATCCCGTCCAGTACCGGCGCGGCCAAGGCCGTCGGCGTGGTGATCCCGGAGCTCAACAAGAAACTCACCGGTATGTCGTTCCGCGTGCCGACGTCGGATGTGTCGGTCGTCGACTTGACTTGCGAACTGGAAAAGCCCGCGACCTACGCCGAGATCTGCGCGGAAATGAAGGCGCAGAGCGAAGGCGCGCTGAAGGGCATCCTCGGCTACACCGAAGACAAAGTGGTCGCCACCGACTTCCGTGGCGATGCGCGCACCTCGATCTTCGATGCGGGTGCCGGCATCGCGCTGGACAGCACCTTCGTCAAGCTGGTCAGTTGGTATGACAACGAGTGGGGCTACTCCAGCAAGTGCCTGGAAATGGTCCGGGTGGTGGCGGCGAAGTAGCGCTCGGGGGCAAACGCTCCAGCGCCAGCTGTAAAAAAGCCCCGCCATGGCGGGGCTTTTTTGTTTGGGGCATGGCCATTTGGCGGGATGCCTGGCCCGCTGCCGGGGTCGCGGGGCTTCTGCTTTCCGGTGTTGGCAGGATAAGGTGATCACGTGCGTCGGGGGTCGGCGCCGCAGGGGCGGTTGCCGATGGAATCCATGTTTGCGTTGTTGGTACTCGTCGTGCTGGCCGTGCCGGTGTTGTTGATCGTGGCACTGACCTCGATCAGTGGACTCAAGCACCGCATTGCCGCGCTGGAAGACGACATGGCCAAGCTACGCGCGTTTGGCGCCATGGCACCGGCGCATCCACCTGCATTCGAGCCGCGACCGCAATTCGATGCTCCCCGCGCCGAACCCGGCATGGCACAGGTCGTCACGCTGCGCGAGCCGCCGCCCGCCGCGATCACGCCGTCGGCGCAAGCGCCAGGCGCGCCACCGCGGATGTCGGCCATGCCACCACCGGTGCCGCCCAAACCCGCAGCGCCGCGTCCGCCAGCGAAACCCGGTGCCCTGGAGATCGGCATGCGTGCGGTGCAGCACTGGTTCACCGTCGGCAACGTGCCGGTCAAGATCGGCATGCTGGTGCTGCTGGCCGGCGTTGCCGCATTGCTGAAATACGCCAGCGACCAAGGCTGGCTGCGCATGCCGATCGAGCTGCGGCTGGCTGGCATCGCCGTTGCCGCAATGGCCGGATTGGCCTTCGGATGGCGGCAGCGCAGCGACAAACGCGCATTCGCGCTGGCATTGCAGGGCGGCGCGATCGGCGTGCTGCTGTTGACCGTATTCGCCGCGTTCAAGCTGTATGGCTTGCTGCCTGCCGGCGCGGCGTTCGCCCTGAGCGTGGTCCTGATCGCCGGGCTCGGCGTGCTTGCGGTCGCGCAGGATTCGCGAACATTGGCGGTGCTCGGCATCCTCGCCGGCTTCCTCGCGCCGATCTGGTTGTCCACCGGCAGCGGCAACCACGTTGCGTTGTTCTCGTATTACGCGATGCTCAATGCGGCGATCCTCGCCATCGCCTGGGTCAAGCCATGGCGCATCCTTAACCTGCTCGGGTTTGCCTTTACCTGGGGCATCGGCACGGCGTGGGGCGTGTTGCAGTACGACCCATCCAAGCTTCATTCCACCGAACCGTTCCTGCTGTTGTTCTTCGCTTTCTATCTGGTAATCCCGATCCTGTATGCACGCCGGCGTCCGGTCAGCGGCCGCGACCTGATCGACGGCTGCCTGGTGTTCGGCACGCCGCTGATCGCGTTCTCGCTGCAGGCGGGGTTGCTCAAGGGCGGCTCGCCGGATGAAAGCCGCATGCAGCTCGCATTCTGTGCGCTTGGCCTCGCTGTGCTGTACGCGACGCTGGCGTGGGCACTGTTGCGTCGCGCCGGCTATGCCGCGCTCGGCCAGTGCCATGCGCTGCTGGCGGTGGGCTTCGCCACGCTGGCAGTGCCGCTCGCCTTGTCGGCACGCGCGACCGCCTCGGTGTTTGCGCTCGAAGGTGCGGCCCTGGTGTGGCTCGGACTCAAACAGGAGCGGCGACTGCCGCAATTGTCGGGCGCCGGCCTGCAACTGGCCGCGATGCTTGCGTTCTTTTTCGGGCAATCGCAATGGTCCTGGGATGTGCGCGCCATCGCCAATCCGACCTGCATGGGGGCGTTGCTGATCGCATTGGCGGGGTTTGCGAGCGCCTGGTCCTATCGTCGCGAGGACAGGACGCAGCTGGCGGTCGTGTACTACCTGTGGGGGCTGCTGTGGTGGAGTGGCAATGCGATCCACGAAGTCGATCGATTCGTTGGCATGACCGCGCGTGCCGATGTCCTGCTCGCCTTCGCCGCTGTCACCGGCTGGCTGGCGGCGGAAGCGCACGGTCGCCGTCCGGCGCCTGCGCTTGCACTGACGACGCTCGCGGGCTTCCTGGTCGCCGTGCCGCTCGCCTTCGCGCAGATGGACGTGCATGCCTATCCGTTCGCCGCCAACGGTAGCTGGGCATGGCTGTTGTTTGCCGTGCTCGGCGTGCGCAGCCTCGTTTGCCTGCGTGCCAACGAAGACCGCTTTGCCGCATGGGCGCAATTTGCCTGGTGGCTGGTTTGGCCGACGACGTTGTCGTTGCTCGCCCGGTACGTCTCGGACCGGTTCGGGCTTGCCGAAGGCTGGCAGTCGACGCTGTCGGTCTTGCCGTGGCTTGTTGCCGCAGCGTTGTCGATTTTCCGCTGGCGATGGCTGGCGGCGCCGCAAGGCGAGCGCTTCGATGCCTATCGCCCTGGGTTGCAACTGGCGTTCTTCGCAGTGCTCGGACTGTGGTGGTTGTCGGCACTGTTGCAGGCCGGTAGTGCCGCGCCGCTGCCGTGGGTACCAGTGTTGAATCCGCTCGAACTGGCACAACTGGCGGTGCTGGCGCTGGCGGCGCGCTGGCTGTGGTCCGAGCAGGCGCCGGAGACCATGTTGCGCTTGCGGATTGGCACGCTGGCGACTGCCGGCTTCATGCTGGTGACCGGAATCACCCTGCGCGCGGTGCATCACTGGGGCGAGGTGGCTTGGAATGGCGGCCTGCTGTCGACCAGCCTGGTGCAGACCAGCCTCACCGTGGTGTGGAGCGTGCTTGGCGTGATCGGCTGGATCGTCGGTTCGCGCCGCGGCCAACGCGGGTTGTGGCTGGCCGGCGCCGTGCTGATGGCCGTGGTGTTGGCGAAGTTGGTACTCGTCGATCGCCAGCATCTGGGCAACCTGCTCGGCATCGGCTCGTTCATCGCCTACGGCCTGCTGTGCACGCTGGTCGGTTATTTCGCCCCGGCGCCGCCGCGCGCGGCCGACGCGGCAGACACCGAGGAGATTCCCGCATGAAACGCCTGGCCTGGTGCGCCTTGATTCCGCTCGTTGCGTTGGCGGCGGTGCGCGACGATTACGCGCGGCAATGGCCGCTGATCGTGCACAGCGACAGCGCCGGCGCGTATCGCGTTGCACTGGACCGCGAGGTCTACCGCAGCGCGCAGCTGGCCTCCTTGCGCGATGTGGATGTCGTCAATGCCGACGGTGCCAGCGTGCCGTCTGCGCTGTTCGCCGCCGAGCAACCCCTGGCACAAGCGCCGCGATACATCGACTTGCCGTGGTTTCCATTGCCTGCCGGCAAGGCGGCGCAGGCGCAGGACATCGCGGTGATCAGCGAGCGTGACCCCGACGGCAGCGTGCGCCGCGTGGAGACGCGGGTGTCCGGCCAAACCAGCCAGGCTGCGCCCACCACGAATGCGTGGCTGGTCGATGCCAGCCATGTGCGCGAAAGCATCGTCGCACTGGTGGTGGTGTGGCCCGCAACCGGCAACGCGATCGACACGGTGTATCGCGTCGAGGGCAGCGACGACCTGCGCGAATGGCGCGTCCTGCAATCGCAGGCGTCATTGCTGGATCTCATGCGCGATGGCCAGCATCTGCAACAGCGCCGGATTCCACTCGAAGGCACCGCGAAATATCTGCGCCTGCTGCCGGCCTTCACCGGCTTGGCGGCACCCACACTCACTGGCCTGCGCGCAGAACTTGCACCCACCGCCGCGGCATTGCCATGGGTATGGGAATTGTTGCCGGGGCACGAACGCATCGAACAGGGCAAGACCTACACCACGTTCAAACTCGACGGTCGCTTCCCGATCGAGCGCGCCGATGTCGTCCGGCCCGGCAACAGTGCCAGTGAATGGACGCTGCAGAGCCGCGATGCCGATGACGCACCCTGGCAGACCCGCGTGGGCCCGTGGGTGGCGTACCAGGTCGGCGCGGCGCAGGCGGATCGTTCGGCAGCGCAAGCGTTCGGGACGGTGATCCGGGATCGCCAATGGCGCTTGTCATCGCGCACCCCGGCTGGCGGTACGCCCATGCTACGACTGGGATATCGACCGGAAGTCATCGTATTCGTCGCCCAAGGCCGCGGCCCGTACGCAGTGGTTGCAGGCAGCGCACGCGCCACGCGCGCCGAGGCACCGGTGCCGCAACTGATCGAGGCGCTGCGGATACGGCACGGCAGCGACTGGCAACTCGCCAGCGCAACACTCGGCACGCCGAGCATGCTCGCTGGCGATGCAGCGTTCACGCCAGCGCCAGTGCGGCGCGACTGGAAAGCCTGGTTGCTGTGGTCAATCCTGATCGGCGGTGCGCTGATCGTCGCCGGCCTGGCATTCAGCCTGTTGCGCAAGCCGGCCGCGCCGTGATCCTCGATGCGGGCGCTGGCATCACGCCGGGTAACATCGTCATCAATCCGGTCAGCGTTCGCTGACGACCAGCCACTGCAAAAAAACCCCGCATCGCGGGGTTTTTTGAGGCTGCAACAGGAGCCGTCAACCGAAGCTTGGTGTCGCCGACCACATTTTTTTCCAGTCCATGCGCAGCTTGCGGCACAGGTAGATGTCGGGATGCCCACTTTCCTCATTGTCGATGCCGTGTGGGATCCGCACCCGGCCGCCAAGCGTACAGGTCGCCGGCGTGTCGCTCATGCCTGCGGCATCGTCGCCCAGCACGATGACCGTTGTCGTTGCCGGATTGCCGTAGCCGCGATACCAGTACGAATTGACGTTGCTGACCGCCGGCGGTAGTCCGTACGCGGGGCCATACAGGTCGATGGCGCCGGCTTCGCCGTAGTTGTTGGCATAGATCGTGGTGCGCGCGCGTTCCTGCGGTGGCAACGACTGGTAGATGGTCGCGACCTGTGCCACCAGTTCCGGCCAGCCGATCTGCTCGGCGAAGTTGTCATGGGCCTTGCGGCTGATGCGCCAGCCGGCGGAATCGATCGGCGCAAGCGGCAAGCCGATCGCGGCGCTGGTCACGAGCGCGACCGCGAGCAGCGCCCAGACACCGCTGCGCACGCCTGTGGCGATCCGCGGACGCATGCCGGCAAGCCAGCCTTCGCAGGCGACGGCGCCAGCCGCGAACAGCATCGGATATGCCGGCGCCAGGTAGTAGCCGCGCCCATGTGCGAGCACGAACAGCAGCAGCGGCACCACATACAGCCACGCCAGCACACGGTAGCGCGCGCCATCCTGCGCGAATGCCACGAACCACAGTCCCGCCAGCCACAGGGGCAACAGCAGCGGCCCGGCATTCGCGTACAGCTGCTGCACGAGGAAACCGTCGGTGCGGCCGATGCGCATGTCGCGGGCATGAATGTGCTGGAGAAAATCCAGCGAGATGAAGTCGTGGCGGAACTGCCATAGCGCATTGGGCAGGAACACCAGCAGCGACAGCGCGACACCGGCCCACAGCCAGCGATTGCCGAGTTGCCTGCGCAAGGGCGTCGCCAGCACACCGCCGATCAGGCCGGCGACGCAGAACAGCATCGTGTAGCGCGTCAGCATGCCCAGGCCGATCACCAGGCCGATTCCGAGCCACCAACGCGAATTCCCACCATTGACCAGGCGCAGCGTCATCCACGCCAGCAGCACCCACCACAGGTGATCGAAGGCGGTGTACATGAACAGGCTGCTGGTGAGCAGCGAGAACGGCGTCGCCGCGACCGCGAGTGCCGCCAGCAGTTGCGCACCGCGTCGGCCGCCGAGTTCGCGTGC
>JANMAO010000149.1:0-4328 GCA_031359875.1 Lysobacter sp.
TTGGACGCCATCGAGTTGACGTTGTCGGTGAGGTCCTTCCAGGTACCGGCGACGCCGGGCACCTGCGCCTGGCCACCGAGCTTGCCTTCGGTGCCGACTTCGCGCGCGACGCGGGTGACTTCCGACGCGAAGCCGCGCAGCTGGTCGACCATCGTGTTGAGCGTGTCCTTCAACGCAAGGATCTCGCCACGCACGTCGACCGTGATCTTGCGCGACAGGTCGCCGCGCGCGACCGCGGTCGCAACCTCGGCGATGTTCCGCACCTGGGTGGTGAGGTTCGAGGCCATCGAGTTGACGTTGTCGGTGAGGTCCTTCCACGTGCCGGCGACGCCAGGCACCTGCGCCTGGCCGCCGAGCTTGCCTTCGGCGCCGACCTCGCGCGCCACGCGCGTGACTTCCGCGGCAAACCCGTTGAGCTGGTCGACCATGGTGTTGATCGTGTTCTTCAGCTCGAGGATCTCGCCGCGCACGTCCACCGTGATCTTGCGCGACAGGTCGCCCTTGGCCACCGCGGTGGTCACGTCGGCGATGTTGCGCACCTGCAAGGTGAGATTGGACGCCATCGAGTTGACGTGGTCGGTGAGGTCCTTCCACGTCCCGGCCACGTCCGGCACTTCGGCCTGTCCGCCGAGCTTGCCTTCGGTGCCGACCTCGCGCGCCACGCGGGTGACTTCCGCGGCGAAGCCATTGAGCTGGTCGACCATCGTGTTGATGGTTTCCTTCAGCTGCAGGATCTCGCCGCGCACGTCCACCGTGATCTTGCGCGACAGGTCGCCCTTGGCGACGGCGGTCGTGACCTCGGCGATGTTGCGGACCTGCGAGGTCAGGTTCGACGCCATCGCGTTGACCGAGTCGGTCAGGTCCTTCCATGTGCCGGCAACGCCGGGCACGATCGCTTGTCCGCCGAGCTTGCCTTCGGTGCCGACCTCGCGCGCCACGCGGGTGACTTCCGATGCGAAGCCGCGCAGCTGGTCGACCATCGTGTTGATGGCTTCCTTGAGCTGCAGGATCTCGCCGCGCACGTCGACCGTGATCTTGCGCGACAGGTCGCCGTTGGCCACCGCAATCGTCACCTCGGAAATGTTGCGCACCTGCGCGGTGAGGTTGTTGGCCATCTGGTTGACCGAGTCGGTCAGGTCCTTCCAGACGCCCGACACGCCCTTGACCTTGGCCTGGCCACCGAGCAGGCCGGCGGTGCCGACCTCCAGCGCGACGCGCGTGACCTCGGACGAGAATTCGCCCATCTGCTCGATCATGCGGTTGACGATGTTCGCCGAACGCAGGAACTCGCCCTGCAGCGGGCGGCCGTCGGCTTCCAGCGGCACGGCGCGGGTGAGGTCGCCCTTGGCGACGCCGGCCATGGCCTCGGTCATGGTCTCGACCGGGCGCACCAGGTCATCGATCAGTTCGTTGACCGACCGTTCCATCACGGTCCACGCGCCCTGGCGGTTGGCCGGCGCCATGCGCTGCCGGGTCTGGCCCTCGCGTCCGACCTTCTGCCCGACCCGACCCAGGTCATGGCACATGTGACGATTGGCGCTGACGATCTCGTTAAAGCTTTCCGCCAGCTTGCCGGCGATGCCGTCCCAATGCAGGGGCAACTGCACCGAAAAGTCGCCTGCGTTGACATCCTGCATTGCGGCGAGCAATTGCAACAATGGATCGCCGACTTCGGTCGGGACGCCGGTCGTCGCGCCGCGGCGGCCGCGGCGGATAGTGGTTTCGTTCAAGTTGAGCCCCTGGATACGCTGCGGCGGGGAGCCGACATCTGGACAAAATAGCCGATGCTGCGTTGTGATCCTGTGCACATGGTCGTCACGACGAAGGCCCGCGCCTTCGCCGTCGTGTAAGCTCGCCGCGATCCGGGGAAGCTACCAATCCGATGCTGAATTCGTCGTTGCCAATCACGCGTAAACGCCTGCCTTTGCACATCAAGGTGCTGCTTGGATTCGTCTTCGGTGCGTTGTTGGGTCTGGCCGCACATTTCTATGCGGCGGACGCCCCGCTGACGCAAGACATTATCGCTTACGGCACCAAGCCGCTCGGCCAGATCTTCCTCAATCTGCTGTTCATGCTGGTGATCCCGCTGATGTTCTCGGCGCTGGTGCTGGGCGTCGCGGAACTCGGCGATATCGCCAGCCTCGGCCGGCTTGGCTGGAAGACCCTGAGCTACACCGCCATCGTCACCGGCATTGCGGTTGCGATCGGCCTGCTGATGGTCAACCTGATCCAACCCGGGCTGCACATGGATCCGGCGCTGGTGCAGCAGGCGATCGCGAACAATGCGTCCAAGGCCGGCGAAATCGTCAGCAGCGGCCGTCAGCTCGACGCGATGCAGTTGCTGGTCAACATCGTCCCGCACAACATCTTTGCCGCCGCGGCCGACGACAAGCAGAAACTCGGCATCGTGTTCTTCGCGCTGATGGTCGGCATCGGCCTGGTGCTGACGCCAAGCGCCGCGACCGAGGCGTTCAAGCACGCGCTGCAGGGCCTGTTCGAGATCAGCATGCGCCTGATCGGACTGTTCATCCGGCTGGCACCCTACGCGGTCGCGTGCTTCATGTTTACCCTGTGCGCGCAGTTGGGCTGGGACGTGCTCGTCAGCCTGGGCTGGTTCGTGGGCACGGTGCTGCTGGCGCTGGGCCTGCACATGTTCGTCGTGCTGCCGCTGTGGGTCCGGTTCATGGGCGGCATGCCCGTGCGCGTGTTTTTCCGCGGCTGTCAGGAAGCGACGCTGACCGCGTTTGCGACCGCGTCCTCGACGGCAACCCTGCCGGTGACCTTGCGTGTCGCCGAGGAAAACCTCGGCCTGCCGCGCAAGGTCTCGCGATTCGTGCTGACTGTCGGTGCGTCCGCCAACCATCACGGCACGGCGTTGTTCGAGGGCGTGACCGTGCTGTTCCTGGCGCAGGTATTCGGGCTGCACCTGGGGTTGGGGCAACAGGTCATGGTGCTGATCCTGTGTATCCTCGGCGGAATCGGCACCGCCGGGATTCCGTCGGGCTCGCTGCCGGTGATCGCGATGATCTGCGGCATCATCGGCCTCAAGCCCGAGGGCATCGCGATCATCCTCGGCGTCAACACCTTCCTCGACATGTGCCGGACGGCGCTCAACGTCACCGGCGACCTGGCGACGGCGGTGGTGGTGTCCCATCGCACCAGGGAGATCGACATCGACATTGATATCCCAGTGGCCGTGATCGACCGCACCGAAGCGCAGCGGGATTTGCAGTAGCCGACCGCCGCACCGCCTCTTCACTTTCATCGAGAAATTCCATGCGATCGATTGCGTCACTGCGCAGCGCAGTGTTGATGCTGCTTCTACTAACTGGTGCTAGCTGGGCTGGTGCCAGCTCGGCTGGCGAGCGCGGATATTTCGGCTTCGGCCTGGCGATTTCCGGCAAAGGCTTCTTCCTCAACCCGGAAGTGACCGCGCTTAAAATTGCCTCCATCGTCCCCGGAATGCCGGCCGCTCGCGCGGGCATCCAGGCAGGTGACCTGATCACCAAGGTCGACGGCTTGACCGTTGTCGGCAGCAAGGCGACGGCGCTGAAATCACACGCCGAACGCGAAGTGGGGCAGAGCCTGCGGCTGGAACTCAAGCACGCGAACGGGCAGGTCTACACCGTCAACATGGTGGCCGTGCCCAAGCCTTGAGCATGGGAGTCGGAAATTCCGCGCGCAGCCGGGCATGAAACCTCGGCCCGGCCCAAACCCATGATCCGGAAACGCCCGCAGCAGGCGCGACACCGCCGGCCGTGGGTGGGACAATGTGCATCGCGCCATCGCCGCGGGCAGACGAACCACGCTCCGGGTCCCCGGCGCGACTGCCAATAGGTCCCCGATCCTTGCCCGCAGGCAGGGATCCCAACAACACCAAGGTAATGCCCTCCCATGACGACGCCCAGCCGCCGCGACCTCGCCAATGCCATCCGGTTCCTGGCCATCGATGCGGTCGAAGCCGCGAAGTCCGGCCATCCCGGCATGCCGATGGGCATGGCTGACATCGCGGAGGTGCTGTGGAACGACTACCTCAACCACAATCCCAACAACCCGAAGTGGTTCAACCGCGACCGCTTCATCCTGTCCAACGGCCACGGCTCGATGCTGCAGTACGCGCTGCTGCACCTGTCGGGTCATGACTTGTCGTTGGACGAACTGAAGCACTTCCGCCAGCTCGATTCGAAGACCCCGGGTCACCCCGAGAATTTCATGACGCCGGGCGTGGAAACGACCACCGGCCCGCTCGGCCAGGGTTTTGCCAATGCGGTCGGGATGGCGCTGGCGGAAAAATTGCTGGCGCAGCGCTTCAACCGGCCCGAGTACGC
>JANMAO010000182.1:0-2892 GCA_031359875.1 Lysobacter sp.
TGAACAGGATGGTTCGCAAAGCAGCACCGTCGATCAGCGCGCCGCGGGCGCGGCGAGGTTGGCGCCGAGTGATGTCGGCTTCTGCAGGTTCAGCCACGAAACCGGCGGAGGCGGCGAGGTCCATAAACAATTCCAGCACGATGATCTGGATTGGTGAGAATGGTAGCGGTAGTCCGACCAGCACTGGGAGCAAGAAGATCGCGATCAGGCCGACCTTCACCGCGAGGTAATAGTTCACTCCCTTTCGCAGGTTGTCGAAGAAGTGTCGCCCCTCGAACACACCGCGCGCCAGAGTGGCGTAGTTGTCATCGGCCAATACAGCTTGAGCCGCTTCCTTCGCCACGTCGGTGCCCTTGATGCCCATTGCGATTCCGACATCAGCTGCCTTGAGTGCGAGGGCGTCGTTGACGCCGTCCCCGGTTACCGCCACAACTTCGCCGTTCTTCTGTAGGGCCCGCACTAGCCGGTATTTGTGTTGTGGGGTGGCGCGTGCGAATACTGAAACTTCTTGCACGGCCTGCGCGAGCCTCGCATCGTCGAGGTGGTCCAGTTCGTCGCCGGTGAGTACCCGATCGGCTGCGATGCCAACTTCGCGGGCGATCGCGGTTGCGGTGGCAGGGTGATCTCCGGTGACCATCAGGGTGCGAATGCCGGCACCGGCTACTTGCGCGAGGGTGGCTTGCACTCCGGCGCGCGGCGGGTCAGCCAAGGCCACGAGGCCGGCGAGGTCGAGGTCGTGTTCCAGTTCCTCCAACGGCACGCTCGCTGATTGCGCGCCGATCGTGCGGGTGGCTGCGGCGATGACCCGCCGTCCTTGGGCAGTTTCCTTCACAAGTTGTTCGCGAAGCGTCGCCGGCACTTCACGGCAGCGATCGAAAATTTCCTCCGGTGCACCGGTCAGGTGAAGACGTAACGATCCGTCCTGGTGTCGCCAGAGCACCGCTTTGCTGCGTCGGCCGGCGCCGGGGTGGCGGAACCCCACGATCTCGCCGACCGGCTTCGCCACGCCGAGAGTATTGGCGCGCTCTGACACGGCTTGCTCTAACGGGTCCGGAACCTCAGGGGAGACGGTGCCCAATGCGGCTTCAAGAACTGTGTGTTCCTGTTCTTGCGGCCACACGGTCGCCACTTGCATTCGGCTCTCGGTCAAGGTGCCGGTCTTGTCCGTGAGGATGACCGTGGCGTCACCCAGCGTTTCGGCCGCGCGCAGGCGTTTGACCAGGAACTTCTGTCGCGACAGCCGGTAGGCGCCGAGCCCAAGCACCATGGTGATGATGATCGGCAGTTCCTCAGGAATAGTGGCGAATGCGAGCGACAGCCCGGTGAGGATCATCTGCTTCACGTCACCGCCGCGCGCGATTCCGATCAGCGGAATGAAAACGGAGAAGGACACCGCAACCCACACCAGCTTTTTGGCCAGCGATTTCATCGCCAGTTGTAGCGGTGTCTTCGGTGGCCTCACGGTGCCAAGCTGGGCAGCCAACCGACCGAGGCGGGTTGCGCTTCCGGTGGCGGTAGCTTCGCCTTCGCCTTCGCCCGCCACGACCACCGTGCCGGCATAGACGACATCGCCGTCGACCTTCTCCGCCGGCAACGATTCGCCGGTGAGGGTCGACTCGTCCACGCTGAAGTCGATGGTGTCGATGAGCGTGGCATCGGCTGCAACTCGCGCGCCGGGTACCAGGATCAACAGATCACCCGGCACAACCGTTTCAGTGTCCGTGGTGATGATCTGACCGGCACGGCGAACCCGCGTCTTCGACGCGGAGAGACGTCCGAGGGCACCGATGGCACGTTTGGCGCGGAACTCGTTGACAACTTCCGCCGCCACCAGCAGCAGGATTACGACGAAGATGGTGATGGCGTCCCCAAGTCCACCCCACACGCTGTATAGCACGCCCACCCCCAGCAACAGCAGGATCATAGGCTCCCTGATCTCCTCCGCGGCGATTGCCCAGAAGCGCACCGGGGCGGGCGTGAACAGCCGGTTCGGCCCGACCTGGGCGAGACGGGCGGTGGCTTCCGCGACGGTGAGGCCGGGGCGGGCAGACGTTTTCACAGGCACATTTTTCTTATCGGTACAGCACTGCTCACGGTCCGTCGACCACGAGTTGGTCCAGATTTATGGTCCCGGCATAGTGGGATGGGATGCTGAAAACGGTCACGGTGTTTTCGGCGAGCGTCCATACTCCAGAATCTTTCGGTTCGATCTACCCGTGGTCCGGCAACGAGCCGCGGCAGCGGTGCCGCGGCTTCGCCGATCCCAGTCACAGAACCAACGATCAAAGCCGTCGCCCCGATACGGGCGCGAACTCCGGTGACAGATAGGGCGCCCTCGCAGACGAAGTCGGAGACCAGGCTGACCGTCCCGAAGTCGCTGACAAACATCAGCCCCACAGCGCGGCCGGCGAAAGCAGAGGGACGAGGTTTTTGTTGCAGCATGTGAACCTGAATTCGGTCTCCGGCCTATGCATCAGATCCGCTCCGGGGGACGCAGGCTTATGGGTAAAAAAGCGCCAGGACGGTCGCGCATGACGTTATTGCATCCAGAAGTGCTGCGCTTCCAATGGTTGCGACGACAGCAAGAGGGATGACTGTGGCCCAACGATTTGTGAGGGGTCCCACGGCGAGGGCGGCGAGTCGCTCCCGGACGTGATCCGTGCTGTAGGCCATCGCTGTCGATGGTGGTGCCGCTGATGCGAGGGCGGCCCGAGCGAGGGAACGTGCCGTGACAGGCCGAGTGGCCTGTTCAGCGGCGGTTTCATCAGCCCACCGCTCGGTTTGCAATTTCAGTTCCCGGCGAACCCTACCGAGTAGGGGATTAATCGCAAGTGCAGTGATAGCGACTAGCTGGTAGCGGTAGTGATGGTGGGTCAGATGCGCTCGTTCGTG
>JANMAO010000191.1:0-3874 GCA_031359875.1 Lysobacter sp.
AAAAGGAGTCGACATCCCTGTCGACTCCCCTGCGGGCCTGTCGTCCCCACCTCACCGCCGCACAGGGGCCCCGGGTAGAGCAGCGCGCCATCCCGGCGCGCACTCGGTGCGCCACCGCTTCGCGTTGGCGAAAGCCATGGAAGCAAGAGCATGAGAGCTCCGACAGAATCAGATATTTCGAGCGGAAGAATGTCGGTTACCGGCCAATTGAGGCTTGTCCAACGCCTGCCCGACATCACGTCGGCAGACTGGGAGTGTCAGCGCATGGGCAGGCGTCGGACAACCCTTAACATGAGCTGCCGTTCGCACCAGCAGTTGCACCTCCCCAAAGCGGCCCTTCGGCAACCAACTCAGTACGACCGCACGCTGACGTTTCAGTGATCCTCGGCCTCCATCGTTGTCCACCAGCAAGCGAGTAACGACATGCCGCCAACCACCGACACGAGGACAATTGCGGATGTTGACAGCTCGCCACTGATCCAGTCCTGCCACCCCACATGAAGTAACGACGTAGACAGGAGGCTCAGCCAGCACGCCGCGGTTCCCGCCAAGACCCCTGCCCAGAGCGGCCACATTGCGCGACGTAGGCGCAGCGGCAACCGTTGCATCAGACGATCGGAAAAGCCGTTGTCTGGTACCGGGCCTTGAAGCTGCTTGAGCAGCAACGCCTCGATTTCATCGTCGTCAAAGTGATTCATGGTGTTTGCTCCTCGTGCCACGCTGCCAGCCATGTCTTAAGTTTTGCTTTGCCGCGCGTTGCGTGGGTTTTCACCGTGCCGAGTGGCATGGCCATCACATAGGCCGCCTCTTCGTGACTCAGGCCTAGTTGAACGCAGTGCAGCAGCACCGTCTGTTCGGCGACAGACAGGCGGTGCATGGCGCGTTCCAAGTCCATCTGCAGATCTATCACACGCGCCGGCGCCGGCAGCTGCACGGTTTCGTCCTCATATTCGCCGCCAAGCGGAAGCGACTTTTTCCGGTATGCCTGCAGGAAGCAGGAATACCCTATGCGGTAAAGCCAGGTTGAGAAACGTGCATCACCTCGAAACTGATCGAGCTTCCGCCACGCCAGCAGAAAGGTCTCCTGCGCCAGATCGTCGGCCGTGGCGTGATCCCCACGCAGCAGGCGGCGCAACTGCGCGCGAACCATACCTTGATGGCGACGCACCAATTGCTCGAACGCTCGCGGGTCATTGCCCAGCCGTGCTCGGGCTACGAGTGCCTGATCGATGCGTGCCTCCGCAAGGCTGTCAGGCATGCTGCCCGTCGCATCGGTTGAGCCACCAACTGAGGAGATAGCCCATGCCGATGATCAAAGGCAACAAACCCAAGCCCCAGATACTGCTCAAGCTCTGCCCGTCGTCGAAGTGGCCTGGCAACGCAAGAAGGGTTGCCATAAGCCCGAGACCACTGGCGATCAGGACGAGTGCCCGCCGCCGTTCGGAATAGGCCACCCGCGGTTCGATCAATAACGCCGCTGGCAGATCCACTCCCTTGTCAGCCAGATGCACCAGGGTGCGATAGCGCGCCTGCGTTTGCCGATAGCGGTAAACGAGCACGATCAGGACGATCAGGACGGGTGCTGACATGACGAATAGTGGTATGAAGATGTCTGTCATTGAGATGCTCCAGAAATGAGTTGCATGGGTTATGAATACCTAGTCTGAGTTCTTGTCAGAGCGCCACGGCACCGTATCAATGACGCGCGGAATACGCGGGCAATTGGAGTTCGCCCGATTTGACACGGGCCAGAATGCCCTCCATGTCCGATCGTTCGGCGGTATCCGTCGAATTTTTCACAAAGTCGTTGAGGATGGCGTTGTAGGCAACCTTCATGGCCGAGACGGCGGGCACAGCGACATCGGGCTTCACGCCCACATGTTCCCAGTTGGTTTTGGTGATCGGGTTGATGGCACGTGCCCCGGAGATGAAGGCCATGAAGCCATGCCCGAGGGAAAACCAGCCACCCGGATTGGCGGCGCCAACTGTGGTTTCACCGACCAGGGTGGCGCGCTTCTGAGTTTGGAGGTCGTAGGCGCATTCCTCGGCACCTGAGCCTGTATGGTGCGAGGTAAGCACGTAGATCGGGCCGTTGAAGCGGGGCATCGCGGACGGAATGGTCCAAAACTGGCGTGTGCTGTTGTCAGCGCGGACATAAATATCGTTCAGGTGTCGGGCATCGCCTATCGGAAAGAAATGGCTGAGCAAATACGCCACGCCGTCCGGTTCACCACCATGATTTTGCCGCAGGTCGATGATGAGCGCCTTGGTTCCAGCGACCAGCGACATCGCCGAGTCGTACGCAGCACCGACGATTTCCGGATGACCGAAGCTGCGAAGGTCGATGTAGCTGACGTCGCCGGGAAGCAATTGTACGTCGCTGATGCCATAGCTCTCGCGGGCCGCAGCAGACCGCATCTGCGCGATCATTTGCGCCATCTCTTCAGGGGTAGGAGCTTTTTCACCAGCGTTGTCATCGTGGGGCGGTGGCTGTGGCAAGTCCGACACGAATTTGACGGCGAAATGCTCGTCGTTGCCGACGGACCTCAAATCCTTGGACAATGCCTTGGCAAATGCCGTCGTGGTGTTGTCATCACGGTAGTCACCGTGCGCGGCCTTGGCCAAGAGCGCGGCTGCGGTCTTGGTTGCGACGTCGGGGAAAACGTACTGAGACCTCAACTGCTTATTCAGGGTCGCGATCACCTCGGCGCGCTCAGTGGCAGTGATCGCTATAGAAGGTGAAGGCTTCGTCTGGGCAAGCACGGCGGAACCACCCAAAAAGCCGGCAATGGCGAGGATAGGCATCAGGAAGCGTAGATGCTGTCGGTGTGATGCCATCTGCGAAATGTTGTTCATAAGTTGGTTTGCTCTACATGGTCGCGCCACCTGCAGGCAGGTTGTGGGCGCAAAGATTGGGAAGGCTCGCTCAACTGCGGCATTTGCAGTTGTCAGCAGGTTGGATGCGTGGACAATGCCAAATGGATTCATCGTCAGCTGCGAAGCTGGTGCTAGTCGATCAGCCTCGCATCGCGTGGATGCGTTCGATCGACTTTGTGTCCAGGGCCGCTCGAACGACACCGCGATAATTGAAGCTCAAAGGGAGCCGCACTTTGGGTCGAGCCCCGGTTTTTCAGCGAACTGCTTGCCCAATAGCGGACAATCGCGATCGGTCCCTTCGGGTCGCCAGGTGACCTTCAGTCGGATGCTCAACTGCCTGGCGATGGTCAAGTTGTCCGGCCAGCCGGGTCAACTGTGCAGGCAATGTGGGTCAACAAGTGGGCAAGCTGAAATATTCAGTCGCCCGTGTCGGGCTGGCCTTCCGGTGCGCCGCGCTCCAGCAGGTCGGGCAGCGCGTGGCCCTGCTCGGTGAAACCCAGCGACACCGAGTTGAGGCAGTGGCGATCGCCGGTGGGCCGGGGGCCATCCGGAAACACGTGGCCGAGATGGCTGCCGCAGCGCGCGCAGACTTCCTCGGTGCGCAGCATGCCGTAGCTGGTATCGCGCAGCAGCTTGATGTGCGCGTCAGCGTACGGCTGGAAAAAGCTGGGCCAGCCGGTGCCGGAATCGAACTTGGCGCTGGAGCGGAACAGCGGCAGGCCGCAGAACCGGCAGGTGTAGACGCCATGCTTGTGGTTGTCCAGGAACACGCCACAGAACGCCGCCTCGGTGCCGTGTTCCAGCAGCACGCGCTTCTCGTCGGGCGACAGGCCGGCGGTGAGGTCGCGGCGCTGGTCGTCGCTGGGCGGGGTGAGGTCGAAGGCGGTCATGGGGTACTCCGGGTATCCTGAAACGGTGGTTGGCAGCGACGCGGTCAGCGGGTTTGCAGCAGGCGTTCCATCAGCACGGTGTGCAGATCGCGGCGGGCATCGAATAC
>JANMAO010000226.1:0-13041 GCA_031359875.1 Lysobacter sp.
GGCGCTCGCCGCGACCAGGTCATGTCCGGCGGCGCGCAGTCGCGCTTCCAGCCAGGTCCGGTGCGAGGCCGTGGCAATCACCACGGTGGCCTCGCCATTGCGCAGGCCGTCGCCGATGAAGCGCTCGAGCGTGCCCATGAACGTGCTCTCGTCGTCATAGATCTGCACCAGGTGATCGCACGGGGCGAGTGCGCCCCAGACGTCATCGGCGCAAGACTGCTCGGATCGAAGCTGGAGATTCATGCAAACGCCTGTGGGCGACGCGGAAGAGCGACGTAAACGAGGGAGCGACGCTAGCACGCAGGAGGACTTTCCAGCGTACAGGGCGGGTGAACACCACGCGTTCCGCTGCGCCTGCTCGTCGTTCCGGCAGCGCCGGCGCAGGTGCGTCCAGCCCGCAGCGCCGTCGGACTTTGCCTGCGCAGCGGTGAGCCGCGACAATGGCGGACTTGTCGCGTCGCGCCCGCGGCTTTGACAGCACATTCGCACGGAGAACCACGCATGGCATTCGCACCGACGCCGCCCGCCGGCGGCGCCCGCATCAGCAAGACCCCGACCGGCCTCAATGTCCCCGATCACCCGATCATCCCCTTCATCGAAGGTGACGGCACCGGCCCGGACATCTGGCGCGCTTCGGTGCGGGTGCTCGACGCCGCCGTCGCCACGGCCTACGGCGGCAAGAAGAAAATCGAGTGGATGGAAGTGCTGGCCGGCGAGAAGGCGTTCAACGCCACCGGCAACTGGCTACCCGACGAAACGGTCACGGCCTGCCGCGACTACATGGTCTCCATCAAGGGTCCCCTGACCACGCCGGTCGGCGGCGGCATCACCTCACTCAACGTCGCGCTGCGGCAACAGCTCGACCTGTTCGTCTGCCTGCGGCCCGTTCGCTGGTTCGCCGGCGTGCCGTCGCCGGTGAAGAAGCCCGGCGACGTCGACATGGTGATCTTCCGCGAGAACACCGAGGACATCTACGCCGGGATCGAGTTCGAGCCGGGATCGGCCGACGCGCGGAAGGTGCTGGACTTCCTGCAGCAGAACTTCCCGAAATCGTTCGACAAGATCCGCTTCGGCACTGCCGAAAAGAACGCGGAGTGGCTGGCGAAGCTCGAAGGCATCGGCGCGCCGCATCGCGAGCTGCCGGTGCAGGTCGGCATCGGCATCAAGCCGGTCTCGTACCTGGGTACCGAGCGCCTCGTGCACAGTGCGATCAGCTACGCGATCAAGCACCAGCGCAAGTCGGTGACGCTGGTGCACAAGGGCAACATCATGAAGTACACCGAAGGCGCGTTCCGCGACTTCGGCTACCAGGTCGCGCGTGAGTTCTTCGGCGCGGTCGAGCTCGATGGCGGGCCGTGGCACGTGATTCCCGAGGGCAAGCCCGGCGCCGGCCTGATCATCAAGGACGCGATCGCCGATGCATTCCTGCAGCAGATCCTGCTGCGGCCGCGGGAATACGACATCTGCGCAACGCTCAACCTCAACGGCGACTATCTGTCCGATGCGCTGGCCGCGCAGGTCGGCGGCATCGGCATCGCGCCCGGCGCCAACATCAACTACATCACCGGCCACGCCGTGTTCGAGGCGACCCACGGCACCGCGCCCAAGTACGCCGACCTGGACAAGGTCAACCCGGGTTCGCTGATCCTGTCGGGCGAGATGATGCTGCGCTACCTGGGCTGGACCGAGGCCGCCGATGCGATCGTCGCGGCGATGGACAAGGCAATCGCCAGCAAGCACGTCACCTACGACTTCGCACGGTTGATGGAGAGTGCGACCGAGGTGAAGTGTTCGGAATTTGCGGATGAGATGATCAAGGCGATGTAGCCGTACCGACGCCGCGACGGCAGCAAGCGTCCATCATTCTTTCCCCCGCCAAGCCCGTGTCCGGGAATAAATCTGGCGGATGCCCGGTCTTACACGAAAAGGCCGATGGAAAGAGCGATGGATGATTCCGACGACAGCGATGGGCAACGCGGCGAGCCGGATCGCCCCAGTCGGCGAAAGTTTCTGGAATGCATGACATGGGCCGGCACCGGGGTCCTGTGGACGCTCGCGGGCGGTGTGCCGTATTCGCTCGGCCTGATGGGTGAAGCGAAGGCGCAGGAGGTCGGCGGCTTCAGCTTCCTGCAAATCAGCGACAGCCACGTGGGTTTCGGCAAGCCGGCTAACCCCAACGTCAAGGGCACGCTGGAGGAGGCGATCGACCGGATCAGCGCGATGCCGGTGAAGCCGTCGTTCCTGATCCATACCGGTGACATCACTCATCTGTCGAAGCCGGAGCAATTCGACGACGCCGCGCAGATCATCTCAAAAGCGCAGCTCGTCACGCACTTTGTGCCCGGCGAGCACGATCTTCTGGATCCGCAGGGCCGGCTCTACCTCGATCGCTACGGCGGCGGCACCAAAGGCTCCGGTTGGTACAGCTTCGACGCCAACGGCGTCCACTTCATGGGCCTGGTGAATGTCGCCACCGGCGGCCGCTTCATGAGCCTCGTCGACACCGCCAACCCTGGAGGCCAGGCGGGCGGCCTCGGTGTCCTGGGCGAGGAACAGCTCGCGTGGATCGAAAACGATCTGAAGGGTCGTTCGGCGTCGACGCCAATCGTCGTGTTTGCGCACATGCCCCTGTGGGCGGTCTACCCGACCTGGGGCTGGGGTACCCAGGATGGCGCCCGCGCGCTCAGCCACCTGAAACGCTTCGGCTCCGTCACTGTGCTCAATGGTCACATCCATCAGGTGATGCAGAAGGTCGAGGGCAATATGACGTTCCACACCGCGCTCTCGACGGCCTACCCACAACCGGCGCCGGGGACCGCACCCAAGCCCGGCCCGAAGAAGGTGCCCCCCGACAAACTGCGCACCGTGATTGGCACGACCAACATCACGTTCAAGCAGGGCCAGCAGCGGCTCGCGATCGTCGACGCGCCACTGCAGGGTTGAGTGCAGATGGCGATGAGCCCGATGCTACGTAAAGTGTGGTTGCTGGCGGGGGCGATCGCCGTGGTCGGCTTTGCCGTGTTCTGGCTTCTGACGATACCGGCGACGGTGTCGGCGAGCGCGCTGGGTCCGCATACGCCCGATCTGGCCAACGGCAGGACGATGTTCCTGGCCGGCGACTGCGCGTCGTGTCACGCCGTTCCAATGCAGGAAGACAGCAACCGACTCGGTGGCGGACTCGGCCTGGTCACGAAGCTCGGCACGTTCTACGTTCCCAACATTTCGTCCGACTCCAAGGACGGCATCGGAGGATGGACCGATGCGCAATTCATCACCGCCTTGACCAAAGGCGTTTCGCCAGAGGGCGAGCATCTGTATCCGGCGATGCCTTACACCTCCTACCAGCAGATGGGTTCAAACGATCTGCGCGACCTGTTTGCCTATATCAAGTCATTGCCGCCGGTCTCGGGCCAGGTGCGTGACGACAATCTGCCGTTCCCCATGAATATCAGGCGGCTGGTCGGCGGCTGGAAGCTGCTGTATCTCGACGGCGTGCCGTTTAAAACCGATCCGTCGAAGTCCCCGACGTGGAATCGCGGCGCCTACCTGGTCAACGGTCCCGCGCACTGCGCCGAATGCCACAGCCCGCGCAATGCGCTCGGTGCCATCGTCCCGGGCAAACGCTGGTCGGGCAACCCGAACGCCTATGGTCAACTCGGGTTTCCGAACATCACCCAAACCAAGTTGAAGAAATGGTCGCAGGCCGAAATTGCGGAAACGCTATCGACCGGATTTACGGCCGACGGCGGCCGGGTCGGCGGCCCAATGGCGGAGGTCGTGCACAGCACTTCGCAGCTCAGCGTCGACGATGTCGCCGCCATGGCCGAATACATCAAGTCGCTGCCGCCGGTTGCCGGTAGCGGAGGAAATTAGCGACTCACGGAAGCCGATGCGGGCATGGGAACGGCAGTTGCCCCGCTCTCGCAGAGGGTTTTTTCCTGCACGTCCAGCGCATATGGGCGCCGATGCATGCAAGGACCGGATGATTGCGGCGCAATTGTCATCCCGGACATGGAAGCGTCGGCTGGTGTTGGGCGGATTCGAGTTCACGTTGCGGCGGGGCTGGGAATAAAACCCCAACGGGTGCAGTCTGTATCCGATGCGCCCCATCCCAACCACCGCGACGCCCGTCGGCGATGCCGCACGCTGCATGCGCTTCGAGCAGGAGGTGTTGCCGCACTTGGAAGCGGCATGGGGTTTGGCACGCTGGCTGGCGCGCGCCGAAGACGACGCCGAGGATGTTCTGCAGGAAGCAATGCTGCGCGCTTACCGTTATTACGGCGCGAGCTGCCAGGACAACGTACGCGCTTGGCTGCTGACGATCGTGCGCAATACCTTCTACACGCTGCGCACGCAGGCGCCGGCGGCGTCGCTGCTGGATGCGTTCGATGAAGCGATCCACGGCGTCGATGAGGACGCCGCCACGCCGGAATCCGGCCTGCTGCGCCAGGCCGATGCACAACAGCTGCGCGACGCGATCGAACAGCTGCCACTGGAATTCCGCGAAGTGCTGGTCCTTCGCGAATTCGAGGAATGCTCCTACAAGGAAATCGCCGCAATCACCGGATTGCCGATGGGCACCGTGATGTCACGGCTCGCGCGTGCGCGCGAGCGGCTTGCGCGTGTGCTGCGCACAGACACCCATGAACAGCGCGAAGGAGGCCAGCATCATGCTGTGTAGTGACGCCAGGCTGCTACTCCACGCCTATCTCGACAACGAGCTGGATGCGGGCGAAAGCGTGCAACTGACACGGCATCTGGCCGGGTGCCCCGCGTGTGTGCGCAAACTGGAGCGCCAGACGCGACTGAAGACGCTGCTGCAGCAGACAACCCCGCAGTACGTGTTGCCGGATGTCATTCGAGCGCGCGTGTTGTCCGCCTTGCCGTCGTCGGCATCGGCATCGGCTCGCGCAATACCAATCTCCCCGGTGTCGCGGCGCGTGACGATGCGAGACTGGCACGTCCTGCCCGCCGCGCTTGCGGCGGGCGTGCTGCTGCTCGTCGGCGGAGGCCTTGGCAGCGCGTGGCAGCGCCGCGCATCCGACCTTGATGCGCTGACGACGGAGGTGGTCTCCAGTCACGTTCGTTCGCTGCAGCCGCAACACCTGACCGATGTGCTGACTTCCGACCGGCACACGGTCAAGCCGTGGTTCGACGGCAAGCTGGATTTTTCGCCGGAAGTGCGCGACCTGGTGGCAGACAATTTCGTACTGGTCGGCGGCCGGCTCGACGTGCTGCACGGGCGCCGGGTCGCGGCAGTCGTCTACCGGCGCCGGCTGCACGCGATCAACCTGTTCCAGTGGCCTGCATCGGCGGCAGATTCAATGCCGACCGTCGCCGATGCCGGCGGTGGCTACCACACCGCGCACTGGACGCAGGGTGGAATCGTCTACTGGGCGGCATCGAACCTGGATCGCACCGAACTGGATGCGTTCGCCGTCGCATTCCGCGCTGCGCACCCGGCCCCCGTCACTCGCTGAAACTGCAAGAAGGCCGCTGCGAAACGACCTTCTTGATTGCGTCAGCCGCAACCACCGGCGATGCAGCCGGCGTCGGTCATGTTCACGGCCGGCGCGCGCTCGTCGCCAAACCAGCGCTCGGACGCCGCGCGATTGCCCAGCGGCGCAACGAAGTCCTGTGCCGCGGTTCCGGCGCCGAAATGGCGGCGCGGCTGCACGTCGAGCATGTCGGCAAAATCTGTTGGCTTGACGTAGCCATGCAGGAACAACATGCCCTTGAAGATGTTCGTGGTCGCCTCCTCGGTTGCCTTCGGCGGCGCCTGGATGCGCTGCCTTATTGAACGATTCGCAAGATAGCCGCATGCTTATCGAGGTAAAAGCGATCATTTTGCAACTCTGACTTGAATCTGATTCAAGGATGGTCTTCCAATGAGCAAACCGCCACTGCATGCCCTCCAAGGCTTCGTCGCCGCCGCGCGCAGCGGCAACCTGTCGCGCGCGGCGGAGTCGCTGCATCTCACCGTCAGTGCGCTCAGCCACCAGATCCGCGGCCTCGAGGAACGCGTCGGCCAGCGCCTGTTCGTGCGCAATGTGCGCGGGGTGGAGCTCACCGGCGATGGCCGCCAGTTGTTCGAGCGCGTCGCCACGCATTTCGACGCGCTCGAGCAGGCCCTGCGCCCGTTCCGGGTGCGCCGCGACGACGTGCTGACGCTCACGCTGATGCCGTCGTTCGCCGCCAGCTGGCTGCTGCCGCGCCTGCCGCGATTCCTGGCCGCGCATCCGCAACTGGAGATCAACCTGCAGTCGACCACGGCGGTGGTGGATTTCGAGCGCGATACCTCGATCGATGCCGGCCTGCGCTTCGGCGGCGGCCAATACCCGGGACTGCAGGCGGTGCACCTGCTCGACGACTGGGTGACGCCGACCGCCAGCCCGGCGCTGATCGCGCGCCTCGGCACGCCGACGTTGCAGACGCTGGACCGGTTTCCGCTGCTGGGCGCGCCCGGTGGACGCTGGAGCGAATGGTTCGCGCAATTCGGCGGCACCCAGCCCAAACGCTTCGTCGCCACCTTCGATGATTCCGACACCCTGCATCGCGCCGCCTCCGAAGGCCTTGGCATCGCGCTCGGGCGCTTGACGCTGGCGCGGCCGCTGGTCGAGGCCGGACGCCTGGTGCTGCCATTCGAGCAACGCCTCAAGGCGGAGTTCGCGCATTACCTGGTGTACCCGGCGCGCTCCGGATCGCATGCCGGCCTGCTCGCCTTCCGCGACTGGCTGCTGGCCGAAGCCCGCGCCGACACCGCGCGCGCCTAGGTCGCCATGCTGATCGTGTTCAACAAACCTTACGGCGTGCTGTGTCAGTTCACCGACCGCAGCGTGCCGGCACGGCCGACGCTGGCCGGATTCGACCTGCCGCCCGGCGTGTATGCCGCGGGACGACTGGATTTCGATTCCGAGGGGCTGCTGCTGCTCACCGATGACGGCGCGCTGGCGCACTGGCTGACCGATCCCGCACACAAGCAGCCCAAGACCTACCAGGTCCAGGTCGAGGGCATTCCGACCGGGCCGCAACTGGCGGCGTTGCGCGCCGGCGTCGTCCTCAACGACGGTCCGACCCGCCCGGCGCAGGCCCATGGCATCGCGCCGCCGGGGCTGTGGCCGCGGGTGCCGGCGGTGCGCGTTCGCAAGACCATCCCCGACGCATGGCTGCAAGTGAGCATCCACGAAGGCCGCAACCGCCAGCTGCGACGCATGACCGCCGCCGTCGGCCTGCCGACGCTGCGGCTGGTGCGGATCGCGATCGGTCCGTGGCGGCTGGGGTCGCTGGTGCCGGGGCAATGGCGCATCGCCGAAGCACCGGCACCGTCGGTCTGAATAGTTCAGCCGCATGGGCGCCGGCGGCTGCGGCGGCAGCGACGGCGGCAGAACGAGTCTGATAACTTGCGCGAGCGACTGGATGAATGCGCCGCCCGCATCCTTCCACGCACTTCAGGGGATCACAGAGACCGCCATGCCCAATACCGGCCCCGGCTCCGGCCGAATTCTGGTCGTCGACGACCAGCCCGCCAACCTGCGGGCGGTGAGCGCGCTGTTGTCGCGCTATGGCTACGAAGTGCTCACCGCCGGTACCGGTGAACAGGCGCTGGTTCTGGCGTTGGCCCACATCCCCGACCTGCTGCTGCTGGACATGATGATGCCGGGCATGGACGGCTTCGAGCTGCTGGCCGAGATCAAACTGCAGCCGCAGCTGCATCGGGTGCCGGTGATGTTCCTGACCGCCGCGCAGGATCGCGAACTGCTGCTGCGCGCGTTCGACGCCGGCGCGGTCGACTACGTCACCAAGCCGTTCATGCCCGAGGAGCTGCGGGCACGGGTCGATACCCACGTCGGCCTCAAGCTCACCCGCGACCGCCTCGAGCGCGTCGCCCGCGAGCGCCAGGAGCTGGTCAACCTGGTCGCGCACGACCTCAAGAATCCGCTCAGCAGCGTGCTGTTCGCCAGCGACGTGCTGCGCAATGACGGCTGCAAGCCCGAGCGCATCCCGCGCTACCTGGAAATGATCCACGAGAGTGCGGCCGATGCGATCGGCTACATCCGCCGTTATCTCGAAACCCAGGCCCCACGCAGCGGCGAGCGTCCACTGGTGGCCGCGGTGTCGCTGCGCGAAGTGCTGGCCTGGCTGGTCGACCGCTACGAACTGCAGCTGGAAAGCCGCGGCATGCGCCTGGTGATCGTCGGGGGTGATGACGGCAGCCAAGTCGCGATCGACGGCCTGGTATTGCGCCAGGTTGCCGAAAACCTGGTCAGCAATGCGATGAAGTACGCCCCCGGCAGCGTCGTCGAGCTTTCGGTGCTCAAGGCCTCGCCAGGATTCCGGCAATTGCGGGTCGAGGATCGCGGTCCCGGTATTCCGGCTTCACGCCAGCGCGAACTGTTCAAACCGTTTACGCGCCTGACCGAGGTCGACCCCGCCGATGGCCTGTCCAGCGGGCTGGGGCTGTCGCTGGCCAAGCAAATCCTCGACGGCAGCGGCGGCCAGCTCTGGTACGAGGATCGCGAAGGCGGCGGCGCGCGGTTCGTGATCGAGCTGCCAGTGGCGGCGGCAGAAACCAATACGCCGACAACCGCGTAGGCGCACGCGGCGGGTGGCCGCGCTTACCTCGCGCACCCTGTTACCGAGGCAACGCCGGATCAGCTGTCGGTGTTGACCGGCTTGCTGCGTCGGCTGCGCTGGGCAGTGCTGCGCTTGCGTGCGCCGGCGCCATTTTCGCGCTTGGCTTCGATGCGGGTGGCATTGCCTTCGATGGCGCCGTTCTGCTTGGCCTTGCGGTGCGCGGCGTACCAGATCAGGCCGGCGCCGGCTGCAGCGGCCACCGCGACCACGGGATTGCGGCGCACGAACTTGCTCGCGACGCGGGTGCCGGTCTTGAGCACGCCAAGCGCCGCGCCGGTCTCGATCCACTTGATCGCGCGATCCGGCACCGCATCCTTGATGCCGTCGCCGACTTGCGTTGCCAGCTGCAGCGCGCGGCCGGGCAGGGTCGTCAATACGCTCATGGTTTCGACCTCGTTCACTGTGATTTGACCTGCAGTGTCGGCAGCGCGATGTTCAAGGCACGTGATTCGCCACCTGCTTGCTGAACTCCTGCGCCGCGTGCGTTCACGTACCGCGTGGCTTGGCGCGATGTGTGGCCGTCGCACTCCATGGATCTTCCGGCCAGGGATGTTTTGGGTAGCGCCCTTTCATCTCCTTGCGCACCTCCGGCCAGGTGCGCTCCCAGAATCCGCGCAGGTCCTGCGTCACCTGCAACGGCCGCCCGGCCGGCGACAGCAGGTGCAAGGTCAACGGCACCCGCCCGTCGGCGATGCGCGGGGTGTCGGCGAGGCCGAACAGTTCCTGCAGTTTCACCGCGAGTACCGGCGCCACCGCGTGGCCGGCGGCATCCACCGCATAGGTGATGCCGCGTTCCATGCCCGACGGCACGCGGATGCGCGTCGGCGCGAGTTGCTCGAGCCGCGCGCGCAGGCTCCAGTCGAGTTGCGCCTTCAAGGCATCCGCGAGTGCATCGCTGCTCAGCGCATCGAGTCGGGTCTTGCCGATGAAGACCGGCAGCAGCCACGCCTGGAGCGTTGCCAGCAGCGCGCTATCGGACAGATCCGGCAGCGCCGGCTGTTGAGAAACAAGCTCCGGCATCCATTGGCGCAGGGATTCCACCCGCGCGCGCCATTGCGACAATGCGTCGCTCCACGGCAAGACCTCCAGGCCCAGCTCACGCACGGCATTGACCAGCGCATCCGCAGCCTGCAGCGGATCGACGCGGCCTGCGGGTTTCGCCTCCAGCACGATCGCCTCGAAGCGATGTTCGCGCTGCGCCACCAGTGCGCGGCGTGCCGGATCCCAGCGCACGACGTCCTCTTCAACAAAGCACTGCGGGAAGTCGCGCTGCAGTCGCGCCTCGTCCAGCGGCGCGCCGCGCAGCAGCAACGCATCCTTCGATTCGAAGCGCCCCGCTCCCAGACGAAGCTCGCTGGCGACAAGCCAGCGCTCACCGTACAGCGCGCTGTCATCGAACACCCGCGCCATGCGGCCGTTGGCGAGCTGGTAGCGGCGCGGATCGCTCGCGTGCTGGCGCGCAATGCGGTCGGGGAACGCATGCAGCAGCAGGTCGCCGAGCAGATGCGCTGGCGCGGCCGCAGGCGACGTGCTGTCGAGGCGTAACCGTCGTCGCCATTGTCTGGCTGCCGCGTCGATCACCGCCAGCGCGGAGCGATTGGCATCCTGCGGCGTGCGGCCGGCACGGAATGCCGCCAGCGCTTGCCAGCGGTCGGACACGGCGTCATTGCCCCGGCCGAGCATCGGATCGCGCGCTTCGAGCAGCGCCGCAAGATCACAGGCCAGCGCGCGTTCGTGCGGCTCTTCCGGCGCCAGCAACATCGCCGCCAGCCGCGGATGCGTGCCGAGCGCGAGCATGCGCCGCCCGAATGGCGTGATCGCATGCATCGCATCCAGCGCGCCGAGCCGCTGCAGCAGGTCGCGCGCCGCGGCCAGCGGTCCCGGCGGTGGCGGATCGACAAAACGCAGTGCATCACTGCCCCACGCCGCGAGTTCCAGCGCCAGTCCGGCCAGCTCGACCTGGGCGATTTCGGCGCGACGTTGCGGTTCAAGCCGCTGCGACTGCGGCCACAGGCGGTACGCCCAGCCTTCGGCGACGCGACCGGCGCGACCGGCGCGCTGGTCGGCCGACGCCTGCGAAATCGCGACCACGTCCAGGCGCGAGAAACCGGAATTGGGGTCATAGCGCGGCTCGCGCGCGAGGCCGCTGTCGATCACCACGCGCACGCCGGCCAGCGTCACGCTGGATTCGGCGACGTTGGTCGCGAGCACGACCCGGCGCCGCCCATGCGGATCGGGCTGCAGCACTTCGCCCTGGCGCTCGACCGGCAATTCGCCGTGCAATGGCAGCACCGCGATCCCCTGCAGCGCATCGCTGCCGGCCAGCGCCGCCTGCACCCGCGCGATCTCGCGCTGGCCCGGCAGGAACACCAGCACGTCGCCGGCATGCATCGCGAGCGCGTGCTCGAGCGCGCGCCGCGCCTGTGGCTCCAGCGCCTCTTCGCGGCGCGCAGGAAAGTGCGCGACCTCGACCGGGAAACTGCGGCCACTGCTGCTCAATCGCGGCGCATCGAGCCACCGCGCCAGCCGCTCGCCATCGAGCGTCGCCGACATCAGCACGATGCGCAGGTCCGCGCGCAGCGATCCCTGCACATCAAGCGCGAGTGCAAGCCCGAGGTCGCCGGCGAGATGGCGCTCATGGAACTCGTCGAACAACAGTGCGCCGACGCCTTCCAATGTCGGATCGTCCTGCAGCATCCGCGTGAGGATGCCTTCGGTGACGACCTCGATCCGCGTGCGCGCCGAGACCTTGTTGTCGAAGCGGATGCGGTAGCCGACGGTGTCGCCGACCGCCTCGCCGAGTTGCTGCGCCATGAAGCCGGCCGCGGCGCGCGCGGCGACGCGGCGCGGCTCCAGCATCACGATTTTCCGATCTTGCAGCCACTCGGCGTCGCGCAGCGCCAGCGGCACCTGTGTGGTCTTGCCGGCGCCGGGTGGCGCTTCCAGCACCAGCCGCGGATGTGACGCGAGCGAAGCGTGGATTTGTGGCAGCAGGGTGTCGATGGGGAAGGTTGTGCGCGTCACCCGACAAGGATACGCGGCGAGGCCGGGGAGCTTTTGTAGCAGCGACGTAAGTCGCGACCCCTCGTTCGACGGAGATCAATCGCGACTTACGTCGCTCCTACGAAGAGCCATCGTCGCGATTGCTAGACTGCCGCGATGCAACTCATCGACATCGGCGCCAATCTCGGTCACGACAGCTTCGACGCCGATCGCGACGCGGTGCTGCAACGCGCCCGCGATGCCGGCGTGGTGCAACTGATCGTCACCGGTGCCTCGCGCGAGGGCTCGCCGAAGGCCTTGCAGCTGGCGCAGCAACACCCGGGATTCCTGTACGCCACCGCTGGCGTGCATCCGCACCACGCCAGCGAATACACCGACGAATGCGACGCCGAGTTGCGCGCGCTGCACGCACACGCCGAAGTAGTGGCGGTCGGCGAATGTGGGCTGGATTACTTCCGCGACCTGTCGCCGCGGCCGGCACAGCGGCGCGCGTTCGAGCGGCAGTTGCAGATCGGCGTCGACCTCGCTGTCGACGGTATGGGCAAGCTGCACGCACCTAAACCACTATTCCTGCACCAGCGCGATGCGCATGCCGACTTCATGGCGGTGATGCGCAACTTCGACGGCAGGCTCGGGGCTGCGGTCGTGCACTGTTTCACCGGCAGCCGCGCGGAGTTGTTCGACTACCTCGACCAGGACTGGCACATCGGCATCACCGGCTGGCTGTGCGACGAGCGTCGCGGCCAGCACCTGCGCGAACTGGTGAAACACATCCCCGCCCATCGCCTGATGGTCGAGACCGACGCGCCCTACCTGCTGCCGCGCACGGTTAAACCGCAGCCTTCGCACCGGCGCAACGAGCCGATGTACCTGGCGCACATCGGCGAGGAACTGGCGCGCGACCGGGGCGAGGACGTTGCAGTGACCGCGGCGCAGACCACGGCCAATGCGCGCACATTCTTTCGGTTGCCGACGCTGTCGTAGGATGGGTTGAGCGCAGCGATACCCATCGCGTCACGCCTCACGATTGATGGGTATCGCCTTCGGCTCAACCCATCCTACGGTCGCTCAGCTGCGCAACCCGACCCCGCGCTTGAGCAACCACAACGCCAGCGCCGCCATCACCACCACGAAGCCCAGCATCAACCCGTACGCCAGCCACAGCGACACATCGCTCACCCCGAGCAGGCCATAGCGGAAGGCGTTGACCATGTAGAAGATCGGATTGGCGTGGGTCGCGGTTTCCGCCCAGTGCGGCAGCAGCTTGACCGAGTAGAACACGCCGCCGAGATACGTGAGCGGGGTCAGGATGAAAGTCGGGACGATGGCGACGTCGTCGAACTTCTTGGCGTACACCGCGTTGATGAATCCGGCGAGCGAGAAGATCGTCGCGCCGAGCAGCAC
>JANMAO010000241.1:0-5036 GCA_031359875.1 Lysobacter sp.
ACGGTGCTGATGGTGCGGCCGACGCCGGACTTCTTCCTGCTGATGTTCGCGTTGTTCAAGGCCGGCGCGGTGCCGGTGCTGGTCGATCCCGGCATCGATCGCCGCGCGTTGAAGCAATGCCTGGACGAAGCGCAGCCGCAGGCGTTCATCGGCATCCCGCTGGCGCACCTGGCGCGCGTTGCGCTGGGCTGGGCGAGGTCGGCGCGCATCCGCATCACCACCGGACGGCGCGCATGGCTGGCCGACACGACCTTGCAACAGGTGGAGCGCGCCGGCGCGGACGCGCTCGCCAACGCAGCCGGCCCGCAACTGGCCGCCACCCAGCCGGATGACATCGCCGCGATCCTGTTCACCAGCGGCTCGACCGGGGTGCCGAAAGGGGTGGTCTACCGCCATCGCCATTTCGTCGCCCAGATCGCGATGTTGCGGGATGCGTTCGGGATTGCCGCGGGCGGCATCGACCTGCCGACGTTCCCACCGTTCGCCCTGTTCGATCCGGCGCTGGGCCTGACCTCGATCATTCCCGACATGGACCCGACGCGCCCGGCGCGCGCGAATCCGCGCAAGCTGCTGCATGCGATCGAACGCTTCGGCGTCGACCAGCTGTTCGGCTCGCCAGCGTTGATCGCGGTGCTCGCCCGGCATGGCGCCAAGCTGCCCACGCTCCGCCGCGTCACCTCGGCCGGTGCACCGGTGCCGGCCGAGGTCGTCGCCACGATGCGCGCGCTGCTGCCCGAAGATGCGCAATTCTGGACGCCCTACGGCGCCACCGAATGCCTGCCGGTCGCGGTGATCGAAGGCCGCGAGCTGTTGACGACGCGCGAGCGCACCGAGCAGGGCGCCGGCACCTGCGTCGGCCGCGCGGTCGTGCCGAACGAGGTGCGCATCATCAGCATCGACGATGGTGTCATCGCGCAGTGGAGCGATGCCTTGCCGGTGAAGCCGGGACAGATCGGCGAAATCACGGTCGCAGGACCGAGCACGACCGACAGCTACTTCAATCGCGATAGCGCCACCGCGCTGGCGAAGATCCGCGAGCGCCTGGCCGACGGCAACGAGCGCATCGTGCATCGCATGGGCGACCTGGGTTATTTCGATGGTGAAGGCCGCCTGTGGTTCTGCGGTCGCAAGTCGCAGCGCGTGATTCTCGATGACGCCACCACCCTGTGCACCGAACAGGTCGAGCCGATCTTCAACACCCATCCCGATGTCCTTCGCACCGCGCTGGTCGGCATCGGAGCCACGGGTACGCGGCCAGTGTTGTGCGTCGAATTGCGCAATGGCGTGACGAAGGATCAGCAGCCGCGCATCGCCGACGAGTTGCGCCACATCGGCGACGGCTTCGTGCATGCCGCGAAAGTCGAGGCCTTCCTGTTCCATCCGCGCTTCCCGGTCGACATCCGCCATAACGCCAAAATCGGACGCGAGCAGCTGGCGCGGTGGGCGCAGAAACAATTGCGCAAGGCGCCTGGATGAAGATCCTGGTCACGGGCGGCGGCGGCTTTCTCGGCCAGGCCTTGTGTCGCGGCCTGGTCACCCGCGGTCACGACGTCGTCAGTTTCAATCGCGGCCATTACGCCGTGCTCGATGCGCTCGGCGTGCGACAGGCACAGGGCGATCTTGCCGACCGCGATGCCGTGATCGCCGCGGCACAAGGCTGCGCCGCGATCTTCCACAACGCCGCCAAGGCCGGCGCCTGGGGCCGATACGACGACTACCACCGTGCCAACGTCCTCGGTACCGACCACGTGATCGCGGCCTGCCGCACCCACGGCATCGGCAAGCTGGTGTACACATCAACGCCCAGCGTCACTCATCGCGCCACCCATCCCGTCGCCGGTGGCACCGCCGACAACGTGCCGTACGGCGACCACTTCAAGGCGCACTACGCGACGACCAAGGCACGCGCGGAAAAAATGGTGCTCGCCGCCAACGCTGCGACCCTCGCCACGATCGCGCTGCGACCACGGTTGATCTGGGGACCGGGTGACCAGCAGTTGCTGCCGCGGCTGGTCCAGCGCGCGCGCACCGGCCGCCTGCGCCTGATCGGCAACGGCGACAACCTGATCGATACGACCTACATCGACAATGCCGCGCAGGCGCATTTCGATGCGTTCGAGCATTTGGCGCCGGATGCGGCCTGCGCCGGTCGCGCCTACTTCATCAGCAATGGCGAACCGAAACCGGCGCGCGAGATCGTCAATGCGCTGCTGCAGGCTGCGGGCGCGCCGCCGGTGACCAGGACGCTGCCGTTTGCCGTTGCCTATGGGATCGGCGCGGTGTGCGAGGCGGCGTGGACGCTGCTGCCCCTTTCAGGCGAGCCGCCGCTGACGCGCTTCCTCGCCGAGCAACTGGCGACCACGCACTGGTATGACATGACGCCGGCAATGCGGGATTTCGGTTATGTGCCGCGGGTGACGAGCGAGGAAGGCTTGCGCCGCTTGACGGCTTCTTTGGTCGCCTGACAGCCGGGATGCGTGTCTTGTGGCGCGCAGCGGCGCGTCGCGACAAATCGGTGCGTCGATGGTCCCGCGGCGCGGTATGACATGACGCCGGCGAGGCGGGATTTTGGCTATGTTCCGAAGTTATCGATCGACGAGGGCTTGGCGCGACTGGCGGCGTGGTGCCGCGGGAGCTGATCGTGAACAGCTCGTATCCGGGTTTCCTCGGCGCGTGGCGACGCGTTGTGATGAATCGGCAAACGGGTGCGGCTGGGGCGCGGTGACAATTGCCGAAGGGCTGGAACGGTTGCGCATCGCATGCGCCACCCTGTAGTGCCGAGCTTGCTCGGCATCGCAGCCACAGGCAGCGAGTGTGATTGCTCGGCGAAGGCCTGCCGAGCAAGCTCGGCACTACAATGCTTCGATGACTGCATCGCCCTTCAACTGGAAGCCACTGGCGGGACGAACGCTGGAAGCCGCGCTCAACCGTGCGCTGTCGCTGGACCCGGAGACCCGCGACAACCTGCGCGCGCTCGATGGCCAGCGCGTCGCGTTGCAGGTCGAGAACCCGCCGCTGGCGCTACAGGTGCGGGTCGAGGGTGAGCGGCTGCTGGTCGGCCCGGTCGACGCCCAGGGCGAACCCGATCTCAGCGTGCGCAGCACATTGGGGGCATTGATCGGGCAGTTGCCGATGTTCCGGCGTGACGATGCACCGCCGGTCGGACGGGTTCGCGTGTCCGGGGACGCCGAGCTCGCGCGCCGCCTGCAGCGGCTGTCCGAACGCTTCGATCCGGACTGGCAGCAACCGTTCGCAGCGGTATTCGGCGATGTCCTCGGCGTGCAGATCGCCAATGCCGTCGCCGGCGCCTTGCGGCAAGCGCGGATCGTATCGCGCAATCTGGCCGAAAGCGCGGCCGAATATGTCACCGAGGAATCGCGCGACGTGGTCGGCCGCGACGAGCTCAATGGCTTCCACGACGACGTCGACGCGTTGCGCGACGACGTCGAACGCATCGCCGCGAAGATCGCGCGCCTGCGCCCCGGCGCGAACGCATGAGCACGCGCTCATGAGCAGGTGCCCATGAAATCAGGCATGCGGGCGTTGCGGATCGGCCGGGTGCTGGTGCGCTACCGGCTGGATGACCTGCTCGACGACACCCCGGCCGAGCGTTGGTTGCGGGTGCTGCGGCCGTTCGTGCCGCGAGCGTCCGCCGAGATCGCAGCGTTGCCACGCGGCGCGCGCTTGCGATTGGCGCTGCAGGAGCTGGGACCGATCTTCGTCAAGTTCGGGCAGATCCTCTCGACCCGGCGCGACCTGGTGCCGGCGGATATCGCCGAGGAACTGACCCAGCTGCAGGATCGGGTCGCACCGTTCGATGGTGAGACCGCGCGCGCGCTGGTCGAGCAGGCGCTCGGCCGCACGATCGGTGACGCCTTCGCCAGTTTCGACACCGTCCCGCTGGCCTCGGCCTCGATCGCGCAGGTGCATGCGGCCACGCTGCATGCAGTCGACGACCTGCCGCCACGCGAGGTCGTGGTCAAGGTGCTGCGTCCGGGAATCGAACGCCAGATCGCCACCGATGTCGCATTGCTCAAGACGATCGCGGCACTGGTCGACCGCACCCATCCGGCCGCGGACAAGATCCGCCCGCGCGAAATCGTGACGGAAATCGAATCGACCCTGGCCGCCGAACTCGACCTCCAGCGCGAAGGTGCCAACGCCAGCGTGCTGCGCCGGTTCTGGCTCGACTCACCGGACCTGTACGTGCCGGAAGTCGTCTGGAGCCACACCGCCGAGCGCGCGTTGACGCTGGAGCGCGTGCACGGCATTCCGTCCGACGACATCGCCGCGCTCGACGCCGCCGGCATCGACCGCACGCTGCTCGCCGCCAAGGGCGTGCGCGTGTTCTACACGCAGGTGTTCCGCGACAACTTCTTCCACGCCGATGCGCACGCCGGCAACATCTGGGTCGACATCGACCCGCTGCGAAAATCGAACCCGCGCTTCATCGCGCTCGACTTCGGGATCATGGGCCAGCTCTCCAGCGAGGATCAGTACTACCTCGTCGAGAACTTCATGGCGATCTTCAATCGCGACTACCGCCGCATCGCCGAACTGCACGTGCAAGCCGGCTGGATGCCGTCCTACATCCGCATCGACGAACTCGAAGCCGCGGCGCGCTCGGTATGCGAGCCGTACTTCACCCGCCCGCTGGCGGAAATCTCGCTCGCCGAAGTGCTGCTGAAATTGTTCCGGACCGCGCAACGCTACGAGCTGACGATCCAGCCGCAGCTGATCCTGCTGCAGAAGACGCTGCTCAATATCGAGGGGGTCGGCCGCCAGCTCGATCCGAAGATCGACATCTGGGCGGTGGCGCGTCCGGTGCTGGAGCGGATCCTGCTCGAGCGCTACAGCCCGCAGCGGTTGTTCAGCGAATTTCGCAAACGCCTTCCCGAGCTCATCACCCAGGCGCCGGACATGCCGCGCCTGCTGCATGCGTGGCTGACGCAGCAGGTTGAGGGCAAGCAGCAACTGCACATGCATTCGCGGCAGCTGGCGGACATCGCCGACGCCACGCGTCTGTTGCAGCGGCG
>JANMAO010000233.1:0-5473 GCA_031359875.1 Lysobacter sp.
GCGCGCCGGTACCAATCTCGCGGGATGGCCGCCTCTAACGCGTCATCCACCGTGACAATGCCCAGGACGCGTCCCTCGGGGTCGAGAACCGGCAGCGTCAGCAGGTTGAAGTCTGCCATGCGGGTCGTGACGGCAACGATATCGTCGTCGGGCGAGGCGACCACGCTATCCGTGTCCGCCGCATCGCTGAGCAAGGTGCTCGAGTCGAGCTGAAGGGCACGCACGAGCGTGAGCGTCCCAGCAAGCGTCCCGTCTTCGCGCAAGGTATGAATCGTGACCAGAGCCTCGGGCTGCTGGGACGTGGCCTCGCGCAATTTCAACAGCGCGTCACCGACGCTCAGCTGCTCCGAGAGCGCGAGGTAGTCCGTTCCCATCAGGCCCCCGGCCGTGGCCCCGTGGTAGCCGAGAAGGGCCATGACCTTGGTGTTCTGCACCGGAGGAAGAAGGTCAAGCACCTTCTGGCGTCGCTCCTGCGGCAGATCCATGATGGCATCCGCAACGTCGTCAGCCCGCATCCGGGAGAGGACGTCGGCGACTTCGACGTCACTGCGGCTCTTGAAAAGAAGTGTCTGCCTGTCCTCGTCAAGCTCCTCGAAGACGTCGGCTTCCAGCTCCGGGTCGGCATGAACCTGGGCAAGCAGCAAGTCCTGTTCTTGTGTCGAAGCGCGTTCGATGATGTCGGCGAGCTGGGCCGGCTTGAGGCGGCGGATGCGACTGGCTGCAAAGCGGCTCTTGAGGGTACTCGGGCTGCCAATGAGCAGCAGGAACGCGTGCCAATCACGCGCTGGGTGGTGCTCGTGCGTGCCGAATTGGAACCAGTGGTGTTTGTGAACATCGAGCCCAACGGCGGCCCAGCCTTCTTTCGCGGCGGCCAGGCGAATGTCGTAGGCTCGAACCAGCGCGCTGCGATCGACGTCCAGGAGTCGATGGCCCAGAACGTCCTCCTTAAGAAGGATGTCCCCTTCGCGCCGTTCGAAGGGGCTCGACTCCTGTCGCGCGGCACGCAAGCGAATCTTCTCCGGGTCGATGCTCGCGATGTCACTCGCCGGAACAAACACTCGGATGCCGCCCTGCCTGATCACCAACCCGGTCAGCAGCGGGTATTCATCGTCTCGCAACCGGGTAATTGCATCCACCAGGCGACCAAGAGGTCTGTCGTCCGCATCTACGACAGCACGCTTGAGCAACGACGAAAGGGATACGGCGGGAGCAGCTGGGCTGAGGGTCACGCTAAGTCTCCTGTCCACTAAAGGTTTTCAACAGGCCGTCTCAGTGGCCGAGGGCCAACTGGACGACTCGGACGATGATCAGAATCATCGCGATCAGCAGATAGGTCCGCAAAACGGTCAAGCCGATGCGGCTGCCCGCCGAGAGCTTCGGCGCCGCAAGCAGGGCCAGCGGTGGCATCCGCCAGGATGTTCGTCGCGATCGATCGACTTCGATCCCGTGCTGGGCGGCAGGATGAAAGCGCCGGTAAACGAGGTATGCGACACCGCTTGCGCTGAACACCAGAACGCCCCCCAGGAGGATGCCAAGAATCGCTTTGGCGTCGAGATTCGGAAACAGCACACCTGCGGTGAGGACCAGAGAAAGAATGACCAGAACGGCGATGATCGCCGCCGTGAAAATGTTCAGCGCGTCCCCGTTCACCCAGGGCCCGAGAACCTCTCGGTCATTGCACAGCAGCAGCAAGAACACGGTGGCCGAAGGCAGCAGGACGCCGGCCAGGACCTGGACGCCCACGGTCATCAGCCCGAGGGGGCTGCCGGGTATCAGAACGATGACGGCGGACACGAGCAGGATCGCCGCGAACACCAGGTAGAACATCTTGGCCTCCGAGACTTTGCGGTGCAAGGAGTGTTTCAAGCCCAGCACATCGCCCAAGGCATAGGAGGTGGACAGGCCGACTGCGGCAGCGCCGATGATCGAGGCGTCGATCAGGACCACGGCGAACAGGATGCCGGCAGCCTTGCTGACGTATTTCTCGAGCCCCCGCGCGACGCCGCCGGCATCGGTGAAGTTGCCGAACTCGCTGTGCCCTGCGAAGGTTGCCGTCGTAAAGGCGATGATCGCGGTCGCCCCGACGACCACGATGACGATGCCGAGCCACAGGTCGGCTTTCTCGTAGTTCATGAACTGCGGCGTGATCCGCTTGTCGATGATGTAGGACTGCTGGAAGAAGAGCTGCCAGGGTGCCACGGTGGTGCCGATGATGCCGATGATCAACAACACGACCTTCGACAAGTCGGCGCCGGCGGGCATGCCGGGAACCAGCAAGTCCCGGGTCACCTGCCCGATGGGTGGATGCACCATCACGACGATCGGTATCAAAAGTAGCGAGCCGACCACGAGGGTCATGCACACCCGCTCGAAGCGCTTGAACGATCCCGTGCTGGCGGCGGCCACGATCACCAGCGCTGAGACGAGAACACCCGGGACCTTCGGAATGCCCAAATAATCCAGACCGAGGCTGATGCCGATGAACTCGGTGATGATCGTCAGGGCGTTCAGGATGAACAGGTCGATCACGCTGAAGGCGCCCCAGAATTTGCCGAAGCGCTCGAGGATGAGCCGGGCGTGGCCGACGCCGGACACCACCCCCAGGCGCAGCACCATCTCCTGATTCACGTACAGGACCGGCACCAGAAGAAGCAGCACCCACAGCAGGCTGGTGCCGTAGTTTTGCCCTGCCTGCGTATAGGTGCCGAAGGCCCCGGCGTCGTTGTCCCCGACCATGACAATGAGTCCGGGCCCGAGGATGGCGAGCAGCGTCTTGAGTCTCCCCGACCATCCCGCTGTCGGCGCGTCTGCGCCCATGCGGATCGTGCCAAAGGCGCCTTCGATATCGCCGATGTGGGCGGAGTCGAGTGCAGCTCCACCGTGTGGGGTATCAGTCAAGGCAGTCTCTGGCGTCGCACGCATGCTTTTTTTCTCGGGCAGACCTAGGCGATGAAGGAAGGCAAGTACGGTCGACGCCGTTGCAATATGACCCGCTGTGCCAAACCTGCTGCCACAGACGCGCTCAGGGCGCCGTGGCCTCGACGGTGAACTGATACGCATTGCCCCCGATCAGTTCCACCGTCGGCCGGTACAGCCCCGGCTTGTCGCCGGCCTTGAACTGGAAGGTCAGCAGCCCGGGATTGGGTTTGCCGCCACCCATTGTCGCGGGACAGCCCGGGTCGCGGAGCACCTCGCCCGACAGCACCGGCTTGCCATCGGGACGCAGCGGACTGGTCGCCACCTGGCCGGTGGCGCCCTGCGGGGCCGCGCCGATGATGCCGCCCACGACCTTGTCGGTGGCCGGGTCGAGCCGGTGGTCGTGGTTGGTGTCCTGGACCAGCAGCCCGCCGCGACCCGGCACGCCCTCCACCCCGATGATCGGCCCTGTGCCGCGCGACTCTTCGCGTGCGCAGGCAGTGACACATCCACCGGCTACTGGAATGCCGGACGCTCAGTGTGTGCTGATGGCGGCCTCGCGACTCCCGCCCGCACGCAGTACCGAGTGCGAGTGGTATGGAAAGCCTCGGACGAGGCTGAGCGGCAACAGCGGCTCGATCCGAGCGAGCGGCCCGCCCAGGAAGCACTGGTCATGGTCGAGAGGATGACCAAGGCCGAAGCCGATCGAGACCGGGAGCGCCGGGAGGGAGGTCCGCGCATCACTGAATTGCCCGGGACCGCACGGTCTCACCGCCAGTTCCGACCGCATCAGAACGCGTACTGCATTCCAACCGCCAGTGCGGTAATGGTCTGTCCAGGAATCGTGCTACCGGTGTCGTCCCGGGGTGACGCAATGGCGGTTCCGTGTCCGCCAGCACCGAGGGCATAGTGAGCCCCCGGACCTTGTTTGAGCATTGCGCCCACGACATAGACGGAAGCGTGCTTGTCGAAGTGATGTTTCAGCCCGATAGCGTACATGTTCGCCTTGTCATCGATGGTTCCAAAGTCGGGCCCGCCTGGGGTCTTCCCGGCGTGCGCCCATGCCAACATCAGATCGGTGTCATATCCGAGTTCCTGAACGTCGCTCAAGTAGTAACCCGTTCGGGCACGTTCGTTGACGGCGGGGTCAATGCCGCCATCGCGGTAAAACTTCTCGATGATCGCGGCAACGCGATTCCCGCCGATTCGGTACGACACCGCAAACTTCGCTGCGCTCTCGTCCGACAGAACACCGTTGGTATCGCCTGTGCGGTCCGTTGCGCGATGCCGCTCATAGCTGATGTTGCCGATCAACGGACCCGCTTCGTAACCGACCGAGAGACTCACCGCCGTTGTGAACGCACCGTCATTGCACAAGGTCGAGCCAGGGTCGGGCTTCGATCCTGAACTTCCCGGTGTAGCTCCAGCGCACACCTTTTCGCCTTGCGCGAACGCATACTTGTCCGAGTTCGCCAAGTTGTTGAACTTCTGCCCCGGGGAGACCAGCGCATTCAGGTGGAAGCCGCCAAGGTTCGGCGATTCGTAGAAGACCGAATGCGGGATACGAGCGTCGAACTCGGCTCGCAAGTCGCCGCCGGTATTGCCCATGATGGCGTTGTAGTCGCCGACGCTGGATGCGAATGGATCCATCGCAAGCGTCGCGCGCTTGTAAGGTGTGTCGGTCTTTCCCAGCATCAGTTTGCCAAAGCCGCCTTGCAGGCCGACGAAGGAATTTCGGGAAGCCAGCCCACCAGTCTCCGTCGGCGTGCCGGAGATGTTGGCCAATGTCTCGATCTGGAAGATCCCCCGCAATCCGCTCGAGCCGAAATCGCGACCGCCGCGCACGCCAAGGTAGGACAAATTGCTGGATACCTGCCGAACCGATTGCTTTCCATCATGAGCCGAATCGAAGGACAGGTCCGCGAATCCATAGAGGGTTGCTTCAGCTTTGCCGATTCGCACCGTGAGTGGCGCCAGAGCAGAGCCGTCCTTGCTTGCCTCATGTGCCGTCGCTGTTGGGCCCGGGCTCGCAGCTGTCATGGAGTCCAGTTTGGACTGCACTGCTGTCAGCTGCGTTTGAAGGGTTTGCATCTGCTGCTTCAAACGTTCGACGTCCGACAAGTCGGCGGCTTGTGCGCGGGCACCCGCGGCAAATACCAGTGCAAGCGCCAGTGTTTCGAGCTTGAATTTCATTGCATGTCTCACTTTTTTGTTGGCAAGGGAAGGGCTACGCACGGCGACGATCGCCGCCGTGTTTCATGGGAAATTGATGACCTAGCTGGCGAGCAAAGCGCGCGCGTTCGCCTCGGCGATGTAGCGTTTGCGCATCGGGGCAAGAATGAGTTTTGCCGAGATGCCGGCGGCGATGGCGATGGCCGCGGTAACAATGAAGACACGGTCCCAGTTGCCACCGGCGGACAGGATCGATGCAAACGGAACGAGCAGCGACGCCGTGCCCTTTGCGGTGTACAGCGTGCCTGCATTTGCCGCAGCATTCTTCACTCCGAACGTATCGGCGCACAGGGCTGGGAAGATCGAAAATATTTCACCCCAGCAG
>JANMAO010000235.1:0-5454 GCA_031359875.1 Lysobacter sp.
GTGCTGGGGGCACGACCGCAAACCTGCCTAAACGAACCCCCCGTCTGAGAGGCCTAACGCCTGAATTAAGCCGAACCGCGAAGCGGTTTCGGCTTGAATGAATTGTTAGAGCCCGCCTGCCTGCACATGACTAATCCGGCGAACTCTCTTGCATGTGAACTTGCGTGAGACCGCACCCGTCACAGAGGAGCACCCACGAGCCCTCGGGCGTCTCCGCCTCTAGCCACTCGGATAGCTGGCCAGGCTCAAGCGTTTTGCGACCCATATCCCCTTGAACTGCGTGAGCGAAAGCTTGGCGGATGGTTGGATCGCCGTTTTGCAGCCCACGACGAATCTCAGAGCCTTTAGCCGGCCTAAGCCTGATGCTGCAGGTCGGACAATTGATGTTTGGCGGGAATCTAGTGAGGTTGACCATGATGTTGGTTGCGGGCTCTAACACCCATTCGATCCCAGAAGCGGGATGTCGTGGCGAGTATGCGGTGGGGGAGAGAATCCTCCAAACGGGAGCTTTCCTACTCAAAATCAATGCTTTGCCTGATGGATTGAAGTCCGTCGACGTTCGATGCTGACGGTGTTATGACTCACGGATGAGGGTGTCATGGATGCGTGGAACGGCAAGCAAGGTGTAACGCAGAACCCGGCGACCATGCCGGACTTGATGGAGCGGGTTCGGGCGCGCTGTCGAGTGAAGCATTACAGCATGCGGACAGAGCAGGCGTACCTGGCATGGGCTTGGCGCTTCATGCGGGCGAATGTTGGGCGTCACCCTCGGCAGATGGGGGGCACGGAGGTCGAGGCGTTTCTCACTCGGCTCGCGACGGAGGGAAAGGTGGCTGCCTCCACCCAGAACCAGGCCCTGGCGGCACTGCTCTTCTTGTACCGGGAGGTGCTTGGCATTCATTTGCCGTGGATGGACAGCGTGGTCCGCGCCAAGGGTGCGCGTCGGATCCCGGTCGTGTTGTCCGCTGAGGAAGTGGGGCGGCTGCTGGCCATGCTCGACGGGCAAACTTGGTTGATGGCAGCGCTGCTTTATGGAACCGGGATGCGGCTGATGGAGTGCCTGCATTTGCGGATCAAGGACGTGGATTTCGAGCGCCAGGAGATAATGGTGCGCAACGGAAAGGGCGGCAAGGATCGCCGGGTGCCGTTGCCGCGCCGCCTGCGCAACGCGCTTGAACAGGCGATCCAACGCGTGCACGTCATCCACGCACAGGACGGGGCCGCGGGACTGGGTGGCGTTTGGCTCCCACACGCACTGGCGCGCAAGTATCCGACCGCCGATCGCGAAATCGGCTGGCAGTATCTGTTTCCTGCATCGGCGCCGTCCAAGGATCCCCGTAGCGGCGCCTTTCGTCGCCACCACGTCGATGAAGCCGTGCTGCAACGTGCGGTCAAGACGGCACGCATGAAGGCCCGCATCATCAAACCCGCAACTTGCCACACGCTTCGGCATTCTTTTGCCACGCACTTGCTGGAAGCTGGCCATGACATCCGCACGGTGCAGGAGCTGCTTGGACACAAGGACATAGCGACCACGCAGATCTACACACATGTGCTCGGTCGCGGTGCTGGCGCGGTGCTGAGTCCGCTGGACCGACAGCCAGAGACTTCGGACGCAACGTAACGGCGGCAGAAAGTTGCTAGCGCTGCAACGCCACCAGCAGTCCCCGCGCCGCCTGCAGCCGGCTCGCCGCATCGGGAAGTCCGAGTTTGATCCGCAACTTCTCGGGCCCGTCCATCGCGTAGTGCTGCGGTTGTTTCTGGATCAACTGGATCACTGTCATCGGATCGACGTTCGGTTTGCTTTCAAACTGCAGGCGTCCGCTGACAGGGCCGAGATCCAGTTTGCGGATACCAAGATGAGTGGCTTGCAGCTTCAGCTCGGCAATAGCGAACAGGTGCTTGGCCGGATCGGGAAGCAAGCCGAAACGGTCGATCATCTCCACCTGCAATTCGCGCAGGTCGTGGGCGTCGCGCGCGGAACTGACGCGCTTGTACAGGGTCAGGCGGGTGTGGACGTCGGGCAGGTAATCATCCGGAATCAGCGACGGAATGTGCAGCTCGACTTCGGCGCCACGATGGGAGGCTGCATCGAGGTCGGGTAGTTCGCCGCGCTTGATGCTGCGTACCGCGCGTTCCAGCAACTCGGTGTAGAGGCTGAAGCCGACCTCGGCCATCTGCCCGCTCTGGTCCTCGCCGAGCAGTTCGCCGGCGCCGCGGATCTCGAGGTCGTGCGTGGCCAGGGTGAAACCGGCGCCGAGTTCGTCCATCGAGGCGATCGCGTCCAGCCGCTTGCGCGCGTCGCCGGTGATGCTGCGCTGGTCGGGCACGACGAGGTAGGCGTAGGCGCGATGATGGGAACGACCGACGCGGCCGCGCAATTGATGCAGCTGGGCGAGGCCGAACTTGTCGGCGCGGTTCATGATGATGGTGTTGGCATTGGGAATGTCGATGCCCGATTCGATGATCGTCGTGCACAGCAGCACGTTGAAGCGTTGCTTGTGAAAGTCGAGCATCACCCGTTCCAGTTCGCGCTCGGGCATCTGGCCATGGGCGATGCCGATGCGTGCTTCGGGGACGAGGTCCTGCAGCTCGCGTTGCATGCGGCCGATCGATTCGACATCGTTGTGCAGGAAGTACACCTGGCCGCCGCGGGCGAGTTCGCGCTGGAACGCCTCGCGCAGCTGCATGTCGTCCCATGGCACCACGAAGGTCTGCACCGCAAGTCGATGCGCGGGCGGGGTTGCGATGATGGCGAGATCGCGCAGGCCGGCCATCGCCATGTTGAGCGTGCGGGGGATCGGGGTCGCGGTCAGCGTCAGCAAATGGACGTTGGCGCGCAGCGCTTTCAACGCCTCTTTCTGGCGCACGCCAAAACGTTGTTCCTCGTCGACGATGACCAGGCCGAGGTCCTTGAAGCGCACGTCCTTCTGCAGCAGCCGGTGCGTACCGACGATGATGTCGAGGGTGCCATCGGCGATCCTGCCGATCTCGGTCTTGATTTCCTTCGCGGTCTTGAAGCGCGACAGCACTTCGACCCGCACGGGCCAGTCGGCGAAACGGTCGCGGAAGTTGCGGTAGTGCTGCTCGGCGAGCAGCGTGGTCGGCACCAGCACCGCAACCTGCTTGCCGGCGACGGCGGCGACGAAGGCCGCACGCACCGCGACCTCGGTCTTGCCGAAGCCGACGTCGCCACAGACGACCAGATCCATCGGTTGCGAGGACGACAATTCGCGGATCACCATTTCGATCGCAGCGTGCTGGTCGGGGGTTTCCTCGAACGGGAATGACGCTGCGAACGGTTCGTACATCGAGCGGTCGACCTGCAGCGCCAGCCCGGCGCGCGCGCGCCGTCGCGCTTGGATCTCGAGCAATTCGGCGGCGACGTCACGCACTTTTTCCGCGGCCTTGCGCTTGGCCTTGCTCCATTGCTCGCCGCCGAGCGAGTGCAGCGGCGCGGTTTCGGGCGATGCGCCGGAATAGCGGTTGATCAGGTGCAGCTGCGCGACCGGGACGTACAGGCGGTCGCCCTTGGCGTATTCGATCTCCAGGTATTCGCCGGCGGTGCCGCCGGCTTCGAGGGTGACCAGACCGCGGTAGCGGCCGACGCCGTGGTCCTCGTGCACGATTGGCGCGCCTTCGGATAGTTCGCCGAGGTCGCGGACGATCGCGTCCGGCTCGCGTCCAGCTCGCTTGCGTCGGCGGGGCTGCGCGGCGCGTTCCGGGAACAGCTGGCGCTCGGTGAGGATCGCAAAACCCTGTTCGACAGCATGCGGCGCGTCGATCGCGAAGCCGTCGTCGAGCGGCGCAACCGCGATGGCGAAGCGCGTGTCGCCGGCGAGGAATTCCGGCCAGCTGGCGAGCGTGCGTGGATGCAGGCCGGCCGCGGCAAGCACTTCTCCCAGTGCCTCGCGTCGTCCCGCCGAATCCGCGGCAATCAGCACGCGGCCGGGATAACTGCCGAGGAATGCATGCAGGTCGGCGGCCGGTGCCTGGTCTTTTGCCGCAAGCGGCAGGGTCGGCGCAGGCTGGTCGCCGAGCGCGGCCGACTGTTGGCGGCGCGCATGTTCGATGCCACACACTTCGATGCGGTCGCGCTGGTTCAGGCTTTCGCGCAGGGTTTCCGGCGGCAAATACAATTCGTCGGGCGGCAGCAACGGGCGCTCGATGTCATGCCGGCGTTGCTCGTAGCGCTCGCGCGTCTGCGTCCAGAACTGGTCGGCTGCCTCGAGCGCGCCTTCGCCGACGACTGGCAGTGCGCCCGCTCCAAGGTAGTCGAGCAACGTCGCGGTCTGCTCGAAGAACAGCGGCAGGTAATACTCGACGCCGGCTGGCGCCAGTCCCGCTTTCAGATCCTGGAACAGCGAGCTGCGGCGCGTGTCGATATCGAAGCGATCGCGCAGCGTATCCAGGGCGCGCTTCGTTGCCACTTCGTCGAGTGGCACCTCGCGTCCCGGCAATAGTTGTACGGAGTCGATCTTGTCGAGCGAGCGTTGTGATTCCGGATCGAATGCACGGATCGAGTCGATCTCGTTGTCGAGCAACTCGACGCGATAGGGTTCTTCGGCGCCCATCGGGTAGACGTCGAGCAGGCCACCACGCACGGCGAAGTCGCCCGGATCCAGCACCTGCGGCACGTTGCGATAGCCCGCGGCTTCGAGCCGGCGCTTTTCGGCCTCCAGGTCGAGTAGCTGGCCGACCTTGACGTCGAACGTGTTGGCCGCGACGTAGCGCAGTGGCGGCAGCCGTTGCAGCAAGGTCTGCACCGGGACGACCACGATGCCGCGCTTGAGCGCCGGCAATCGGTGCAGCGTGGCCAGTCGTTGCGAGACGATGTCCGGATGCGGGCTGAAGCGGTCGTAAGGCAGCGTTTCCCAATCGGGGAATGGCAGCACCGGCAGCAACGCCGCATCTGCGCCGATCAAGGTGCGCAGGTCGGACTCGAGCTGGTGCGCGGTGTGGTTGTCGCGGGTGATGGCGAGCAGGATTCCCGGATGTGCCTCGGCCGCGCGCGCGATCACCCATGCCAGCGCCGAGGCCGACGCCGGTGCGCGCCAGGACGCACGCTGCTGGCCGGCCTTGGGCAGCGGGGGGGGCGCGACTTCAAGCTTGGACATCGTGCGTGGTTCTCGTGGCAAACAAGTGCAGCGCCGGCAGTCATCGCTGCCAGCGCAAGGATCGCCAAGTTTACGCGAGTGACCTGCTCAGACCAGCAGGCATGGGGTGGGGCGATGTCCTGTCAGCGCATGTCCAGCCGCTGCATGACACTGCGCATCCGCGTATGCGCAGGACGCTTTAATATGCAGGAACGGGAGTCACACCTTGGCGCGCTGCAGCTCCAGCACGACGCGCACCATGCCGGGATCGTCCGACGCTTCGCGGTGGAACCCCAGCGATTGCGCCAGCGTCAGCATCGGCTGGTTGTGTTCCAGCACGTCGCCGTAGATGCGGTCC
>JANMAO010000028.1:0-3387 GCA_031359875.1 Lysobacter sp.
AAACAAAGGGGCCAGAGTGAATATTTGATTCAAACGTTAATGCACTCGGGCCCCTTTGCCTCGAAAGGAACTCATGCGCTATTCGCCGGAAGTCATCGAACATCTGCAGCAGAAACACCCTGAGACCCAGGCAGGTCTGGAGCTTGCTCAAGCCAAGTCCATTGGCTTCGCCCATGAGCGGCTGGTGAATGATGAAGCTAAGCATTTCATGCTGTACGGGGTTGGTCGGCGGTTGCAGCTTATCCGGCGTTCCGCGGGGAGAATTTTCGAGGCTCTTCCGCCCGATCAAGTCGCTCCCCTAGGGAGAGACGCGCTCCAAGACGTGAACATCAGCTTGCATGCTTTCATTATTCACAGCAATGCACTGCAGGACAATCTCGCTTGGACGTTCGTCAAAGAGTTCGGCCTTGCCCTACGCAAATTCGACGTCTCGCTTTTCAAGACTGCACTGCAGCGACGGTTGCCTCAACCCATACAGGCCTTCTTGATCGGCGAGGACCTGCAGGCGTGGCACAAAACGTATTCGACAGACTTCCGCGATGGACTGGCTCACCGGATTCCCCTCTACGTTCCTCCGGCGCAGCTTACTGAGCAGGACACTGTTCGGAATCTGGAGTTACAAAAAACCTTTCAAGAGAAGCTGAGACTTCATGACTGGGCGGCGGCCATTGCCGCGCAAGATGAGATTAATTCGCTTGGTACGGCGTGCCCTTATTTTTTGCACGACTTCAATGGGCAAAAGATGGTTTTGCATCCGCAGATATTGTGTGACTCCCTCACCGTCATCGAATTGTTCGACACAGTTGTCGATAACTGGGGCGCGCCCGAAGGACAAGAAGCCCCTGACCCGCGCGTGTAAACAAGTTGCCGGTCATGCGCCTAGACAATCGGTGGCGATTCAGCGCGACAGGCGCGGGGATCGCGATCTGACAAGACTGGGCCGCCCTTTGCTTCGGGCGGCCCAGTTCGACTCCGACTTACGTTGTCGTCTTACTTGTGATGTCGGGTTTGCGTCTTGGTGTGAGCGACTGTGCTTACATCGCTCCCGACCGTGTCCCCATCTTTGTCCAGCTTCGCTGCTTTGGCCGCCGCTGAAACGGCGTCGCCATGGGCATCATTGTCAGTACCCTTGATCTTGCTGGCATGCGTCTTAACGTGGGTTCTGACATGGGTCCTGACGTGCGTCCTGTCGAGCGTCTTGTTGTGGGCCACGGCTCGCACGTCGGAGCCGACCGTGTCGCCGTCATTGTCCAGCTTGGCTGCCTTCGCTGCAGCCGAAACAGCGTCGCCGTGGGCGTCGTTGTTCGAGTCCTTGCCGCCGGCCCTGTTGGTTGCACCATGCATGGCCGTATCAACGTGGGAAGCGCCAGCACGATTGGACGAATCCATTCCGCCACCTGCATTGGGTGGGGGGCCCATCGATGAACCGCCGCCAATACTGCCGTGGCCTGCACCGCCACCGCCCATGCCGCCGCCGTGAGCGAACGCGACAGCCGGGGTCAGGAAAACCAACATTGCAATAGAGAGTTTCGAGTGAGTCATGGTATGGGACCTCAGTGGATTGAGAAGAATGACCTTGCCCTCAGCAAGTAAGCGAATCGCCCTCAGCAAGTAAGCGAATCCTAGCCCTGGAAAGCTGAAGGGGAGCGAATGGGCGACCGAAAGCCCCGCCCAGCGGCTCGCCGCCAAAGATGTTGATCCGTAGATGGGGGGAAAAGCACCCACAGCCGAACCCGATGCAAATTTGTGGTGCTAGTGACGCAGCTTGACCTGGTCATTCTTGCGCTTGAACATCCGAGCACATATTCCGCATGCCCTTGCAAGAGGATCGTTGGCTGCTGAGTGGTGCGCTTCCGAAATTGGATACATGACCATTCTTCAAATCGAAGCCGCTTCGCGGATTGGCTTGATTCAGGCATCAGACGACGGAGAATGCTCTTGCACCTGCACACACCAGAGATCTTCAAGCTGCCGCTCGCGATTCCCTTCTGGCTGGTATTCGTTGTGGTGTTCTCTCGCGAGGGCCGCGTCGTCCGGCAAGCCGTTCCCGAGGCGTCTTCTGCACAGGATGCGGGCACGTTTCGCATGCTCATGATGGGATCTCCCCTGGCGATGCTCGCAGGAGTGGCGGCATCGTTTCTTCCCTGGCTGACCATGCCATTGCCAATTGCAGCAGTGGCAGTGGGCACGGCCATGCTCGTAGCGGGTGGTGTACTGCGCCGCTATTGCTTCAACACCCTTGGCAGGTTTTTCACGGGCGCGGTTGTCGTTTCAAAGGATCAGCAAGTGATCCAGCACGGCGTATATCGCCTGGTTCGCCATCCGTCATATACCGCCGCGCTCTTGATGTTCACCGGCGTCGGCATCGCGCTGGGCAGCTGGATCAGTGCTGCAATCCTGTTCCTCGTTCACTGCGCGCTTTATGGCGTTCGGGTCTGCGTTGAGGAGAAGGCGCTTCTCAATACGCTTGGCGAGCCATACCGGGACTACATGACACGCACCAAACGCTTCATCCCGTTCATCATCTAACCCTTCAAGCCAGAGCCGCTTCCGGGTACGACCTCATTCACCGAATTCGCGAAGCCATTTCAAGCAGCAGATAGCGCTCAGCCGCCGCCACTTACAATGGCCGCCATGCCGGGCTCTCTCGCCATCCCCAACAATGCCCTGCGCCTCTCCGTCGCCCCGATGATGGATTGGACCGACACCCATTGCCGGGTGTTCCACCGGATCCTGGCGCCCCATGCGCGGCTGTATACCGAGATGGTGCATGCCAATGCGGTCATACATGGCGACAGGGACAAATTGCTGGCGCTGGATCCGGTCGAGCATCCGGTGGCGTTGCAGTTGGGCGGCAGCGAGCCGGCATTGCTGGCGCAGGCGGCGCGCATCGGGCAGGAGCATGGCTTCGACGAGATCAACCTCAATGTCGGCTGTCCGTCGGACCGGGTGCAGGCGGGGCGCTTCGGGGCGTGCCTGATGCGCGAGCCCGAACTCGTAGCCGACAGCGTCGCCGCGATGATCGCGGCGTCCAGCGTGCCGGTGACGGTGAAGTGCCGGCTCGGCATTGATGATGACGAACATTACGACGTCTTCCGCGTCTTCATCGACCGGATCGCCGCGGCCGGCTGCGGGCTGTTCGTGGTGCATGCGCGCAACGCCTGGTTGAAGGGGCTGTCGCCGAAGGAAAATCGCGAGGTGCCACCGCTGCGCTATGACTGGGCCTACCAGCTCAAGCGCGAGCGTCCGGACCTGGGGGTGATCGTCAATGGCGGCATCGCGACGCTGGCCGATGCGACCACGCACCTCGCGCACGCCGATGGCGCGATGCTCGGCCGCGCTGCGTACCACGATCCCTACCTGCTGCATCGGCTCGACGTGGCGTGG